>DASXNY010000039.1:0-6801 GCA_036494715.1 Thermoleophilaceae bacterium
CGGCGACGCCGCGCCCATCAGAGCGACGAATGACGCGATGTTGATGATCGAGCTCTTCTCCTCGGTGTCGATCATCAGCGGGATCGCATGACGGCAGCAGAGGAAGACGCCGGTGAGGTTGATCGCGATCACGCGATCCCACACGTCGAGCGGCGTGACCGTAGGGCCCTCGTCGCGCGGATCCATGACCCCGGCGTTATGCACGCTCACGTCGAGCCGCCCGTGCGCCTCGCGCACCGCCGCGAAGATGGCCGCCACCGAGCCGTCGTCGGACACGTCGCCGGCGATGAACTGAGCTCCGCCGCCCAGCTCCGCGGCCGTGCTCTCGCCCGCCTCCTGGTCGATGTCGTTGATCACGACGGACGCACCCTCGCGCGCGAACAACAGCGCCATTTCACGTCCAAGGCCAGAGCCCGCGCCAGTGATCAGCGCGACCTTGTTCGCGAGTCGCTCGGCCATGAGAAGCGCACTCTATGCGACCGCAGGGCGGCCGTGCCGGGGCGCGCCTAGATGATCGGCGCGCCCGGCGGCGGTGTTGGCGCCCCGGGCGGCGGGACGAACGAGCCGCCCTGGCTGCTGCCGCGCTTGCCGCCCCAGGCGCCGCCCTTGCGGAAGCCCGGCCGCGGCCCAAAGCCCTTGCGGTTCACGAGGTTGTCGAGTCGCGTGTCGAGCTTGCCGAGCAGGTCGCTCTCCTGCTTCTGGGTGAGCTTGCCGTTCTTGACCGCGCCGTCGAGGTCTGACTTCACGGCGTCCTTGATCGCGCTCTTCAGCCCGTCGACGGACTTGCTCTGGTCGCCCGCGACGTCGGCGAGCGACTTGCCGGAGGCGAGCTTCTGGACGAGCTGCTTGTCGCTGAGGCCGAGGTACTTGGAGGCCGCGTCGAGGCCGTCCTTGATCGGGCCACGGACTCCGAGCGGGCCGCCGCGGAAGCCGCGGTGGCGGAAGGCGCCTGGGCCGGCGCCCGCTATGCCCGGTCCGGGTCCGATGAACGGCGCGCCGCCGTTCTGCTCGATCTGCTTCTTGATCTTGTCGGCTTGAGCCTGCGTGAGCTTGCCGGCCTTCACGGCGGCGCCGAGGCGGTCCTCGAACGCCCCCTTCAGTGCGTTGTTGAGCTGGTCGGGCGTGACGTTGAGCCGCTTGGCGACGTCACCCAGGAACGCCTGTCGGTTGTTGTCCGGCTTCGTGACCGCGTAGGCGACTCCACCGCCGCCCAGCACCACGAGTCCGCTTGCGCCGATTGCCAACTTGCGCTTCAGACCGCGTTCCACAACGCACTCCTTCGTCGGGACCTCCGAGCCATGTCAACAGGCTCCACTTAACAGCCTGTAAGACGAATCGATGAACTACGTAAGAGTCCGCTCAGGCCGCCCGCGCACGGCTCCGTCCGGCAGCGCGAGCCCGGCTTGGACCGGCTCTGCTTTCGCTGCCCGCGAGCGCTCCCAGACGCTGACGAGTGCGTAGATCGCCACCGCGTAGGCCCAGCCGAGCACGACGTCGAACACGTAGTGCTCGCCCGTGTATACGAGCGTGAAGCCCATCGCGAGCGGATAGAGCAGCAGCACTGCGCGCGCCCACGGCTTGACCATGCTCCAGAAGAAGAGCACGACGAGCAGCGTGTACGCGGCGTGCAGGGAAGGCAGCGCGGCGACGTCGTTGACGTAGTTGTTGCCGGTCTCGAAGAACGCCGCCGCCGGGTAGATGTGCACGTGCTGCCACATGTAGCCGATCGTGCGCGTGATGGGCGGCAGCTGTCCCCACTGCGCCGCGAGCCACGGCGGCGTGCCGGGGAAGAGGGCGTAGGTGGCGAAGCCCGCGGCCGCGACGGCCAGCACCAGCGTGCGCCAGCGGCGGAACAGCGGGTAGCGGTAGCGCCACAGGAACGCCGCGATCAACAGCGTCACGAAGAAGTGCGACAGATAGACGAAGAAGGTCAGGTAGTCGTACCAGTGCGCGACGTACGGGCTGAACAGCCGCTGTTGCAGCCAGACGGTCGGGATGGTGTGGCCGAAGAGCGCGCGATCGAAGTCGATCGCGGTACTCGTGTGCGGCGCGATGCCGAGGTTGTCCGCGAAGCCGCGGACCACGTCGTAGGCGATCAGGAAGCCGGCGAACGGCAGCCAGTCGAAGATCAGCCCGCGCGCCCAGCGCTTGATGTCGGTGAGCGACAGCGCGAGCAGGCCGACCACGAGCCAGATGAAGAGCACGTCGTGCGAGAGCTCGAGTCCCTCGACGGCGGTGGCCCACACCGTGACGCCGACGTACAGCAGCACGGCGATGACGGTCGCGACTCGTCCTCGTCTCCCCGCGAGTCCCATCCCGAGATCTTAGGGCGCTCGTCCGCGCGTTCTCTAGGGTTCAGCGGATGGAGACCTATCAGCGCGCGCAGCGGGTGCTCGGCTGGTTCGTTCTGCTGGGAGCGACGGTCCAGTTCTTCCTCGCGGGCCTCGCCGTCTTCCGCGCCAAGCCGCACGACAGCGACAAGTTGTTCGAGTCGAGCGCCTTCAATGCCCACCAAGTGGTGGGCGAGGCGTTGATCGTCGTCTCGTTCGCGCTGCTGGTGCTGGCGTTCCTCAACCGCGACCAGGTGCGACTCGCGCTTCTCCTGTTCGTCCTGATGCTCGTGCAGTACGGCCTGGCTAAGGGGGGCCACAAGATCGCGGCGCTGGGCGGCCTGCACCCGGTCAACGGCGTGCTCATCCTCGTCATCGCCCACTTCCTCGCACGCGGGCCGAAGGAGGCGCGCGTGCGCAGGCGGCGGCCCGGCCGCGAGGAGCCGGACGAGCCGGCCACCACCGCCACGAACCCGCTCCAGAGCTAACCTCAGGCGCGTGTCCTACTTCAGCAAGGTGCGCCTCTACTCGGCGTTCGAATCGCTGATCTTCATCGCGCTGCTCGTCAGCTGGATCGGCGGCATGTCGGCGCATACCCAGCTCGTGCTCGGCTGGATCCACGGCGTCGGCTGGACCATCCTCTGCATCGCGGTGGCGGTCGGCTGCCGCCGCGGCGTCTTCCCGTGGGTGCTGCTCGCGGCCACGGTCTCACCGATCGGTCCGCTCGGCAGCAGCATCGGGATAGAGATCTTGCACCGCCAGCGGATGAGCTCGCCCGCCTCCGGGTAGGGTCCGGCCACGTGTTCCCGCTCAACCTTCCCAACGTCCTCACGGTCATCCGCATCCTGCTCGTGCCGGTGCTGGTGGTGGCGCTGCTCGTGAACACGGACCACGGCTCGTGGGTGGCGGCGGTGGTGTTCGCGGTGGCCGCCTTCACCGATGGCCTCGACGGCTACATCGCCCGCTCGCGCCAGAGCGTCACGACGTTCGGCAAGGTGATGGACCCGGTGGCCGACAAGCTGCTAATCGCCGCCGCGCTCATCTCGCTCGTGAGCCTCGACAAGGTCGCGGCCTGGGTTGCGATGGTGATCATCGCGCGCGAGTTCGCGGTGTCCGGCCTGCGCATCGCGGCCGGCCAGCAGGGCGTCGTGATCCCGGCGAGCCTGCTTGGCAAGCTCAAGACGATCGTGCAGGTGGCGGCCGTGCTGGCGCTGATCGCGGTCGACGACACGAGCGTCGCCTGGGTGCAGGTGCTCGTCTACGCCGCCGTGGTGGTCACCGTGGTGTCCGGCGCGGACTACTTCCTCAACGTGCGACGCAGGCTCGAGGAGGCGCGGCCGGCCTAGGCGGGCACGCCGCCGAAGGGCGCCGGCACCGGGAAGCCGTCGCGGCAGAGCTCGGCGATCAGCTCGACGCGCGTCGTGCCGCGCGCATAGAGCGCACGCTCGAACGTGCTGCTGTAGATGTCGAGCACGGCGAAGAAGATGTCGACGGTGCTCACGAGCTGGGCACGCCGCTCGGCGGCCAGCTCGAGCGAGCGCTGCTCGACCTGCTCGACGATCGCACCGCTGAGGTCGCGCGCACGGAGCAGGCGGACGGCGCGCGGCGTGGCGGGCGACTCGAGCGGCGTCTCGCCGAGACCGAGCGCCTGCATCGCGCGGCCGACCTGGCCGTGCAGGCGCATGACACGTACCCAGCGCTCGGCTTCGTCTTCCCTGCTCGCCGCAAACGGGACAGCCGTGTGTGCCAGACCCAGGACGATCGCGGCGTCCTGCGAGAGGCGGGTGGATGTCGAGGGCATGTGTGCCACCTCCTTGGGGGAAGTGTCGGTACCCGTCTGGGCTTCCTGTAGCGCCTTGTAACGGTCGCTACACGGATATACGACCTCGTCTGGGCTAGGGGCGATGCAGCCAGTCGCGCATCGTCAGGTGCCCGGCCACCGGCTCGTCGGAGCGGAGCTCGCGGTCGAGCTCGCCGATCAGCCCGTAGCGCTCGGCGACCACGTTGTGCTGGTGGATCGTCTCGAGGTTCTCCTGGCGGGCGAACACGAAGGCGTCCCCGCCGAAGCCGCGGAACTCCGCGACGGCCATGCGGATCATCTCGCGCACGCAGTCCTCGACGAAGCGCGGGCGCCGGTGCGCCTTCTCGACCACCTCGAGCTCGTCGGGGCGCTTCATCAGCTCGTAGATCTCGGAGCTCATCGACTCCTCGACGATCTCGAGCAGCTTCGTCGCCTCGATCGCCTCGCTGCACTCCTCCGGGCAACCGACGTAGAGCGTGCCGAGGCCGCGCTGGTTGTGCGTGGCCACGGGCACGTGCTGGAACACGCGCTCGATCTCGTCGTCGGTGAAGCCGTCGGCGCCAAGGCGCTCGCTCGCGCGCGCCTGGACGAGCTCCTGGGCGCACGGGCAGGCGGTCATGCCCTGCGCCTGCACCCCGATCAGCCGGCGCGTGCCGTGCTCGGACGCCACCGCGGTGCCGAGCATCGTGTAGATCTCCTGCGTCTGCGCGCCCGACACGGGGGCGGGCTTGTGCTCTGGGTAGCGCGCCCGGATCGAGGTCTCCGCGCGCGCCGCGTCCTGGCGCTCGCGTACGCGCTCCGAGATGTGCGAGGCGAGCGTCTCGGCCTTGAACGCCTCGCCGAGCACCACCTCGTCGATCGCCTCGTTGACGGTCTCCTCGAAGCGCGACATGTGCGCGCCCTTCTGGCGCGGGCCAAGGTCGACGAAGCACTCGATTTGCGCGTAGAAAAGCTGCTCGTCGCCGTTCGAGCGGATGCGGACGACCTTCTCGACTCCGGTCACCCCGACCCGCGAAAGCGAGACGTGAGCACTGGGCCGGCGGGCCTGCACGTCCTCCAACGGGACGCTCGAGCTGCGGCTCTCTCCGGTCATTGCAAGGTTTTCACGATAGTGGCTAGGCGATGGTGCCAATCCGCGCAATCGCAGGTATAGTGGCGAAAGGCTCGATGCACGGGGTCCACGCAGCCCCTGATAAACCAACTGGCTCGGCCCATCGCGACACACGTCGCGCACGCAGGACCACACGACTAGCGCCGGATTGACGGAGGTCACTCGACCGATGCGCCAGCAATCGTCACCTGAGGAGAGAGGTTGAGCACAAAGGAAGAGGCGGTTCTCGAGGCGACCGGTACCGACGCTTCGTTCGCCGACATCGAGGAGCTTTCAACGCTCGTTGCCGAGGGTCGCGAACGCGGGTATCTGACCTTCGAGGAAATCGCCGCCTGCCTCGAGGAGGTCGAGGTGACGAAGGAGCAGCTCCGGGAGCTGCACTCGCATCTCGAGGAGCACGGCGTCGACGTCGTGTCCCAGGACGGCAAGCCGGTGGGCGGGTCGCTCGACTCGTCGAGTGCCGACAAGGACCCCTCCTCGCCGAAGAAGGTCGAGATCGACCTCACCGTCGAGCCGAGCCTCGACTCGCTGCGCCTATACCTCCGCTCGATCGGCCGCGTCGGGCTGCTCACCGCCTTCGAGGAGGTGCAGCTCGCCAAGCGCATCGAGCGCGGCGACATGGCCGCCAAGCAGCACATGATCGAGGCCAACCTCCGCCTCGTCGTCTCGATCGCCAAGGGCTACCTCGGCCGCGGCCTGACCTTCCTCGACCTGATCCAGGAGGGCTCGCTCGGGCTGATCCGCGCCGTCGAGAAGTTCGACTACCGCCGCGGCTACAAGTTCTCGACGTACGCGACCTGGTGGATCCGCCAGGCGGTCACGCGCGCGATCGCCGACAAGGCGCGCACGATCCGCATCCCGGTCCACATGGTCGAGAAGCTCAACAAGGTCGTGCACGTCGAGCGGCAGCTCGTGCAGGACCTCGGCCGCGAGCCCTCGCCGGACGAGATCGCCGCGGAGCTCGAGTGCACCGCGCGCGAGGTCAAGGACATCCTGCGCATGTCGCAGCTGCCGGTCTCGCTCGAGAAGCCGATCGGCGAGGAGGAGGACTCCGAGCTCGGCGATTTCGTCCAGGACGACACCGCCGAGTCGCCGTTCGAGCTGGCGGTGGAGAACCTGCGCCGCGAGAACGTGCGCAAGGCACTCGACGCCCTGCCCGCGCGCGAGCGCGAGGTGATCGAGATGCGCTTCGGCCTAAAGGGCCACCAGGCGCGCACGCTCGAGGAAGTGGGCCGCGCCTTCGGCGTCACCCGCGAGCGCATCCGCCAGATCGAGAACAACACGCTCAAGAAGCTCGAGAGCCTGCCCGAGGCGCAGCGGCTCAAAGACGCCTCGGTTTAACCGCCGTTCGCGAGCCGAGCGACCAAGAACGCAGGGTCAACGCCGTACTTGGTACGGCTAGACACGAGGACGCCGGAGCGCGACGGCGCGCGGGCGGCGGGCTAGACTCCACAGCCGCTCGGGGGGATGTCCGAGTGGTTAAAGGAGACGGGCTGTAAACCCGTTGGCTTAGCCTACGCAGGTTCGAATCCTGCTCCCCCCACTACTCCCACTCGCGG
>DASXNY010000040.1:0-16367 GCA_036494715.1 Thermoleophilaceae bacterium
CGCTAGCCGATCTTCAGCAGGGCGATCACGTTCGCCACGAAGAGCACGGCGAAGAAGACCGTCCAGCGATTGAGGTTGCGCTCCACGAGCGAGCCGCCCCCGAACGGGCCGCCGCCCGTGCCGGCGCCAAAGGCGCCCGAAAGCCCCGCGTCCTTGCCGGAGTGCATGAGGATCAGCAGGATGAGGACGACGGAGATGATGACCTGGAGGCCGCTCAGGACGGAATACACGGCTCGTAGCCTAGCGGCAGTAAGCAGGACGCAGTACGCAGTAAGCAGTGGGCAGTAGGCAGTGCTTGGCAGGACGCTGCCTACTGCAGCCCGCGAAGCCGGCGCACTGCTTACTGCTTACCCACCTTGTCTTTACCCACCGTGTCTATCTCTTTGAGAATCTCGATCGCCTGAGCCCGCAGCTCCTGATCGATCGCGTTGTAATCCCCATCCGAAAGCTTGCCCATCTGGTGGTCGAGCTCGGCGTCCTTGATCTCGCGGTACTTGGCCTCCTTGGCGGCCTCGAGGGCGGCACGGGCGTCGTCGCCGCGGCGGTCGATCTGCGAGCCACGCCGCAGCGGCCCTAGGACCACGAAGGCGACGACGAGCGCGAGCGTGCAGATGGCGAGCGCAAGCTCCACGGGCGAAAGGCTAGTGTCGGGCTCCGGACGCGGGCGCGCCTACGCGCGCGAGAGCTCGCGGCCGAGCCGGGCGGCGTAGAGGCTCGTGACCCGGCGCCGGCGCGCCTCCGGCGAGGGCCACAGCGCCACCAGCGCGCCGGCGATGCCGAGCGCGCCGCCGATCCAGATCCAGGCGACGAACGGCGAGACGATGAAGCGGAAGAGCGCCGGCGGCGGGTTCTTCAGATATGAGTTGGTGATCGCCGCGATCACCAGGCCCTGCACCTGCAGGCTGGCGTTGCCGAACTTGCGGTTGGCATCGGCGATCGGGCCATTGAGCCTGCTGAGGTCCGGCTGGACCGCGGTCCAGACCGTGCGCCCGAGGCTCCAGCGCATCGCGATGTCGCTGTTGGCCTCACCGGCGAAGAAGCGTCCGATCATGCCCTTGGAGGCGTCCTGCGTCGCGTAGTAGTTGCGCGACGGTGTGAGCGTGTAGTGCTTGCTGCCCTTGCTGATGTTGAGCACTGCGCCCGCCGTGATCGGCGCGCCGGTGCCCGCGCGGTCGCTCACGATCCCCGCCGTGGGCCGTATGTATTTGACCGTGTAGCCGCCCACGGTGGCCGACTGGCCCGGCGAGAGCCGCACGTCCTTTTGGTGGGCGAACGCCGACGAGGCCGCCACGCCGATGAACAGCAGCGCCATGCCGACGTGCACCACATAGCCCCCGTAGCGGCGCCGGTTGCGCCCCACGAGCTTGAACAGCGCGTTGCCGAACGACTCGCTCGACACGGTGGCGCGCGCCCGCGCCCCGCGCGTGAACTCCTGCCCCACCACCGCGATCACGAACGCCGCGAGCACGAACATGATCAGCGACGGGACGTCGCTCGAGGCGTTGGAGAACGCGAGCAGCAGCACCAGCGCCGAGCCGGCCGCGACCAGCGGGAAGACGAGCACCTTGCGCATGCCGGAGAGCGTCACGCGCCGCCACGCGATCACCGGGCCGATCCCCGACAGCAGCACGAGCAGCAGCGCCAGCGGCACCGTGTAGCGGTCGAACCAGGGCGGCCCGACGCTCGCCTTCGTGCCGGTGACGGCCTCGGAGATGAGCGGGAAGAAGGTGCCCCAGAAGATCACGAAGCAGAGGCCGACCAGCACAAGGTTGTTCATCAGGAAGAACGCCTCGCGCGAGAAGAAGGAGTCGATGCGCGCCTCCGACTTCAGGTCGTCGAGGCGGCTCAGCACCAGCGCCACCGACCCGACCAACACGATCCCGATGAACGCCAGGAACGGCACCCCGAGCGTGGACGCGCCGAACGCGTGGATCGAGTCGAGCACGCCCGATCTCACGAGGAACGTGCCCACCAGCGCGAGCACGAACGTCGAGATGATCAGCGCGACGTTCCAGACCTTCAGCATCCCGCGCTTCTCCTGCACGATGATCGAGTGCAGGAACGCGGTGCCCGCGAGCCACGGCATGAGCGACGCGTTCTCCACCGGATCCCAGGCCCAGTAGCCGCCCCAGCCGAGCTCCGAGTAGGACCAGAGCGCTCCGAGCATGATGCCGACGCCGAGGAAGGTCCAGGCGATCAGCGCGAAGCGGCGCGTCGAGCGGATCCACTCGGCGTCGGTGCGGCGGGCGATCAGCGCGCCGATGCAGAAGGCGAATGGGATCGTGAAGCCGACGTAGCCCGAGTAGAGCATCGGCGGGTGGAACATCATCGCCGGGTGCCGCAGCAGCGGCTCGAGGCCGTTGCCCTCGGCCGGCGCGGGCGAGAGGGTGTCGAACGGGCTCGAGTAGAAGACCATCAGGCCGAGGAAGAACGCAGTGATCCCGGCGAGCACGGACTGCGCGTACGGCGCGATGTCGCGATGGCGGTGGCGCGTCATGTGCAGCACGACACTCGAGAAGATCGAGAGCACGAACGCCCAGAGGAGCAGCGAGCCCGCCTGGCTCGACCACATCGCTGTGAGCTTGTAGAACGTCGGCGTGTCGGTGGACGAGTTCTGCGCGACGAGCGAGTAGGAGAAGTCGTTGCGCAGGTACGCGCTCTCCAGGATCACGACTGCCAGGATCGTCAGGACCGCGAGGCAGTAGAAGGCGTAGCGGCCCGACACCACGAACTGCCGCTCGCCGGTGCGCGCGCCGTAGACGGATGCCACCGCGGCGTAAACCATCGTGAGCAGGCCCACGACGAGGCAGGCGTATCCGATGTTGGCCACTAGCTGCTAGACGAGTTCGGAGCCGCCTGGAACTTGGACGGGCACTTGGTGACCAGCGAGTCGCGCTGGCCCACGAAGGTGCCCTTCCGCATCGTGCCCTTGACGATGATCTCGCGCCCGCCGCGGAACGGATCGGGCACCTCGCCGGAGTAGGTGACCGGCAGCGCGCGGCCGGTGCCGTTGCGGTCGCGGACCGTGAAGCGCATCGAGTCGCCGCTGCGGACCACGGAGCCCTGCACCACCTTGCCCGTTAGCTCATACGACCGACCGGTGTTGGCGGAGGTCAGGAGCTGGGACGGCTGCTTGGCGTCGGTGGCAGCGCTGAAGCTCGTGTATATGAGGGCGCCGGCCAGGAGCATCGCGGCTGTGAGGGCGATGACCAGCCGTATCCTGCGCTTGCGACTTGGGTCCATCGGTCGCGGATTATGACGACTGAGAATTAAGAGACGGTTGTTACTCGTGCCGCGAGGGGTGTCCCTCGCCGGGCCAGGGCGACAGGATCAGCAGCAGACGGGCGTCCGTGCTGGCTCTCACCTCGTGCCGTTCCTTCGGCTCGAAGTGCGCCAGAAAGCCGGGTCCGCCGGTTTGGGTCTGCCCGTTCTGGTCGATCTCCACCTCGCCGTCGACCACCACGAGATAGGCGCGCTCGTGCACCTGATGGTCCTGAAGCTGCTCCCCGCCGGGCAGGTAGAGCGCGATCACCCGCGTCTCGTCATCCGAGCGCAGGATGCGCGGGTGGTGAGGCTCGACGTCGAGCGAGCGGATGTCCCAGCTGTCCAATTGACCCCTCCTGCGTCGGTGACGCCCGCAATCATCGCGCACCCGGTGTGCAATCGTGTCGCGGGATGCCGTCGCTCGTGGCGCTTCTGACAGCGCTCGCCCTCGTCGCCGCCCCCGCGGCACGCCCGCACATCGTCCAGAAGCGCATCCCCTACCCGCCGAAGCGCGAGCGCGAGATGCGTGCGTACGCGGTCCGCCACTACGGCATCCACACGTTTCTCCTGCGCAACCCGAAGGTGATCGTCGAGCACTACACGGAGACGAGCTCGTTCTCCCCCGCGTGGAACACCTTCGCCGACGACGTGCCGGACGTCGAGCTGCACGAGCTGCCGCAGGTCTGCGCCCACTTCGTGATCGACCGGGACGGCACGATCTACGAGCTGGTGCCGCCGAACATCATGTGCCGCCACACCGTCGGCCTGAACTGGACGGCGATCGGCATCGAGCACGTCGGCATGAGCGACGCCCAGGTGATGGGCGACAAGCGCCAGCTGCAGGCCTCGCTCAAGCTCACCCGCTGGCTGCAGGAGCGCTACGGGATCCTCACGCGCAACGTGATCGGGCACGCCGAGAGCCTGTCGAGCCCGTATCACCGCGAGCGCGTGGCGTCGCTGCGCAACCAGACGCACGGCGACATGCAGCACCCGACGATGGTGCGCTACCGGCGGCTACTGCGGTCGGGCCAGTAGGGCGACCACGCGGTCGCGCAGCTCGGCCGGGCTGAACGGCTTCTTCACGTAGTCGTCGGCGCCGACGTTGTAGCCGTGCTGGGCGTCGCCGCCGCCGGCGCGGGCGGTGAGCAGGATCAACGGGATCGCGCTCGTGCTCTCCGTGGCGCGCAGCCGCTTGACCACCTCATAGCCGTTGAGCCCGGGCATCATCACATCGAGCACCGCGAGGTCCGGAATGTGCTGCTCGGCGAGCGACACCGCCTCCTCCCCGTCGCGCGCCTGGATCACCTCGAGGTTCGCGCGCGTGAGCTGCAGCGAGACCAGCTCGAGGATGTCCTCGTCGTCGTCCGCCACCAGCACGAGCCGCCGGTCGCGTTCCCCAGAGCCGCTCATCGGCGCCAAAGATAGTCAGCAGGACAGATGTCCCCGCGCGGGCTCAGCCCTTCTGCACGACCAGCAGCGGGCTCGCGCCCCTCCGCGTCCGCGGGGCGAACTGGAGCCCGAGCAGAGCGATGTCGTCGCGCGGCAGGCCCCCGTCCCCGGCGCCCGCGCCGTCGAGCAGCGAATCGAGCACCTCGCCGATGCTCGAACGGTCGAGCCCGTCGGCGAGCCGGCAGAGCTGCTCGGACATGACGAAGCGGCGCGGAGCGTGCGCGTCGGTGAGCCCGTCTGTGTACAGCACGAGTAGCTCGCCCGGCTCGAGCGCGAGCGTGCTGGTGTTGAACGTCACGCTCTCGAAGCCGATCAGCGTTCCCGGCTTGCCCCACTCGGCGCAGGGCTGATCGCGGCGCATCAAGAGCGGCGGCGGGTGCCCGGCGATCGCCATCTCGAGGTCGAGCACGTCGTCGTTCACGGCCCCGGTCACGCACACCGCCGTCAGCAGGCGATCGCCCGGCTCGCTCTGCTCGAGCACCGCCTGGTTGAGCGCCTGGAGCAGCCGCGCCGGGTGCGACTCGTGCCGCGTCTCGGCGCGCAGGGTGTAGCGCGCCAGCGCGGCGACCGCCGCGGCCTCCGGTCCCTTGCCCTGCACGTCGCCGATCCACGCGACGAAGCGGCCCTCGCCAAGGTCGAGCACGTCGTAGAAGTCGCCGCCGACCACCTCGCCGGTGCCCGCCGGCCGGAAGCGCGCGCCGAACACCACACTGTCGAAGGTGGGCAGCGCCGATGGCATCAGGCTGCGCTGGAGCGCGGCGGCCGTCTCGTGCTCGCGCTCGTAGAGGAGCGCACGCGCGATGCCGTTGGCGCAGCGCTCGGCCACCTCCTCCGCGAAGTCGAGCTCCTCCTCCGTGAACGCGCGCGGCGTGGAGAACGTGATGAGCAGCCCGCCGACGCAGCGCGGTCCGGACAGGAGCGGCAGCGCCAGCGTGGCTGCGATGCCGGCGCGGATGCGCCGGTCGGCGATGTCCGGATAGCGGCCGCGCTGGTCGCTCGGGTCGCCCAGGTGGACGAGCCGGTGCGTGCGCACCGCGTCCGTGGTCGGCGTTCGCACCGACAGCGGCAGCCTGGTGAACCAGTCGCGCTCCTCCTCCGCCCAGCCCGAGCCCGCGGACATTGTGAGCGTCTGGCGGGCGTCGTCGAGGAGCAGCACGGCGCCGCCGTCGGCCTCGAGCGCCGCCACCGCCTCGGCCACCACCACGCGGCTGATCTCCTCGGGCGTGAGCGCCTCGGAGATCGTCGAGGCCAGCCGCTCGAGCTGGCGGGCCTGGCGCCCCGCGACGCGCTCGCGCTCGAGCCGGCGCTCGCGGTCCGTCACGTCGACGGCCACCGCCGCCACGCCGATCATCTCGCCGCCGGGTTCGCGCACCGGGAACAGCCCGACCGTGCAGGTGCGTCCGCCGCCTGTCACGCGGATCGCGGAGATCGAGCGGCCGTGCTGGAGCACTCGGCGGAACTCGGCCGTGAGGTCGGGCTGGAAATGGCCGAACACCTGCGAGACGGTGTTGCCCTCCTGTTCCGCCGCCACGACGCCGGCCAGCTCGCCGAGCGCGGGGTTGCAGCGCACGCAGCTCAACTCGCGGTCGAACAGAGTCAGGCCGATCGGGGTCTGCTCGAAGATCGCCGAGAACTGCGCCGCGCTCGTCTGCGAGAGGCGCTCGAGCTCGCGCGTGTGCAGCTCGAGTGACGCCGCCATCTGGTTGAACGCGAGCCCCATGTCGCTCAGTTCCGCTGCGCCGGCGGGTTCGACGCGCTCCTCGAGCCGGCCCGCCGCCAGTCGGCGCGCGCTGCGGGCGAGGTTGCGGACGGGCTCCGCCACGTAGCGGCTGGCGTACACGCCGCTGATCACCACGAGCAGCACCAGCAGGACCATCCCGATGATCGTGAGCAGCCGCGCATGCCGGGTAGCCGAGCCTGCGGCCGCCTTGCGCTGCACGAGCAGGCGGTCCTCCACGGACGTGAAGCGCCCGAGCGTCGAGCGGATCGTGTCGATGCGAGCCTTGCCCTCCGCGAGCTGCTTGACGCTGGTACGGCGCCCCGCCCCGACGCCGGCGATGATCGGCACCGCGTAATCGTTGACGTACGAGTTGAGCTGGCGACTGAGATCGCGCGTGAGAGCGAGCTGATCGGGTCGGCTCGACACGAGCGCGGCGAGCTGCTTGATGCGGATCTTTTGCTTGCTGCGTGCCTGCGTGTAGGGGGTCAGGAAGCGCGTCTGCCCGCCGATGATGTAGCCGCGCAGACCGGTCTCGAGGTCGATCACCGTGCCCTGCACCGCGCTCGCCGCCTGGAGGACCTCGGCGGAATGCCGAGCCTGCGCCTCGCGCGTGTTCGACACGTCCACCGTGTGGAGCAGCAGCGCGAAAACCGCGCCCAGCGCAAGGGCAACCAGCAGCGTCCCTAGCCGAACGCGAGCAGTCAGCCCGATGCGAAGCGGGCGAGCCCGTCCCATGCGGCCATTGTTCCGTACGGGCGGGACGCGCGGGAGGAACTCCTCTCCTCCCGGGCAGATTTTTGGGCTAAGTGCGTGCTGAGCCGGCGCGGCGCCTGCGCGCTCCGAGCGCTGTGACGCCGGCCAGCCCTGCCGCGGCCGCGGCGAGGAACGGCCACAGCGGCAGCCCGCCGCCGCCCCCACGTCCGTCACTGACGGCGGGCGGAGGAGTGGCCGGCGGGGCCTTCGAGACCTTGCGCGTGGCTGTGTTCACATACGCCACCGGAGTCCCGTTGTTCAGCACCGTGACCTCGTGCCCGTTGACCGCCAGATGCACCTGGCCCAGGTTGCGGATCGGCGGGATGTCGATGCAGGCCGCCTGCCTGTGCATCGTGTCGAGCGCGTGAATGAAGGTCTCGTCGCCGCCGGAGTAGAGCGTGTAGGCCAACGCTCCGTCGACGCTCGTCGCGCGCGTCATGGGCGAGCCACGCATCGGCTCGTCGGGCTCGCGCGCGTCCACCACCGGCTTCGGGTAGAGCCGGCCGGTGGCGGTGTCGAGCGCGCGCACTGCGTAGCGCGTGGGGTCGCGAGGACTGAGCTGGATCAGGTAGATCGTCGCGCCGTCGGGCGCGATCGCGTCGAAGGAGAAGTCGCCCTTGAGGTGCAGCACGCCGGCGAGGGCGAGCGTGCGGGGGTTGATGAAGTAGAGGGTCGAGCGGCGGGCCGGATAGCCCGTCCGCGGCCCGCTCAGCACAAGCGTCTTGCCGTCCGCAGACAGTCCGCCGCCAGAGCCGTCGAGCGCGACCCTGGGGATGCCGACCTGGCGGCCCAGGTAGCGGTAGCTGAGCACCCGGCCGTCGCCCGGGGCGACGCGCTCCAGAATCGTCGCGTGCCCAGTGGCGAGCGCGATATAGCGGAAGGGCCCGGCGGCCACGGCCGTCGTCCAACCACCGACGGGCGGTCCGTCCGCCCGGGCGGCGGCCGGCACCATCAGGGCGATCAGGAGGCCGATGGCGCCGGCGAGCTTCCTCATGCCCTTTCTACGCGCGTGGGCGCGTGAGAGGTCCTGGGCGCTTCAGGACGACTTGGTGGTCATCGCGATGAAGCCGAGCACGACGGCGGCCAGGCAAATCAGCGTGCCGGCGAGCACGAGTGAGACGCCCGACAGCGTGGCCACCCCGCCGTGGCCCTCGCGCCGTGCGGCGACGGCCCGGCTGGTGCCGATGATGATCATTCCGGCTGCCGCCACGACGACCACGGCCCCCAAGGCCACCAGCGCTTCCTCGCCGAGCGCGGACCACTTCACGGTCTGCTCTCCGATGTAGGTCAGGTAGCTCATACGTCGTTAGCGGTGACGGGTTGACGCTGCGCCGCGGCGAACAGGCCTGCGGCGACCAGCAGTGCGAGTAGCCCCATCACGACGGCACCCGTTGTGCTCGAGCCCATGCCGCTGATGCCCTGGCTCACGAGCGCCGCCACGAGGCCGGCGGCCGGGAGCGTGACGAGCCACGCGAGCGCCATCCGGCCGGCGAGACCCCAGCGAACGTCGGCGAGGCGCTTGCCGATGCCCGAGCCGACGACCGCACCGGACACGATGTGAGTCGTGGACAGCGGGTAGCCGAAGTACGAGGACGCGAGCAGCACGGTGGCGCCGCTCGTCTCCGCCGCAAAGCCCTGCGGCGACTCGACGTGCGTGAGCCGCTGGCCCATCGTCCGAATGATGCGCCAGCCGCCGATGTATGTGCCGAGCCCGATCGAGCTGGCCGCCGCGATCACAACCCAGGTCGGCACGCTTGCGTCCGCGCCGATCGAGTGGTGCACCACGAGCGCGAGCGTGATCACGCCCATCGTCTTTTGCGCGTCGTTTGTGCCGTGAGCGAGCGAGACCAGCGAGGCCGAGGCGATCTGGCCCCAGCGGAAGCCGCGCTTGCCGTCGTCTTCCGGCACGCGACGAAGGCACCTGTAGGCCACGAACGTCGCGAGAATGGCGACCACGCCCGCGATGATCGGGGAGGCCACGCCCGGCACGATCACCTTGCCGATGACGCCGGAGCCCTGGATGGCGCTCGAGCCGTCGGCCACCCAGGCAGCACCGATCAGCCCGCCGATCAGCGCGTGGGTGGAGCTCGACGGGAGGCCGAGGTACCAGGTGACCAGATTCCAGACGATCGCCCCGACGAGTCCCGCGAGGAGCACGTCGAGGGTGATGTGAGACGAGTCCACGATGCCCTTGGCGATCGTGGTTGCCACCTTGAGTGAGATAAACGCGCCCGCGAAGTTGAGCGCGGCCGCCAGCAGCACGGCGACCTTCGGGCGTAGCGCCCGGGTGGCGATCGAGGTGGCCATCGCGTTGGCGGTGTCGTGGAAGCCGTTCGTGAAATCGAAGCCGAGCGCCACGACGATGACGATGATCAGAAGTAGTTCGCTGCCCATGCCTTGCGCCGTACCCGACCAGGTGCGGCCGATCACATGGGTAACGGGTTTTTCACAAGTGGGACAACGGGCCGACCTGGAAGTAGCGGTCGGCGTTAGGCACGCCCGTGCTCCGCGAGGGACTGGTTGCTGTAGCGCGCGTCACCTGTCACATCCGAGCCGAGCCAGGAGGGCGGCTCAAACGCGTCCGCGTCCCGCTCCGACGAGAACTCCACCTCGGCCGTCACGAGACCGCTCAGATCGCCGTCATACACGTCGAGCTCGATCGACAGCCCGTCGTCGGCGGGTATCGCGAACCGGCGCTTCTCGATCCTGCGGCCCTCGGTGAGCGGCCAGAGCGAGCCGAAGCAACGCTCGTCGACCTCGATCTCCTCCTCCACCCGCGTGCGCGAGGGGCCGGACTTCACACCGAGCGTGTGCCGCCCGCCTTTGGCCCGCAGGCGCACCTCGGTGCCGTCGCGGTCGATCGAGATGTAGCCCTGGCTGATCGGCTCGCAGGGACGGTCGTCGAGGTCGGGCGGCAGCTCGCCGTCGACCAGGAACTTGCGCTCGATCTCCCGCCCCGTGCTCACGCTTCGGTGTCTGTCGCCCGGCGTCAGGCCGCCGCCGGCGTCCGTACGCGCTTGCTCCAGGCGCGCCCGATCGCCCTGACGAACTGCCCGGGCTTGCGGCCATAGAGCTTTGGCCCAAGGGCGAATGCCTCGTCCTGCAGCACCTTGCGGCGGCGGTCGATCACGGCCAGCAGCGCGACCTGCGCCATCCGGTCGTCGAAGCTGTGGCGGCGCCGCGCCGCGTAGAGGCGCAGCTCCGCCAGGTCGTGGTCGTCGCCGAGCACGTCGGCGAGCTGATGCGTGCGCTTTGCGAGCTTCTTCATCTTCTTCGGCGCAGCCGGCCGCAGGATCTGCTCCGCGTGCCAGAGGTCCTTCACGCGTTTGCGCCACTCGTGCAGGTTCTCGTTCGTGGGAGCCGCCTGCGCGCGACGCATCGCCTTACGCCCGCGCCGGTAGACGCGCCGCAGCCCGGGCTCGAGTGCGTCGAAGCCCTGGGTCTCAAAGGTCCATTCGGCGGTGCGCGTGCGCGCCTGCTCGATGTCGTCGATCACCGCCGCCACCAGGGCGTCGTCGGCCTTCAGCGACTCGAGGGCCTGCTCGCGCTCGTCCTCGAGCCGCTTGCGTAGCCTCGCGGTCGCCTCGCGCGGCAGGTCGTCGCCCGAGGCCTTCTCAAGCGCGTCGAGCGTCTCGATCAGCACGGACGCGTCACGCACGCCCGACAGGCGGCGGCCCGCGTCCCGGAATGCGGTGTTCTCGTGCCTGTAGGTGTCGTCACCCAGCGCGTCGCGCGCCAGACGCACCGTAGCTCGCAGCCGCTTGAAGCCCTTGCGGGTGTCGTGCACGGCGCCGGCGAGCTTGCGCTTCGGCCGCTCGGTCAGCTCGTCGTGCGCCTGGTCGAGCTGCCCGCGCGCGATGCGTCTGATCCCCTCGGGTGTCGCCTCGTCCTTGTACAGCCGGAACGCGCGCTCGGCGTCGCGCTTGTTGCTTGCGCGCCTGTCGGCGGCAAGCTTGCCACCAACCGCCGCGGCGCCCACGAGCGCCGCCGCGGCGGCCGCCATTTCCTTGCCGGTGTCCGAGCCGTTCTTTCCAAGATGGATGTCAGGCGTTCGTGCCATCCCCCTGGTAGTGCCCGGACTGACGTACTCGTAACTCTGCTTACGGCCGGACTACTCGTCCGGCTGCTGCGACGCCGCCGGGGCGTCTTTCAGGTCGGGCTCGACTCCCTCGGGCGGCTCGGGAGCGCCGCCATCCGTCGTCGCGTCGGCGTTGTCGCCGGCCTCGCGATCGATGCCCTCCTCGGTGGCGGGCTCGTCCGAACCGGTCGTCGCCCCGAGCACGGAGCTGCCGAGCTCCGGGTCGTCCTCGAGCAACTCCCGCGGGGCGTCGGATCCGCCCAGCTCCGCCGGGACGATGCCCTCGGCTGCCTGGCCCGCCCACGGGCCCTTCTCGCGGGACTCGTCCTTGCCCGGCGTGGTACCGCCGCGCTGCTCGCTCGGCTTCACGGGGTCGTTGTCGTGGTCGCTCTCGCTCATGCGCCGAAGGTACCCGCGGCCCGGCCGGGCAAACGAAAGGGCCCCGGCAGAACCGAGGCCCCTCCTGCACCTGCAAAGGCGATGCCGGCTCTAGCCGACGATCAGCTTCGCCTCCATCCACGGATGAATGGCGCACATGAAGTAGAGCGTGGTGCCTTTCTTCGCGGTCACCTTCAGGGTGATCTTCTCGCCCTTCTTGCCAGGACCGGTCACGCCCGTGTCACCGGGACGATCGACGTCCGGCGGGGTGTCGGTCCCGACGCCGTTCTCGGCGTACTGGAACTTCGGCTGGGCGTTCGGATCGTTCGGGTCCGTCACACCCAGCTCCTGCGCGATCTTGCCGCAGATCTTGCAGTTGTTCACCTGCGCCGCCGTCTTGGGCAGCTCGCTCTTCTTGACGACAGAGAGCGTGTGCGGACCCTCGGTCGCCACCGTGTTGACGACCGTGATGGTGCCGCCGGAACGCACGTGGTAGACGTCCTTGTTCCACCGCAGGCCGTCCTGGATGTAGCGGTTCGGCTTCACCTTGAACGTCTGGCTGACCTTGATGGTCGTCTTCGCCGGAGCGCCCGACTTGGCCGCTACCGCCACACCGCTGACGCCGAGCGCCACGCTGAGCGTGACGGCGCCGGCAATTAGCTTCCTCCGTCTTGGCATGTACATCCTTTCCGCACGCCTCGGGCCTCGGGGCGCACTTGTGGGCCAGTACTGCTTCTCCCCTTGGGTAGTGGAGCTGTTCAAGGCTGTCGATCCCTCAACGGGATGACCTGCGCGCCCGCGGGAGGCGCATGGCGTCGCTCGTGACGACGGGAGTCCAGCCGTCGTCCAGGGTGAGCATCACGCGCACGCGCGCGCCCGCGCGCACGCGAAAGACGGCGCCCGAGCGCGCGTCGAGCCGCCGCCGGCTGGTGGGCCACCAGCCGAAGCGCTCGCGCAACTGGACCTCGAGCAGCACGATCGCGCCCGGGTCCGCGGGTGTCGCGACGACGCGCAGCAGCGCCGTGCGGTTGCGGGACGGCCTGGCTTGGAGCGCCAGCGAGCGATCCATGACGAGCACCTGCACGGCCGGACTTCCGCCAGCCGGCACCATCGCGCGGTACTGGGCGCTGGCGAGCGCGGTGACCGACGTGTGAAACGCGCCGGTGCCGTCCACCGCGGCGCTGGCCACGTGCGTGAAGCCCGAGCCGGTGTCGGCCTGGATGTCGACCGTGCTCGTGCCCGCCTCCGCCCGGCCGGAGAGCTCGATCGGGCTGCCCGGGCTCACCGCGTTCACGGGTCCCTGGAGGAGCACCGGGTAGACGTCCACCTCGCCGGTCATGAACGGGTGGACCTGGCAGTAGTAGGCGAACGCGCCGCCGTTCGTGAACGTGGTGGTGAAGCTGTGACCAATGCCGATCTGCGGTGAGGCGAACGAGCCGTCGCGCGCGGTGACCGTGTGCGAGCGGAGGCTCTGGTTGTTCCACTCGACGGTGTCGCCGGCGAGCACGGACAGCTGGTTGGGGCCGAACGCCGAGGTCTGGATGCCCACGTTCTGGGTGTCGGCCGATGCCGTGGCGGGCAGGGCGAGCGCGGCGGCCGCCCAGAGTACGGTGGCCGCGCGAGGGATCACCGGCTCACCCTGTAGAGGCCGATCATGCCGTCCATCATGTGCTGCTCCACGTGGCAGTGGTAGAGCCATGTGCCGGGGTTGTCCTCGGTCCACTGGACGCGGAAGCTCTCGGCCGGACCGATCGTCTTCGTGTCCTGCGGGATCCCGCCGGGCCCCACCCAGCGGTGCCCGTGGACGTGGAAGGTGTGGAAGTCGTCGCCGATCGTCAGCACGTCCCACTGCACGCGCTGGCCGACCTTGGCGCGGAAGATCGGCGTGTTGCCGACGAACGCTCGCCCGTCGACGGTCATGAAGCCGTGGAGCATCGCGAAGAAGACGACGAACTCGCGGTCGGGCGGCTTCTCGTGCTTCCTGAAGATCGACAGCTCGCCGTACATTCCCCCGGCGAGCGAGTCGTCCATCGAGGGCGAGTGGTCGTGGTATGGCCAGACGCCGAACGAATCCTTGACCGCCTTCAGCCGGTAGGTCCAGGTCTGGCCGACCTTGACGTCGGCGTCCTTGCCCGAGAACCCCGGCACGTACGCGCCGTCCGAGCTCGGCCGGTAGAAGACCCCGTGGAAGTGCATCGAGTGGGGGTCGTTCCGCAGCGTGTCCATGTTCTTGAAATGGACGACGATCTTGTCCCCCACGCGCGCGTGAAGAAGTGGGCCGGGAATCAGGCCGCCGTCGATGGCGGAGCGCGGCGCGTTCGCGAGCGGCTTCGCCCAGTGCGCGGAGTAGCGGCGGTAGACCACCGTCGGGAAGACGGTCTCGGCCGGCGTGTACATCATGTCGCCGATCGGGTCCTTCTCGGTCGGCACCACGTTCCAGTTCGTGGGCACCGCGGCGACCCAGTAGGTGCGGGTGGCGGCGTGGGCGGTCGCGCCGAACGCGAACACAAACGCGATGACGGCAGCGGCGAGCACGCTGGCGGACACACGGCGAGTCATTGGGCCTCGCGGCAATTTATGGCCCCCGTATGGGGCTTGCGGTACGGGTAACCCCCGATTGGTTAAAGGCGACTCGCCAGGGGGACGACTAGGCGGGCTGGTCCACGCCGGCACGAATGCGGCGGATCTCGAAGCCGAGATCGTCCGCGGGATAGCGGCGGTTGTAGAGCGGGCTCTCGGCCGCCCGGGTCAACAGCCGCCAGCACCTGGCCACGCTCGTGGGCTCGACGCGGGCGTCGGGAGCGCGCAGCGCGCTCGCCAGGGCCGCGATCTCGCGGCGGTACTTGTTCACCCGCTCGGGCAGGTAGTAGCTGCCGGGCATGCCGGCGTTCTCGACCACCCGTTCGAGCGCGCCGGCGACGCGCTGGCGGCCGCTCATGAGCACCAGGCGGGCACCGTAGCGGCGGACTTGCGGGAGCGCGTACGCCCGCTGGTCGAGCGCCAGCATCGCGAGCAGCTCGCGCTCCCGGTAGAGGTCCGCGCCCGCCAGCACGAGCGAGCAGCCCACGCCCACGAGCAGCGCGATCGCGAGCGGGCCGTAGTAGAGGAGCGCGCCGAGCGCGAGCACGCCGGCGGCCACTCCCGTCGCGAACCTGGCCCGTCCCCGGTACCGCATCGACTCGAGTTTCGCCGCTGCCCTGTCAACGTCGTGCGCTGTCATGCGTCTACGGGAATGCCCCGCCGGCCAGTCCGCAAAACGTCGGATCAGACCGGTTCAGCGCTACAGTGCGTTGCCCGTGGCCGGTCCCTCCCTCGCCCCGGAGACACTCGACGCGCTCGACGCGAGCGTAGAGGTCGACATGCTGACTCCGCGTCGCGACGGCTCGACGTCGCGCCGCCCGATCTGGGTGGTGGTAGCCGACGGCGAGGCATACGTGCGCTCGTATCGAGGCGCGAGCGCCGCCTGGTACCGGCGAGCGCTCGCGGACGGCGTGGCGGCGCTGGAGGTCGACGGGCGCACCATTGACGTCGAGCTCGAACCCATCCGCGACGCGGACGTCGACCAACGGGTGTCCGAGGGGTATCGCGCGAAGTACGGCGAGCAGTCACCCGGGCCGACCGACGCGATGGTCAGCCCTGAAGTGGTGGAGACAACGCTGCGGCTGCGCCAAGCGTCCGACGAGCGGCCCTAGCGGCCGAGAGTGCGGGTGAACTCGCGCGCCCGGGCGGGAACTTCGCCAAGGAGCTCGCGCACCTCGGCCAGGCCTGCACGGAGCTCTGGATCGCCGACTTCGACCGGCATCATCGAGTCTTGGAGCTCGGAGAGCACGGCATCGGCTTCGTCGACGGACGCGACCGCGTTGTCGATGAATCCTCTGACCCCGGTCGATGGCAGGCCTTGAGGTGCGGGACTGAATGTGCGTCCCGGCAGCCCGTGCCGCTGGGCGAAGCCGCTGTAGGTCCGCTGCGCGCGCCCATACGCGGCCTGGACCGGGCCGAATAGTTGCTCCTCGAGCCGATCGGCGGGAACAGTGGTGAGCAGCTCGTAGGCCCCAGCCAGCGCCGCCAGGGCGGCAGCGATTTCATCGATCGCCTCGCCGAGCGTGTCGAGCAGTTCCTGCCTTGCTTCGCCGGCGACGTAGGCCATTCGGGCGAGCTTAGCCGCCACGCACGCACTGGCCGGTCAGGCGACTAAGAACGCTCTCAGGTGGCGGGGGTAGCGTCCCGGCCGATGCGCCCTCGCGGAGTGCTGATTCTCTCGGCCGGCATCGGCGAGGGCCACAACCTGCCGGCGCGCTGGCTCGCGCAGGGAATCCGCGAGGAAGCGCCGTCAGTAGCGGTGAGAATCGAGGACGGACTGGCCGCGATGGGCTCGCTCGTCGAGCGCATCGCGATGGGCGGCAGCGCCTTCGACTCTCGCCTCGGCAACGCGCTCTTCGACGTCGAGCATCTGCTCATGACACGCGTACCGCCAGTGCGATCGTTCGTCGGGCGCGCCAGCGTCGCGCTCGGCGGAGATGGCCTCATGCGGCTCATCGAGCGCGAGCATCCGGCCGTGGTCGTCTCCACCTACCCGGGCGTGACGGAGCCGCTCGGCCGCATGCGTCTGAGCGGCCGTCTGAAGGTGCCGGTGGTGTCCGCGATCACAGACCTCGCCTCGCTCCGCTTCTGGGCGCACCCGGGCGTCGACCTGCACCTGATCACACATCCGGAGTCGCTGGAGGA
>DASXNY010000041.1:0-23415 GCA_036494715.1 Thermoleophilaceae bacterium
GCGCGCCCGGCAGGATTCGAACCTGCGACTTCTGCCTCCGGAGGGCAGCGCTCTATCCACTGAGCTACGGGCGCCGGCGGCCGAGTCTAGATGATGAATTGGGCATGGATTCGAGGTACTCCGGAAACAGTTGTCAGACGTGCTTATAGGCGTGATCTCCGACACTCACCTCCCGCGCGGAGCGCGTCGTCTCCCGGACAGCTGCATCGAGCGGCTGGCGGATGCTCAACTGATCCTGCACGCCGGCGACTTCGTCTCGGTCGAGGCGCTCGAGGAGATGGAGGCGATTGGTCCGCCGCTCGTCGGCGTGTACGGCAACGTCGACCACGAGGCGGTGCGTCGCAGGCTGCCGGCCGAGCGCACGGTTGACCTCGACGGCATCCAGATCGGGATGCTGCACGACGCGGGTCCCTCGCGCGCCCGCTTCGAGCGGATGCGGGCTCGCTTCCCCGGCGCCGCCGCCGTCGTCTATGGCCACTCGCACATCCCGCAGCACGAGCGGGACGACGGCTTCCAGTTGTTCAACCCCGGCAGTCCCACCGACCGCCGCCGCCAGCCGTCGCACACGATGGGCCTCGCGCGCGTGGAAGATGGACACGTGTCGTTCGAGTTGATCGCGCTCGACTGACCCTCCCCATAACCTGCTCGACCATGGACCTCGACGTGCTCTTCGTCGGCACCGCCGGCTCGGCGCCCACGGCGCGGCGCGGCCTGCCGGCCACGCTCGTCCGGCGCGGCGGCGACCGGCTGCTGTTCGACTGCGGCGAGGGCACGCAGCGCCAGCTCCTGCGCTCGGTCGGTCTGCTCGAGCTCGAAGAGCTCTTCATCAGCCACTTCCACGCCGATCACTTCCTCGGCCTGCCCGGGCTCCTGAAGACGTTCGGGCTGCGCGGCCGCGAGCAACCGCTTTCGATCTACGGTCCGCCCGGGCTGCGGGCGCTATACCAGGCGCTCATGCCGGTGATGGGCAAGCCCGGCTTCGAGGTCCGGATCGAGGAGCTCCAGCCCAACGACGAACTGCTCCGCGACGGCTATCTGATCGCGGCCTTCGAGGTCGCGCACCGCGTCACCGCTTACGGCTATGCGCTGATCGAGGAGCAGCGCCCCGGGCGCTTCGACGAGGCACGGGCGCGGGAGCTCGGCGTGGCGCCGGGACCGGACTTCGGACGCCTGCAGAGTGGGGAGGCGGTCGGCGACGTACGGCCCGAGCAGGTGCTCGGCGAGCCGCGCGCGGGGCGCAAGGTGGTGATCGCGGGGGACACGATGCCCTGCGACATGACCGCCGTCGTCGCTCACGGCGCGGACCTCCTGATCCACGAGGCCACCTTCTCGATCGAGGAGGCCGAGCGCGCGCGGGAAACCGGCCACTCGACCGCCCGCGGCGCCGCAGAGCTGGCCGCGGCGGCAGAGGTGAAGCTGCTCGCGCTCACCCACATCTCGCAGCGCTACGCGGGGCGCGAGCTGCGCGACGAGGCGCGCGAGGTGTTCGACAACACGATCGTGCCGAGAGATTTCGACCGCGTCGAGATTCCGTTTCCGGAAAGGGGCGAGCCGGTCCATATCAAGGAGCAGGACGAGGTCGCGGGTCGTAGGCCGGGGGTGGCAGGGACGGTTGACGTGGAAGAAAGTGAGTGCTAACTTAGTTCGCGCATGGCGACCACCAAGACAACTGGCAAGGCGGCCCGCGGCCCGCGCATCAGCGCGGACGAGCGGCGCGAGCTCGTGGTGGAAGTCGCCGTCGAGGAGTTCGCTCGCCGGGGCCTGCACGGCACGCCGACGCAGGACATCGCCGAGCGTGCCGGCATCTCGCACGCCTATCTGTTCCGGCTCTTCCCGACCAAGACCGACCTCTTCATCGCCGTCACCGAGCGCTGTTTCCAGCGCGTGCGCGAGGCGTTCGCAAGGGCGGCCGCCGGTAGCGAACCGGGGGAGGGGCGCCTCTCCGCGATGGGTGGCGCATATGTCGAGCTGCTGTCCGATCGCTCGCGCCTGCTCGGTCAGCTGCAGGCCTACGCCGCCTGCGACGACGCGCGCGTGCGCAGCTGCGTGCAGAAGGGCTGGACCGAGCTCTACGAGTACGTCGAGCACGAGTCCGGCGCCGAGCCCGAGATGGTGCGGGACTTCTTCGCCAAGGGGATGCTCCTCACCGTCGCCGCGGCGATGGACCTGTTCTCAGTGAGCCCCTCCTGGAGCGAGAAGCTCCTCGGGGACAAGGCCCACTGATCCACCCCTTTTTTTGACCACTGAAGTGAGTAAGCACACACTTACATCGAAGGGAGAAGCGGACATGAAAAACCGCACCAACACCGGCTGGACCTTCGCGATCGTCTCGACAGCGCTCTTCATGGTCGTGCTCGACAACCTTGTGGTGACGAACGCGCTGCCGAGCATCAAGCACGACCTAGGCGCCACGATCCAGCAGCTCGAGTGGACCGTGAACGCGTACACGCTCAGCTACGCCGTCCTGCTGCTCACCGGCGCGGCCCTCGGCGACCGCTTCGGCCGCCGGCGCATGTTCTCGCTCGGGCTGGGTCTGTTCACCGTCGCCTCGGCAGCGGCCGCGCTCGCGCCGAGTACCTCGGCGCTGATCGCTGCGCGTGCGATTCAGGGCGTCGGCGCCGCCGTCGTCACGCCGCTCACGCTGACACTTCTCAGCGAGGCGGTGCCCAGCGAGAAGCGCGGCCTCGCGATCGGTGCGTGGTCGGGGATCAGCGGACTGGCGGTCGCGCTCGGCCCGGTGGTCGGCGGCGCGGTCGTCACCGGCATCTCCTGGCACTGGATCTTCTGGCTCAACGTCCCCATCGGCGTGGTCGCCGCGCCGCTCGCGATGACGCGCCTCAGCGAGAGCCACGGCGAGTCGCGCGCGCTCGACCTGCCCGGCCTCGGCCTGGCGAGCGCGGGCCTGCTCGGCGTGGTCTACGGCATCGTGCACGCGGCGTCGGCCGGCTGGACCGACCTCACGGTGCTCGCGCCGATCGCCACCGGCGCCGTCCTGCTCGCGATCTTCGTGGCCTGGGAGCTGCGCGCCCCCGAGCCGATGCTGCCGATGAGCTTCTTCCGCTCGCGCTCGTTCAGCGCCACCAACGGCGTCTCGATCGCGATGTACTTCGGAACGTTCGGCTCGGTGTTCCTGCTCGCCCAGTTCTTCCAGGTGGCGCAGGGCACGTCGGCGCTGCAGTCCGGCCTGCGGATCTTGCCCTGGACCGTGATGCCGATCTTCGTCGCGCCGCTCGCGGGCTGGCTCTCGGATCGCATCGGCGGCCGTCCGCTGATGGCGGCCGGCCTCCTGCTTCAGGGCGGCGGGCTCTCGTGGCTGGCTGCGATGATGACTCCGACGGTTGCCTACATCGACCTCGTGCCCGGCTTCGTGATGGCCGGCGCGGGCATGGCGCTCGTGTTCGCGCCCGCCGCCAACACCGTGCTCGGCGCGGTGCGCCCGACCCAGGCCGGCCAGGCCTCGGGCGCCACCAACGCGATGCGCGAGCTCGGCGGAGTGCTGGGCGTGAGCGTGCTCGCTACGGTCTTCTCGGGCGCCGGCGGCTACCTATCGCCGCAGGACTTCGTCAACGGCCTGATCCCAGCCGTGTGGGTCGGAGCGGCGGTGCTCTTCACAGGTGCGCTGGTTGCCTTGCTCGTTCCGAGCAAGGGTCGACAGTCCGCAGTCCACAGTCCGCAGGAGCTCGTCACGGCCTGAGCAACAGCACTGCGGACTGCGGACCGCGGGCTGCCGACGCATCCAGACCCACTGCTACAGTGGCGCGAACGCTCCTTTAACCGGGTCCAGAGAGACCAGGAAGGACAGGGCAGTTTGAACGAGAAGGTCGTACTCGACCGCGAGGACATTCGCCGCACGCTCGTGCGAATCGCGCACGAGATCGTCGAGAAGACCGGCGGGGAGCGCATCGCGATCGTCGGGATCCACCGGCGGGGAGCGGTGATCGCGGCACGGGTGCACGAGCGCGTGGAGGAGCTGATCGGAGCTCCGGTCCCGCTCGGCGACCTCGACATCTCCTTCTACCGCGACG
Organism: Thermoleophilaceae bacterium; assembly: GCA_036494715.1. Lineage (GTDB taxonomy): Bacteria > Actinomycetota > Thermoleophilia > Solirubrobacterales > Thermoleophilaceae > JAICJR01. Next base: position 4,026 of record DASXNY010000041.1, read on the forward strand.
ACGTCGCGACGCGCGGGCCGGACCGCCAGCCGGTGGTGCTCGCCTCGCACATCGAGTTCCCGCTGCAGGGCTGCACGGTCATCCTGGTCGACGACGTGCTCTACACCGGGCGCACCGTGCGCTCGGCGATCGAGGCGCTGTTCGACTATGGCCGCCCCGAGCGTGTCCAGCTTGCCGTGCTGGCTGACCGCGGCCACCGCGAGCTCCCGATCCGTCCCGACTACGTCGGCAAGAACCTCCCGACCGCCCGCGCCGAGCGCGTGAACGTGCGCGTGGACGAGGTGGACGGCGTCGACGAGGTCACCATCAGCCAGCACGCGGAGGTGCCGGTGTGAATCGCCACTTGTTGTCGATCGACGATGTCTCGCGCGAGGACATCGAGCGCATTCTGCACCGCGCGCGCAGCTTCGCCGAGGTCTCCGGGCGCGAGATCAAGAAGGTGCCGACGCTACGCGGCCGCACCGTGATCAATCTCTTCTACGAGTCCTCGACGCGCACGAGCTCGTCGTTCGAGCTCGCCGCCAAGCGGCTGAGCGCGGACCTCGTGAACATCAAGTCGGCGGGCTCGTCGGTGGACAAGGGGGAGTCGCTGAAGGACACCGTGCAGACGCTGTCCGCGTACGACCCGGCCGCGATCGTGATCCGCTCGCCGTACGCCGGCGCGGCCAACCTGGTGGCGCGCTGGACCACTGCCTCAGTGATCAACGCGGGCGACGGCAAACACGAGCACCCCACGCAGGCGCTGCTCGACCTCTACACGCTCTTCCGCCGGCGCGGCCCTTCGCTCGACGGGCTCAAGGTCTGGATCGTCGGGGACGTGCTTCACAGCCGCGTCGCGCGCTCGAACATCCTCGCCTTCACGCGGATGAACTGCGAGGTGACCGTCTGCGGCCCGCCGACCCTCATCCCGCGCGAGATCGAGACGCTCGGCTGCGACGTGCGCTACACGCTCGAGGGCCTCGAGAAGGCCGACGTGGTCTACGCACTGCGCATGCAGCACGAGCGGATGACCGGCTCGTTCGTCCCCTCGCTCCGTGAGTACGCGGCCCGCTACCAGATCGACTCGCGGCGTCTCTCGCCGCACCAGCTGCTGATGCACCCCGGCCCGGTCAATCGCGGGGTCGAGCTCTCGTCCGAGGTGATCGACTCGCCGCAGGCGCTGATCGTCGAACAGGTGGAATCCGGCGTGGTGGTGCGGATGGCGGTGCTCTACGAGCTCCTGGCGGGCGGGCCCGGCCGCGCGGCGGCTGGCGCGCCGTCGCCCGAGGGCGCCGAGACGGAGCCCCAGCCCGCGTGAGCGCCGCCCTCGACCGCGGAGCGGTACCGCCCGGCAACCTGCTGATCCGCGGCGCGCGCCTGATCGACCCGCGCGCCGGGCTCGACCGCGAGGCCGACCTGCTGGTCCGCGAGGGCGAGATCGTCGAGCTCGGAGAGGCCGGCTCGCTCAGCGCACCCGACGGTGCCGAGCGCGCCGACGGCTCTGGCCTCTGCGCGCTGCCCGCTTTCGTGGACCCGCACGTGCACCTGCGCACGCCCGGGCGCGAAGACGAGGAGGACATCGACTCGGGCACGCGAGCGGCCGCCGCCGGCGGCTTCTGCGCGATCCTCGCCATGCCCAACACGGACCCGGTGGTGGACAGCGCGCCGGTGCTCAGCTCGCTGCGCCGCCGCGCGCGCGAGGAGGCACGCGTGCCGGTGGGCTTCCTCGCCGCGATCACGCGCGGCCAGGCGGGCGAGCAGCTCACCGAGATGGCGGAGCTGGCCAGCGAGGGCGCCGCCGGCTTCACTGACGACGGCCTGCCGGTGCGCTCGGCCGGGGTGCTGCGCCAAGCGCTCCAGTACCAGAAGCTCGCCGGGCGCACGATCGCGCTTCACGAGGAGGACCCATCGCTGTCCGGCGCGGGCGTGATGCACGAGGGCGCGGTGTCGGCGCTGCTCGGGCTGACGGGGATCCCGTCGGTGAGCGAGTCGACGATCGTCGCGCGCGACGCCGCGCTCGCCGCCTACGAGCAGGCGCGCATCCACATCCAGCACGTATCAGCGCGCGAGACGGTCGAGGTGCTCGAGCGCGCCAAGGCCGCTGGCGTGCAGATCACCGCCGAGGCCACGCCACACCACCTCACGCTCACCGAAGATGCCGTGCAGGCGCTCGACAGCAACTTCAAGATGAACCCGCCGCTGCGCTCGGAGGACGACCGCCAGGCGCTGATCGAGGGATTGCGCGCCGGCGTGCTCGACTGCGTGGCCACCGACCACGCTCCTCACGCGCGCGAGGAGAAAGAGCAACCGTTCGAGGCGGCGCCGATGGGCGTGACCGGCCTCGAGACCGCGTTCGCCGCCCTCTACACCGACCTGGTGCTGCCCGGCGTGATAGGGCTCGAGCTTCTGATCGAGCGGATGACCGCCGGCGGCGAGCCGTTCGGCATCGCGATTCCGACGCTGGCCGTGGGCTCGCCGGCCAACATCGTGCTCGTCGACCTCGACGCCGAGTGGGAGGTGGGCGAGGCTGGCTATGAGAGCCGCTCCAGCAACTCCTGCTTCGCCGGTCGCACGCTCAGCGGGCGGGTGCGGATGACCGTGGCCGGCGGAGCGGTCGCGTATCGCGAGCGGTCGTTTGCGATCGGGGCAGTATGAGCGCGTATCTGCTCCTCGAGGACGGCACGCGGTTCGATGGGGACTCTGTCGGCGCGCCGGTTCCGGCAACCGGTGAGGTGGTCTTCAACACGGCGATGTCGGGCTATCAGGAGTCGGTCAGCGACCCGAGCTACCGCGGCCAGATCATCGTCTTCACCTACCCGCTGATCGGCAACTACGGCGTGTCCGCCGAGGCGATGGAGTCCGATCGCATCCACGCGCGCGCGGTCGTGATGCGCGAGGGCGTGAACCGCGAGGACGCGCCCGGTGCGGAGGGCGCCTGGCTCACCTGGCTCGCGGACTGCGGCGTGCCGGCGATCACGGGCGTGGACACCCGTGCGCTCGTGCTCCACATCCGCGACAAGGGCGCGATGCGGGGCGGCGTGTTCCCAGGCGAGCTGCCCGAGTCCGAGGCGCGCGAGCGCGTGCTGGCCGAGCCACCGATGGCGGGCCAGGACCTCGCATGCGAGGTCACCCCGGCCGAGCCGATCATTCTCGACCCGGACAACCCCGGCCCGCGCATCGTCGCGATCGACACCGGCATCAAGAGCTCGATCGTGCGCAATCTGCGCGAGCGCGGCGCGCGCGTCGAGCTGCACCCGTGCGCTTCGAGCGCCGAGGAACTGCTCGCACGCGAGCCCGACGCCGTCTTCCTGGCCAACGGCCCCGGCGACCCGGCGGCGCTCGACCACATCGTCGGCACCGTGCGCGAGCTTGTGGGCAAGACGCCGGTGTGGGGGATCTGCCTCGGCCACCAGCTGCTCTGCCGCGCCGTCGGCCTCGAGACGTTCAAGCTGCCCTTCGGTCACCGCGGCGCGAACCACCCGGTGAAGGACCTCGAGTCCGGCCGGATCGACATCACCAGCCAGAACCACGGCTTCGCGGTCCTCGGTCCCGAGGGCGAGCAGACGATCGACAGCGACGAGGCGATCCGCTGGGACACCGACTTCGGCGCCGCCGAGCTGAGCCTGCTCAACCTCTACGACCGCACGGTAGAGGGCCTGAACCTCCTGGACGTCCGAGGCTCAACCGTCCAATACCACCCCGAAGCAGGCCCAGGCCCTCACGACAGCCTGTATTTGTTCGACCGGTTCCTGGAGAGGGTGGGCTGAGCTGCCGCGCCGCAACGACATAGAGCGAATCCTCGTCCTGGGCTCTGGGCCAATAGTCATCGGCCAGGCCGCCGAGTTCGACTACTCGGGCGCCCAAGCATGCAAGGTGCTGCTCGAGGAGGGCTACGAGGTGATCCTCGTCAACTCCAACCCGGCCACGATCATGACCGACCCGGAGTTCGCCACGGCCACCTACATCGAGCCGCTCACGCCCGCCTCGGTGGCGCGGGTGATCGAGCGCGAGCGGCCCGACGCGCTGCTGCCGACGCTCGGCGGGGGCACCGCCCTCAACCTGGCGCGCGCGCTCAGCGAGGACGACACCCTCGGCCGCTTCGATGTCGAGCTGATCGGCGCGAACTACGAGGCGATCCGGCGCGCCGAGGATCGCGAGCTCTTCCGCGACACGATCGAGGGAGCGGGGCTCCGGGTGCCGCGCAGCGCGATCGTGTCGAACATGGCTGAGGCCGAGCGAGCGCTGCCCGAGATCGGCCTGCCGGCGATCCTCAGGCCCGGCTTCACGATGGGCGGCCGGGGCGGTGGCATTGCGCGCAGCGAATCCGAGTTCCGCCAGCGCGTGGGGGAGGGGCTCGCCGCGAGCCCGATCGGGCAGGTGCTCGTCGAGGAGTCGGTGATCGGCTGGGGCGAGTTCGAGCTCGAGGTGATGCGCGACTATCGCGACAACGTGGTGATCGTCTGCTCGATCGAGAACGTCGACCCGATGGGCGTGCACACGGGCGACAGCGTCACCGTCGCGCCGCAGCAGACGCTCACCGACCGCCAGTACCAGACGCTGCGCGACCAGGCGATCCAGGTGATCCGCGCCGTCGGCGTCGAGACCGGCGGCTCGAACATCCAGTTCGCCGTCAATCCCAAGACCGACGAGATCGTCGTGATCGAGATGAACCCGCGCGTTTCGCGCAGCTCCGCGCTTGCCTCGAAGGCCACCGGCTTCCCGATCGCGAAGATCGCGGCACGGCTCGCCGTCGGCTACGCGCTCGAGGAGATCGACAACGACATCACCCGCGTCACGCCCGCAAGCTTCGAGCCGACGATCGACTACGTCGTCGTCAAGTGGCCGCGCTTCGCCTTCGAGAAGTTCCCGGGCACCTCCGGCCGGCTCTCTACGCACATGCAGTCGGTGGGCGAGGCGATGGCGATCGGGCGCACGTTCAAGCAGGCCTTCATGAAGGCGATGCGCTCGCGCGAGACCGACGTGCGAGTACGCATGTCAGACGACACCGACGAGCTGCTCGCGCGCCTGGATGTCCCCTCGCACGACCGCTTCGAGCTGCTGTTCGAGGCGATCCGCCGCGGCGTGAGCTCCGCTGAGGTCGAGCGCCGCACGATGATCGATCCCTGGTTCGTGGCGGAGCTGGCGGCGCTCGCGAGCGGCGAGGACCCGGAGGCGGGACTGGCTCGCAGCTTCAAGTCGGTCGACACCTGCGCTGCAGAGTTCGCCGCCGCCACCCCTTACTACTACTCGGGCTACGAGCGGCCGGCACCCGACGGCAGCCCCCGCCACGAGGTGCGCCGTGGCGAGCGCGCGTCGGTCGTGATCCTCGGGGCCGGGCCCAACCGCATCGGCCAGGGCATCGAGTTCGACTACTGCTGCGTGCACGCGGCGATGACGGTGCGCGAGTCGGGCCGCGACGCGGTGATGATCAACTGCAACCCGGAGACCGTCTCGACCGACTACGACACGAGCGACCGCCTCTATTTCGAGCCGCTCACGCTGGAGGACGTGCTCGGCGTAATCGAGGTCGAGAAGCCCGAGGGCGTGATCGTGCAGTTCGGCGGTCAGACCCCGCTCAAGCTCGCGCGCGGCCTGGTGGACGCCGGCGTTCCCCTGCTCGGAACGCCGGTCGACTCGATCGACCTCGCCGAGGACCGCCCGAGCTTCGGCGGCCTGATGCGCGAGCTGCAGCTGAAGAGCCCGCCATATGCCACCGCCCGCGACGAGGGCGGCGCCCTGAAGGCGGCCGAGGAGGTCGGCTACCCGCTCCTCGTCCGCCCCTCGTACGTGCTCGGCGGCCGCGCGATGGAGATCTGTTACTCGCCGGATCAGCTCGCTGACTACCTCGAGCGCACAGAGCGCAACGGCGACGGCACGATCTACCTCGACCGCTTCCTCGAGAACGCGATCGAGATCGACGTCGACGCTCTCTGCGACGGCGAGCAGGTCGCGATCGGCGGCGTGATGCAGCACGTCGAGGAGGCGGGCATCCACTCGGGCGACTCCGCCTGCGTGATCCCCGCGCTCTCGCTCGGCCCCGAGATGCTCGCCCAGATCGAGGGCGCGACGGAGAAGCTCGCGCTCTCGCTCGGAGTGGTCGGGCTGATCAACATCCAGTACGCCGTCCATGGCGACGACGAGCTGTACGTGATCGAGGCCAACCCGCGCGCGTCGCGGACCGTGCCGTTCGTGTCGAAGGCCGTCGGCGTCCCGCTCGCAAAGATTGCCTGCCGGCTGATGCTCGGCGAGAAGCTGCGCGACCTCGACCTGCAGCTGCCGGCGCCGGGCGACGGCTCCGCCGGCCACGTCTCCGTCAAGGAGGCGGTGCTGCCGTTCGACCGCTTCCCAGGCGCCGACGCCCTGCTCGGCCCGGAGATGAAGTCCACCGGCGAGGTGATGGGCATCGCCGCCGACTACCCGACCGCCTTCGGCAAGGCGCAGGCCGCCGCCGGTGCCGAGCTGCCCACGGACGGCACCGTCTTCATCACGGTCACCGATAGCGACAAGCCGGCCGCCACGCAGCTCGCGGCCTCGCTGCACGACCTGGGCTTCGACATCGTCGCCACGGGCGGCACGGCGCAGGCGATCCGGCGCATGGGCGTGCCGGTCGAGCGCCTGAAGAAGATCTCCGAGGGCTCGCCGAACGTGGTCGACCGTATCGAGTCCGGCGACGTAGACCTCGTGATCAATACGCCCACCGGCTCCGGCGCCCGCAGCGACGGCTACGAGATCCGCCGCGCGGCCGTGGCGCGCGGCATCCCCTGCATCACCACGATGACGGGCGCGACCGCAGCCCAGCGCGCGATCAGGGCGCTGCGCAGCGGCGAGCCCGAGGTGCGCTCGCTGCAGGAGCTGCACGCCGACCGCAGCGAGGCGGGGAGGACGCCCGCGTGACGCTGGCGCCCTTCGGCCGACGGCTGGCGCCGCTCGCAGACAACAGGGAGGTCGGCGCCTACCGGCTGTTGATCGTTCGCGACCCCGACGGCCCCGGCGCTCCGCAGCCGGGCCAGTTCTACATGCTCGCCACGGAGGAGCGCTGGGGAGCGGGGGAGAGCGAGCGCCCCTACCTGCCACGCGCCTTCTCCTTCGCGCGCGCGCGCGAGGGGCAGCTCTGGTTCCTGCTGGAGGACATCGGCCCCGGCACGAACCGGCTGGCGCAGCTCGAGCCCGGCGAGAACCTCTGGCTCACGGGCCCGCTCGGCATCGGCTTCGAAGCTCCCAGCGGCCCGCCGATCCTCGTGGGAGGCGGCATCGGCACAGCGCCACTGCTCTGCCTGCAGGACGAGTTGGGCCCGGATGTCGACGTGCTGCTCGGCTTCCGCAGCGCGGAGCACGCCGAGGCGGCAGAGCTGTTCGCCGGCGAGCCGCAAATCGCCACGGATGACGGCTCGGTCGGACGACATGCGCTGGTCACCGAACTGCTGCGCGAAAAGCTTCGCAGGTCGCAGGTCTATGCCTGTGGCCCGCCGCCGATGCTGGAAGCGGTGCGGGCGCTGTGCGAAGAGCACGACGTTCCGGCGCAGCTCGCTCTTGAATCAGGGATGGCATGCGGTTTCGGTGCCTGCTTCGGCTGCGTTGTGCCCACCAAGAACGGCTATGTACGCCTCTGCGTTGACGGCCCCGTGCTCGACGCGGATCAGCTCACGACGGCTCTGGGTCCGCACTGATGGTCCAGCTCTGTGGCGTCGAGCTGCGCGGCCCGGTGCTGAACGGCTCCGGGACCTACGACGCGATCGCGGCCCGCCGGGCCTTCGGCGACGAGCTGCTCGACCGCTTCCCGTTCGACTGCTTCGTGTCGAAGACGATCACCCTTGCCCCGCGCCAGGGCAACCCGCCGCCACGGCTCTGGGAGACGCCCGCCGGACTGATCAACTCGATCGGCCTCCCGAACAAGGGACTCGACGGCTTCCTCGCCGAGGACCTGCCGCAGCTCGCCGAGCTGCCGGTGCCGCTGTGCGTATCGGTCATGGGTTTCGACCACGAGGAGCTGAAGCAGCTCGTGAGCGTGGTCGGCGCCCGCGACGAGGTCGCGCTGATCGAGCTCAACTTCTCCTGCCCCAACGTCGAGACCGGCCTGATCATGGGCGCCGACCCCGCGGAGACAGCCGCGGCGGCCGAGACGCTGCGGCCGCTCACGGGCAAGCCGCTGATTGTCAAGCTCACGCCCAATGCCACCGATCCGGCCGCCGTCGCAAAGGCGGCGGAGGACGCCGGGGCCGACGCGGTCTCGCTGATCAACACGCTCAAGGGCATGGCGCTCGACCCGAGCACGCACGAGCCCTGGCTCGGTGGTACCACCGGCGGTGTGTCCGGTCCGGCGGTGCGCGCGATCGCGCTCGAGCAGGTCCACTCCGTGTCGAAGGCCGTGCGCGTGCCGGTGATCGGCATGGGCGGGATCGCCTCCGGACGCGACGCCGCCGACTTCCTCAGCGCCGGCGCGACCTGTATCGCGGTGGGCACCGAGAGCTTCCGCGATCCGGCTGCCGGCGCCAGGATCGCAAAGGAGCTGGAGGCCGTTTCTCGGAAAGAGCGGGAGTTTTCATCAGGGGCTGTTCGCTAAGCGCACAACCTGGCATAAAGCCCCTGCAAAAAGAGACAAAACGCTCAACTAGCCCGAAGGCGAGTCAAGCTCAACTTGAGGTCGAGCTGAATTCGGGAAAAAATGCCCGATTCGGCGTCGCCCCTCCTTCATTTCTGTGTAACATCGCCGCCCATGTCGCCCGCCGCCCAGTCGCCCCCGAAAGCACCGCCGGGGGTGGCACCCGAACGTTCGCTCACCCAACGGATGGACGCCCTCAAGCGAGCGAACGAGATACGAACGAGAAGGGCGCGCCTCAAGCGCGATCTCAAGGCCGGGCGAACGCATATCCACGGCCTGCTCCTAGATCCGCCCGAGTACCTGCAAACCGCGAAGGTGTTCGACCTGCTTCTTGCGGTCCCAAAATACGGCCGCGTGAAGGTCAATCGGATCCTCACGCAGTGCCGGATCTCGCCGAGCAAGACCATCGGCGGGCTCTCCGAGCGCCAGCGCAACGAGCTCGTCTCGTACCTCCGCCGATAGGCGGTCGCTAGCCATCGAGCCGGCCCATGTCCTGGTGATCACCGGGCCCTCCGGAGTGGGGAAGGGCACGCTGATCCGCGCGCTGCTCGAGCGCTTTCCGCAGCTCGCGCTGTCGGTGTCGGCGACCACGCGCAAGCCGCGTCCGGGGGAGACCCAGGGCGTCGACTACCACTTCCTCACGCCGGACGAATTCGAGAAGCGCCTGGAAACCGGCGACTTCCTCGAGCACGCCGAGTACGCCGGCAACCGCTACGGCACGCTGCGCTCGGAGCTCGAGCGCCCATGCGACGGGCTCGTGCTGGAGATCGAGCTGCAGGGCGCGCGCCAGGTGCGCGAGGCGCTGCCCGAGGCCGTGCAGGTCTTCATCAAGCCGCCTTCGCTCGATGCGCTCCGCACCCGGCTGATCGGCCGGGGAGCCGAGGACGACGACCAGATTGCCCGCCGCCTCGATGTCGCCGAGCGCGAGCTGGCCGCCGAGTCCGAGTGGAAGCACGTGATCGTCAACGACCGCCTCGAGGACGCCGTGGACGAGCTCGCTGCGCTCGTCGCTAACCTTTGGGAGAGCAACCCCTAGGAGACTCTTCGTGATCAAGCCCCGTCTCGACACGCTCCTCGAGCGAGTCGACTCTCATTATGCGTGCGTCCTGGTGTCCGCCAAGCGGGCCCGCCAGATCAACTCGTACTACCACAACCTCGGCGAGGGAACGTTCGACGAGTACCCGCCGCCCATGGTTGAGACGGGCTCGAAGAACTACCTCAAGATCGCGTTGGAAGAGGTTGCCGGCGGGAAGCTGAAGTACCGCTACCGCAGCTAGGGCAACCAGACCGGGCGACAGCCCGCTTGCAGCCGTTCCTTCGTTTTCGCGTCATCCTTTCTGCATGGCGCGGGTGCTGATCGGGGTCACTGGCGGGATCTCTGCCTACAAGGCGGTTGAGCTCGTCCGGCTCGCCATCAAGGCTGGTCATTCCGTGCGCGTCGTACAGACGCCCGCGAGCCTGAACTTCGTCGGCAAGGCGACGTTCGAGGGCATCACGGGCGCGCCGGTGCTCATCGACGAGTTCGAGCAGGACCCCTCGCGCGGGGCGTTTCCGGGCGATCCGGTGCCGGACCACGCGCCGATCTCGCACCTCGAGCTCGTCCGCCGCGCGGATCTGTACGCGATCGTGCCGGCCTCGGCCAACACGATCGCCAAGCTCGCCTACGGCATCGCCGACAACCTGCTCACGAGCGCGGCGCTTGCCTGCCCCGCGCCGCTGCTGATCGCGCCCGCGATGAACGACCGCATGTACGAGCACGCGGCCACCCAGGCCAACCTGGACACGCTTGCCGCCCGTGGTGCGCGCATCGTGCCGCCGGGCACCGGCGCGCTGGCCTCCAAGGGCGAGTTCGGCATCGGCCGCCTGGCCGAGCCGCCGGAGATCCTGGCCACGATCGAGGAGACCCTCGGCGGCCCCGGCTTCGCGCCCCGCTCGCTTGACGGGCTCAAGGTGCTCGTCACCGCCGGCGGCACGCGGGAGCCGATCGACGCCGTGCGCTACGTCGGCAATCGCTCCTCCGGGCGCATGGGCTTCGCGCTGGCCGACGAGGCGGCGCGGCGCGGCGCGGATGTGACGGTGATCGCGGCCAACGTCTCGCTCCCGCGAACGAACGGCATCGACTACGTGGACGTGGAGACGGCGGCACAGCTCGAGCAGGCCGCCCGGGCGGCCTTCCCGCAGACCGACCTGCTGCTGATGGCGGCCGCCGTGGCGGACTTCCGCCCGGCCACGCCGGAGGCAGCGAAGATCTCGAAGGCGGGACGCGAGGGACTCACCGTCGAGCTCGAGCCCACCACCGACGTGCTCGCCGCGCTCGCGGCCGAGCGTCGGCCCGGCCAGACGATCTTGGGCTTCGCCGCCGAGCACGGTGAGGGCGCCGCGGAGCGCGCCCGCGCGAAGCTCGAGCGAAAGGGGGTCGACGCTATCGTCCTGAACGACGTGTCGCGGCCCGGAATCGGCTTCGACACACCCGAAAACGAGGTCTCGATCGTCACCCGCGCGGGCACGCACGACGTACCCAAAGCATCGAAGGCCGAGGTGGCCAGAGCGATCATCGAGGTGGCACAGGCCCTGCACGCTGAGGAGGTGAAGACGTCATGACCGAGCCGGAGCGCACACCCGAGGAGCGGGCGGAGTACGTCTACGACCTCTTCCAGCGCGGCACCGCACTGCTCGAGTCGAAGGACTTCAACGCGGCTCAGGTCCCACTCGAGCAGGCGCGCGACCTCGAGCCGGACAAGAGCTCGATCCGCGAGGCGCTCGGGCGCGCGTACTTCCACAGCGGCCGCTACGCAGAGGCTCGCGAGGAGTTCGCGGCCGTGGTCGAGCGCTACCCGGTCAACGACTTCGCGCACTTCTGCCTCGGCCGTTCGCTCGAGAAGACCGGCCGGCTGCGCGAGGCCAAGCGCCACCTGGCGCTCGCCACCAGCCTGCGGCCCGACCGCGCGGACTACCGCCACTATCGCGCCCGCCTCGAAGCGGCCTAGCTCCCGGCCACTTGATCCGCGCCCCAAGTGGACGCATAAATACGCGTATGCGTAAGTCGAGCACGAGCCCGATGCGCGCGTTCGACCCGCACGCCGTCGGCGGCTGGGAGTGCCGCGCCTGGGAGACCTACTACCGGCGCAAGTGGGGAGCGTTCCTGGTCGCGTCGGTGAAGCTCGTCCACTCGGCGTTTCGCATGGGCTGGCGCGACACCCTGCACGGCGCCTGGCTCGTGCTGCGCGCCAACCAGAAGTGGGCGCCCTTCCCGGACAACGAGCCGGACGCCGCGCGCGCCTTCATGAGGCGCTTCTACGGGCTGCTGGGCGAGAGCGAGGAGCACGCCGGCTTCGACCCGGGCAGGGCGGCCGAGCTCGAGGTGGAGTGGTGGCGCGCGCACCGGGACGCGCAGTACCCGGAGCGCGGCGGCTCGCAGGAGCAGCTAATCGCCGCACTCTCGGATCTGTACGCGTACACGTACTCGCAGGACAAGGCGGAGGTGCGCCGCGCCGCCGAGCTCCGCGCCGAGGCGATGGAGGTGTCGGACCGCTGGGTCACGGCCGGTTGTGACCCCGAGGACCCACAGCTCGCGCACGAACGCGCTCTCCTGGTGCGCTCGTACGCGGCGCTGCTTGCGGTCGTGCACCGCTGACTAGAGTCCGCGGGGCATGGCTCGCTTCCGCTACGTCATCGCGGACGTCTTCACCGGCACGCCGCTCACCGGCAACCAGCTCGCGGTCTTCACGGACGCGCGCGAGATCCCCGAGGACCGCTACCAGGACATCGCCCGCGAGATGAACTTCTCGGAGACCGTGTTCGTGTTCCCGCCGAGCGACGGCGACGCCCACGTCCACATCCGGATCTTCACCCCCGCCGCCGAGCTGCCGTTTGCCGGCCACCCGACGCTCGGCTCGGCCTTCGTGCTGGCGGGGCCGCTCCAGCTCACCGAGATCCGCCTTCAGACCGGCATCGGCGTCGTGCCCGTGCGGGTGGATCGCGAGGGCGCGCGCATCTCGTTCGGCCGGATGGTCCAGCCGATCCCCACCTGGCAGCCCTACGACGACGAGGCGGAGGCGCTCGCCGCGCTCGGCGTAGAGCGCTCGGAGTTGCCGGTGGAGAGCTACGAGAACGGTCCGCGGCACGTCTTCGTGCGGCTGGCCTCGGAGGACGCCGTGGCCGCGGTCGACCCGGACATGGGACGACTGAGAAAGCTCGGAACGCTCGGCTTCAGCACATTCGCGGGCGACGGGACGCGCTGGAAGACGCGCATGTTCGGCCCCGGCATGGGCGTGTCCGAGGACCCAGCGACCGGCAGCGCAGCCGGTCCGCTCGGTGTTCATCTGCTGCGCCACGGCTTGACCGAGTCGGGCCAGGAGATCGAGCTCGTCCAGGGCGTCGAGATCAAGCGGCCCTCCAAGCTCTACGTGCGCGTGACCGGCACGCCCGACCAGATCGACAGCGTCGAAGTAGGCGGCGAAGCGGTAATCGTGGCCAACGGAGAGCTACAGCTCTAGCCCCGCCACCCGCGACCCGCCCCCGCCACCCAGGTGCTATAAGCCCGGCTGACACGAGCCTTTCCTGGGGAGGAGGAGCCATGAATAGACGCCTGACCGCCGTGCTGGTGGTGAGCGCTGCACTCGCAGTGGTGACCGCCGCAACCGCCGGAGCCGCGTCGCCGCCGCTTCCCACCTGCACGAACTCGACGGTCACGTGCAAGGTCGGGGCCACAAGCGACGGGTCGACGTGGAAGATCGAGGTGCCACCCAACTGGAACGGCACGCTGCTGTTGTACAGCCACGGCTACGTGCCGCCGACCGACTCCACCGGCCAGCCGGCCACCAACCCGCCGGCCGACGACTTCCAGGACCGGCAAGCCGCGGACTACCTGCTCGCGCAGGGATACGCGCTGGCCGGCTCCTCGTACCCGAATGTGGGTTGGGCCGTGAAGGAGGCGCTGCCCGACCAGCTGGCGCTGCTCAAGGAGTTCCGCCACGACTTCGGCAAGGCCAAGCGCATGATCGCGTGGGGCCACTCCATGGGCGGCATGATCACCGCCGACCTCGTCCAGACCTATCCCCATCTGTTCGACGGAGCGCTGCCGATGTGCGGGATCCTCGGCGGCGGCATCGCGCTCTGGAACCAGAACCTCGACCTCGAGACCGCCTTCAAGACCCTGATGCAGGAGGACCCGAACCCCGCGGTGTCGGGCCCGGCCTCCACCCTGCAGTTGGCGAACGTGCAGAACGCGCAATCCAACACGGGTGCGGCAGAGGCGGCGCTCGCCGGGGCCCAGGCCACATCGCAGGGACGGGCGCGGCTCGCGCTCGTGTCGGCGCTCTTCAACCTGCCCACGTGGTTCGACCCGGCCGGACCCGAGCCGGCGGCGACGGACTACGCATCGCAGGAGACGAACCAGTTCCAGGCGCTGCAGGTGCAGGTGGCGTTCGTATTCGGCTTCCGGGCCGAGCTCGAGTCACGCGCGGGCGGCAACCCGACCTGGAACACCGGCGTCGACTACCGGCGCCTGTTCAGGCGCTCGTCGGACAACGCCGAGGCGAAGGCGCTATACGCGGCCGCCGGACTCGACCTGCGTAAGGACCTGCGCGCCGTCAACCAGGCGCCGCGCATCAGGGCCGACCACAAGGCGGCCAAGTACCTCGAGCGCAACGTGGTTTTCGACGGCCGTATCGACGTGCCCGTGCTGACGATGCACACCACGTCCGATTGGCTAGTGCCGGTGCCGCACGAGCAGTCGTATGGCAAGGCGGTGCGCAACGCGGGCAACGCCAAGCTGCTGCGCCAGCTGTTCGTCCATCGCGCCGGGCACTGCGAGTTCTCGGATGCCGAGATGCTCACGGCCCTGAACGCGCTGGTCGGCCGCCTGGACAGCGGTCACTGGCCGAGCCTCGACCCGGCCGCGCTCAACGCCGCGGCGAGTGGCTTCGGCGCGTCGTTCAACACGGTTCCGAGCGGGACGAGCACGATCCCGGCGCAGCCGGCGTTCACGCAGTTCACGCCGCCGGACTTCCTGCGGCCGTTCGTGTTGCCGCCGGGTGGGCGCTCGCGGCTACCCGGCGACCATGGCCGGGGCGCCCGGGGCGGCCGCCACCACCGTCACCGCTGAGCTAGCCCGCTCGCGGGCGGTGGCGTGTCGCCGCCCGCGAGCCCTGCGGCGTAGTCACGGGCAGCGAAGGCGCCCTCGACCACGAGACCCAGCAGTTGGTCCAGCGCCCGCTCGTCGAGCCCGGCGACGGGCAGGTCGCCGTGCACCCAGATGTCGCCCGCGTTCGTGCACGCGAAGCGGATGTGTCGCGTCTGCCGGTTCCAGTGGAGGAAGTTCCACGGGTTGAGCCCGTCGCTCGCGGCGAGCGCGAAGGCCTGTACGCGCAGGAGGCCGTCGGTCACACGCACGCCGATCTCGAGCGGCCAGCCGCGCGCCTGCTCGGCAGGCATCGTGATGCCCCACTCGCCATGGGCGAGCCGCCGGGTCTCGCCCGGCAGCACGCTCACGTACGCGTCGACCACGTCCACGGCAGCCATCGGCCCGGAGGGTATGGCAGGGTGCACCCGTGCGAGCCGTCGTGCAGCGAGTGAGCGAGGCAGCCGTGAGCGTGGACGGGGAGGAGGTCGCCGGCATCGGCCGCGGCCTGTTGGTGCTGCTCGGCGTGCGCGTGGGCGACCGCGAGGACGACGCCGACAAGCTCGTGCGCAAGCTGCTCGCGCTGCGCGTCTTCGAGGACGGCGAGGGGCGGATGAACCTCTCGGCCGCCGACGCCGGCGGGAACTTCCTGTGCGTCAGCAACTTCACCCTTTACGCCGACACGCGCAAGGGAAACAGGCCGAGCTTCGTCGACGCGGCGCCACCCGAAGAGGCCGAGCCGCTGTATGAACGGGTGCGCGAGGGGCTCGGCGCGCAGGGCGGGCGCTTCGGCGCGCGGATGGCGTTGCGGCTCGTCAACGACGGGCCGGTGACCCTCGTGATCGACACCTAATCGGGCTACACCCCTCGTTTTTGCGGGGCTATACTCGGTTCCGTTGGAACTTCATTTGCGGCCGTGTGCCGCACCTGGGGTGGGCTTCAGAGGCCCACCTTTTTTTCGCCCGGAGGGAGATCGTTGGAACCCACGCAGCAGAACATCGAGGAGCGGCTCGCAAGCGTCGAGCCCGCTGTCGAGGTGCTGCTCGTGGAGCAGGTCCCCGGCGGCAAGGTGAGGCTGTTCCTGGACCATCCGGATGGTGTCGACCTCGCGCTCTGCGAGCGCGTCACCGACCATCTGCGCGAGCTCCTCGCCGACTACTCGCTCGAGGTGTCCTCGCCCGGGCCGGAGCGCCCGCTCACCAAGCCGCAGCACTACCGCCGCTTCGTCGGACGCCGCGCGCGCGTGCGCACGAGCGAGGACCACGGCGGACGCAGGACCTTCACGGGCGAGCTCGTCGGAGCGAGCGACAACGAGGTCACGGTGGCGGCCGACACGGGCATCGTCTCGATCCCGTACTCGGAGATCAACAGCAGCAACCTTCTGGAGGGCTGAGCGCATGAGCAGAGAGATCCTGGAGGCGGTGCGGGTCCTCGAGCGCGAAAAGGGGATCTCCTCGGAGCGCCTGATGGCTGCGCTCGAGGACGCCCTGCTCTCCGCCTATAAGAAGACACCCGGCGCGGCCAGGTACGCGCGCGTGGACATGGCGCGCGACAACGCCGACTTCATCGTCTATGAGCTGATCATTCCCGCCGAGCTCGAGGAGCGCCTGCTGTCCGAGGTCGAGCTGGAGGAGGCGACGGTCGACCCCGAGACGGGGGAGATGCGTGAGCCCGCCGAGCCCGAGCTCGATCCCGAGCTGCTCGCCCAGTACAGCGATCAGATCGACGAACGCGACGTCACGCCTGACGACTTCGGCCGCATCGCCGCGCAGACCGCCAAGCAGGTGATCCTGCAGCGGATCCGCGAGGCGGAGCGCGACATGATGTTCGAGGAGTACCAGGACCGCGTCGGCGAGCTGATCACCGGCATCGTCCAGCAGTCGGACTCCCGCTACACGCTCGTACAGCTGCGCGAGCGCGTCGAGGCGCTGCTGCCCAAGTCCGAGCAGGTCGACAACGAGCGCTACGACCACGGTCAGCGCATCAAGGCGGTCATCACCGACGTCTCGGCGCAGGCGAAGGGGCCGAGCATCATCGTCTCGAGGCGCTCGCCCGAGCTGATCCGCAAACTGTTCGAGCTCGAGGTGCCGGAGATCGCCGACGGCCTCGTCGAGATCCAGAACGTCGCACGCGAGCCGGGCTACCGCTCGAAGATCGCGGTGGTCTCGCACGCCGGCGGCGTCGACCCTGTCGGCGCGTGCGTGGGCCCGCGCGGGTCGCGCGTGCGCATGGTCGTGTCCGAGCTGCGCGGCGAGAAGATCGACATCATCCCCTTCAACGAGGAGCCCGCGCGCTTCGTCGCCAAGGCGCTCTCGCCCGCGCGCGTGCGCGAGGTGCTCGTCGATGACGAGAACAAGCAGGCCACGGTGATCGTGCCGGACGACCAGCTCTCGCTCGCGATCGGCAAGGAGGGCCAGAACGCCCGCCTCGCAGCTCGCCTCACGGGCTGGCGCGTGGACATTCGCTCGGAGACCGAGTTCGCCAAGGAAGAGGCGGAGCTCGGCTACGAGGAGGAAGAGGTCGCAGGCCGCTGCGCCGCGATCCTCACCAATGGCCGTCGCTGCCCCAACGCCGCGCTGTCCGGCTCGCGCTACTGCGGCCTGCCGGCGCATCAGGCGCTTGCTGGTACGGGGACGGATCAGGTTGGTGCGGAAGAGCAGAGTGCAGAAGTGCAGAGTGCGGAAGTGCAGAGTCCAGAAGAGCAGAGTGCAGAAGAGCAGCGTCCAGAAGTGCAGGAGGAGGCTCCGGCCGAGCAGGAGGCCCCGGTCGCTGAGGCTGAGGAAGAGCCTGAGTCCTCTGACGACGAATCGGACGACAACGAGCCGACCGCTGAGGCGGACGAGCGAGAGACTGCCGAGGAACGGGCGTCGTAGGCTCGAGCCCGCAGAGGACTTGCGTGGGCTGCGGAACCACGCGCCCACAGGGCGAGCTTGTGCGCTTCGCGGTCGGACCCGCGGGGCTTGAGAGGAACACGGAGGGAGCGCGGCGGGGGAGGGGCGCCTACCTCTGCCGGGAAGGTGGCTGCGGGCCAGGCGCAATCCACAGAGGCGGCTTTCAGAGGGCGTTCAAGGCCCAAGTCCGCATAACAGAAGAGACCCTAGACTTCATTCAGAATGGCGAAAAAGCGAGTTCATGAGATAGCCAAGGAGCGCGGAATCTCCAGCAAGGAGGTTCTTGCCGTGCTTCAGAAGGCCGGCCTTGACGTCAAGGCCGCAGCGTCGAGCGTCGACGAGGACGACATCCGGCGCGCCTTCTCGAACGGCGCCGACTCCGGGGCCGCGGCCGAGAAGCCGAAGAAGGCGGCCGCCGACGGAGCCAAGGCCGATTCCAAGCCTGCAGCGCAGCCCAAGCAGGAGGCACCCCGGCAGGCCGACGCCCGCGGGTCCCAGCCCGAGCAGGCGCCCCAGTCGCAGGGCGACGGCGGCCAGCGCCCGCAGCGCCCGCAGCGCCGCCCCGAGCAGGGCGGCGGCGGGGGCGGAGGCGGCGGACGGCGCCGCCGCGTGGTGATCGACTCGCAGGCCTCCCGCCGCCCGCAGGGCCCGCCGCCCGTGCAGCAGCCGCCGCGCCGCGGGCGCGGCCGGCGCCGGCGCACGCCCTGGGTCGAGCCGGACCTCACGGCGCAGCCCGAGCCGCAGCAGGAGGAGGCGGCCACGGCGATCAACTCCGGCGCCACCGTCAAAGAGGTGGCGGAGTCGCTCGGCCTGAGCGCGCCCGAGGTGATCAAGAAGCTGATGGAGCTTGGCGAGATGGCCACGCTCACCCAGACCCTTTCCGACGAGGCGATCGGCGTCCTCGCCGATGAGTTCGACAAGAAAATCGAGATCGCGCACGCCGGCGACGAGGTCGCCGAGGAGCCCGAGTTCGAGGACACCGACGAGGAGCTCGTGGAGCGCCCGCCGGTGGTCACGATCATGGGACACGTCGACCACGGCAAGACGTCGCTGCTCGACGCGATCCGCCAGGCCGACGTCGTGGGCGGCGAGGCGGGCGGCATCACCCAGCACATCGGCGCCTACCAGGTGCGCCACAACGGCAAGACGATCACCTTCCTCGACACCCCGGGCCACCAGGCCTTCACCGCCATGCGCGCCCGCGGCGCCAAGGTCACGGACGTCGCCGTGATCGTCGTGGCCGCGGACGACGGCGTCATGCCGCAGACCGAGGAGGCCGTCGACCACGCCAAGGCCGCCGACGTGCCGATCATGATCGCGGTCAACAAGATCGACAAGGAAGGCGCCGACCCCAACCGCGTTCGCGGCGAGCTCGCGCAGCTCAGCCTGACGCCGGCGGACTGGGGTGGCGACACCGAGTTCGTCGACGTCTCAGCCAAGACCAAGGTCGGCCTCGAGGACCTGCTCGAGACCGTGGTGACCATCGCCGAGCTCGAGGAGCTCAAGTCCAACCCCGACACCGACGCCACCGGCAGCGTGATCGAGTCGAAGCTCGACCCGGGCCGCGGGCCCGTGGTGACGCTGCTCGTGCAGCGCGGCACCCTCAAGGTGGGCGACGCCCTCGTGGCCGGCGCCCACTGGGCGCGGGTGCGCGCGATGAACGACTACCGCGGCGAGCGCATGAAGCACGCCCGCCCGGGCGACCCAGTCGAGATCCTCGGCTTCGACGGCGTGCCGGAGGCCGGGGAACACTTCCACGTGGTCGAGAATGATCGCCGCGCCCGCCAGCTCGCGGGCGAG
>DASXNY010000042.1:0-43668 GCA_036494715.1 Thermoleophilaceae bacterium
GTGCGACCACGGCGCGTTGCCGTCGCCGAGGCGCGGCTCGGAGGTGGCGAACACGCCCTCGAGCGCCGTCGGCGCCTCGGGCATCGGCTGTGACAGCGCCCACTCGGTCTCGCGCTCGATCTCGTCCTTCACCGACGCGTGGATCTCGTCGAGGTCGATCCCGTCGTCCGCGAGCTTCTTCTCGTAGCGGTCGATCGGGTCGCGCTCGGCCCAGACCTCGAACATCTCCTTCGGCACGTAGCGCATGTCGTCGTGCGCGCCGTGGCCGTGCATGCGCATGGTCTCGCACTCGATGAGGGTCGGACCGCCGCCGGAGCGCGCGCGCTCGGACGCCTCGGCCGCGGCGTAGAACACGGCCTCCACGTCGTTGCCGTCCACCTTCACGCCCGGGAAGCCGTAGGCCTCCATGCGCTTCACGGGGTCGACCGCGAACTCGCGCTCGTTGGGCGTGGAGTAGGCGAACTGGTTGTTCTCCAGAATGAAAACGACCGGCAGCTTGCGGACGCCGGCCACGTTCATCGCCTCGTGCCACTGGCCGTTGGCCGTGGAACCCTCGCCGAACCAGGTCATTGCTACTCGCGGCTCCTTGCGCATCTGGAACGTCAGCGCGAGACCGCAGGTCACGAGTGCCATGTCGGGCAGCATCGACACCATCCCCACGCAGCCCAGCTCCGTGTCGCCGAAGTGCATGTTGCCGTCCTTGCCGGCGGTGATGCCGCCGGCGCGGCCCATCATCTGGGCGAGCACGCGTCCGGGACGGACGCCGCGGATCAGGTGGGCGCCGAGGTCGCGATGGAGGATGCAGGTGCGGTCGCGCGGGCCGAGCACGAAGGCGGTTCCGACTGAGATCGCCTCCTGGCCGCGGCCGTCGTAGTACGAACCGGGCACCTTCCCCTGGCGATAGAGCGTGAGCGCCCGCTCCTCGGTGGCGCGCATGAGGAGCATGTAGCGCAACAGCGCTCGGCGGTCGTCCTGTGTGAGGACTGCCTTGGGGCTGCCATCCTCGATCGCCGCGACTTTCGCGGTGGTCGTGGCCATATGTCTCTCCCTCCGACGCCGGAGTGGGATCTCCACCCGGCGGTCGTGGTTGTGGGCACGCCGAGCGGGGTCTCCGCCCACCGCACCCTTCCGCTTTCTAAGCCCAAGGGTACCCGCGACGACCGTCGGCGGCACCCAAGCCTGGACAACTGTGGACAAAGCAGAAGCGCCCGGGTTTCCCCGGGCGCCTCTCCCTACTCCCTACTCCCTACTCCCTACTAGTGCTTCTTATGCTTCCTGTGCTTCGGCTTGGCGATCTTGACCTTCTTCGTCTTCTTGATCGTCTTGTGGTTGCCGACGCCGTCCTTCACGGTGATCACGAACTTGGCCGTGAGCTTCCTGCCCGCGTACTTGCGGGCGATGCTCTTCGGCACCTTGATGTTCACCGGCACCGCATGGCCGGGTGTGATCGTCGCTGTCGTCCTCGGCAGCTTGATCGCGCGCTGCCTCTTCTTCTTGTGCTTGGCGGCCCCCGCGCTGCTGTGGTGCGCCGTCGGAAGCAGAAGCGACGAGCTCACGCTCAGCGTGGCCGTCTCGTTGCAGTTCACGCTGATCACGAGCGCGTTGCCCGCGCCACCGCCACCGCCTGGACGGTCGCCCTTCACCGACACCTTGCAGCTTGGCGCGACGTGGTCCACGAACGTGGCGAGCGCAGACGCCTGAGGCTCAGCCGCCTCGCGCACACCGTCGTTGTTGAAGTCCACGAACGCGGCGATCGTGTCGCCGCCCGCGTTCGTACCCGGGTCGGTGATCACGGCCTGGCCGCTGCCGTTGAGCGTGGTGTTCCCGGAGGCCGGGTTCACGCCCGTGGTGTCGAAGTGCAGGGTCTTCCCCGCGTACGGGTTGCCATCCGAGTCCACGGCCGTGGCCGTGATGTTGATCGGCACGCCCTGCGGCGCGCCGCCGTTGGTGGGGTTGAGCTGCAGCGCGGCGGGAACCGTCACGCGGCTCACGAGCTCGTAGGTGGCGGTCTGGGTGGCCGGCAGACCGGTGCTCGTGTTGTCCCACTCCACGCCGCCGGCGTTGTCGACGTCATCGGGGTCGACCGTGTCGTCGAACTGGGCGGGCGGATCGTCCGCGGACGCCTGGATCACGTGGGTCCAGACATCCGGGTAGGGCAGCTCCTGGTAAAAAGACCAGGGTGGCGAGCCGTCGGCGGTCGTCTCCTGGAAGCCGCCGGACTGGCCGCTGTCCACGTTGGTGCCGCCGATGAAGCGCGGCGGCCCGACTGTGAACACGCCGGTGCCGCGGTCGTCGCCCTCGAAGAGGAAGTCGGCGGCGGCGAACGCGTTGTACTTGATGGTGGCCGCTTCGTTGTTGGTCACCTGCCACTTGGTCGTGAACTGGTGCGCGCCGTTCACGTACGTGGTGGTCTCCGTGACGAGCACCTGCTGCACCGCGGCCGCGGTGGCGTACTTCGTCACCTGCGTGAGCGGGTTGCCGGCGCTGCCGTCGCCCGTGACCGGGCCCTGGTTGACGCTCGAGTACTGCGCCTTGGGGAAAGGCCCGGCGTTGCCGTCGAAGCCGAAGACGAAACCGTCCTCGTTCGTCGGGTTGGTGAGCGCAGAGGGAAACGCCAGGAAGAAGCCGGCGTCACCCAGCGTGCTGCCGCCGGGCGTGCCGGGGAAGTAGATGCCGGGGCACGGAGGCGAATCGCACGCCACCACCGCCTGCGACTGACCCTGTGGGCCCACGTAGATCGTGAGCGGGTTGCCGTTGATCGCCGTGGGAGTGGCCACCGGACCTGCCAGTGCCACGGTGGCCGTGGCGCCCAACACGGCGCAGACAGCGAGGAGTGCTGCGAGGAACCTGCGAGCCGGTGGGCGGCCGGCTCGAGGGGTGCGAGTCCTTTTGAGCATGTGGGCCTCCTGGAGGGGGAATGTCAGAGAGCTGACCGACCTTAACCCACCCCATTTGAGGTAGCAAGCGCCCTGGCGAAGCCCCTCTAATTACGCAGGTCTACCCTCACTGGGGTGAGCAGCGAGGTCTTCTGGACGCGGCGGCTGCGCTGGCGTCTGCGCGGCGCACTGATGTGGCCGGCGTTCGCGATCTTCACGATCGCCGACGGCCTGGTGCTGCACTACCTGCCGCCGAACACGACCGGGGTGAAGCTGATCCCCGGGATCATCATCGCGTCGTTCGCCAACCTGTTCCTGATCGGCGCGATCGCGAACTGGATCACGCGCCGGCTCGTGGCCCGCGAGCGGCGAGTGCACACCGCCGAGCGCCGGGAGCCGCTCCCGCGCGAGGTGCTCCTCGACCGCACCGCCACGATCCTGCTCAGCCTGGCGGCGGCCGGGCTGCTCGCGGCCGGGCTCGGCAACCGGCCGGTGATCGTGTCCGAGACCAACGCCACGCACGAGGCCGCCGTGCGCGCGGAGCACTTCGTGCTCGCCCACGGCACGCCGCAGGCCAGGGCCAACCTCCAGGACGCGAACACCAAGCGCCTGGCCGCCGGCTACTTCCGGATCTGCGTGAACCTCGACAACCGCGCGAAGGCGTTCTGCATGTTCGTGGACACGAACAAGAACACGGTCGTGCGCGACCCGGACGAGCGGCCCAACGCGGTTGCGGCCGACAGCGGCTTCTAGGCGTTCTTGGTTGTTTCTGCGCTTTCGGCCAGCGCGTCCTCGACGGGCGTGAACGGCATTCCGACGCCCTCCGCGACCGCCGGGTGCGTGACCTGGCCCGCCACCACGTTCACTCCGCCGCGTAGGCCGGGGTCGTGGGCGATCGCCTCGCGTACGCCGTTGTCCGCCAGGGCGAGCGCGTAGGGCAGGGTCGCGTTTGTGAGGGCGAAGGTGGAGGTGATCGGCACCGCGCCCGGCATGTTGGTCACGCAGTAGTGCGTGATGCCGTCGACCTCGTAGGTGGGGTCCGAGTGCGTGGTCGGGCGCGAGGTCTCGAAGCAGCCGCCCTGGTCGATCGACACGTCCACGAGCACGGCGCGCTCCTTCATGAGCGCGAGCTGCTCGCGCCGGATCACCCACGGAGCGCGGGCGCCGTGGATCAGCACCGCGCCGATCACGAGGTCCGCGGCGGGCAGCATCTTCTCCACAGCGAGCGTGGACGAGTAGACCGTGGAGGCGCGGGCGCCGAAGGCCACGTCGAGCTCGCGCAGGCGGTCGAGGTTGCGGTCGAACACGAACACGTCCGCCTCCATGCCGATCGCGATGAAGGCGGCCTGCATGCCCACCACGCCACCGCCGATCACGAGCACGGTGGCGGCGGCCACGCCGGGCACGCCGCCGAGCAGCACGCCGCGGCCGCCGAGCGGTCGCTCGAGCATGAACGCGCCCGCCTGCGTGGCGATCTTGCCCGCCACCTCGCTCATCGGTGCGAGCAGCGGCAGCCGGCCGTGGGAGTCCTCGACCGTCTCGTACGCGATGCAGGTGGCGCCCGAATCGCACAGCCCCTGAGTCAGCTCCGGAGCCGGCGCCAGGTGCAGGTAGGTGAAGAGGGTGTGGTCGGCGCGCAGCTTGTCGACCTCCTCCGGCATCGGCTCCTTGACCTTCAGGATCAGCTCTGCCGTGTCGAACACCGCCTGCGCGTCGGGCACGATTTGCGCGCCCTGCTCCACGAACTCGTCGTCGGGGATGACGCTGCCGTCGCCCGCACCGTGCTGGATGAAGACCTCGTGCCCGTGCTCCACGAACTCGCGCACGCCCGCGGGCGTGATCGCCACGCGGTACTCGTCGGTCTTGATCTCAGTCGGAACTCCAACCTTCATGGGCTAAGCGCCTCCATTCCGTTTTGTGCGGGTCACCTGACGAGCTCCCGTCCACGGAGCGCGAGCCAAAACTCGATGCGGTCGCGCGCGCGGCTGAGGTCGCGGCCCGTGAGCTCCTCCACGCGGCGAATTCTGTAGCGCAGGGTATGCCTGTGGCAGAAGAGCTGCCGGGCGGCTCGCTCCCACTGGCCGTTCTGCTCGATGAACGCCTCGAGCGAGCGCAGGAGCTCGTCGCCGTAGTCGCCCTCGCCGTTCTCCAGCGGGCCAAGCAGGTTGTCGCAGTAGAGGCGCAGGGCGTCCTCGTCCTGGAGTGAGAGCAGCAGCTGGAACGCCCCGAGGTCGCGGTAGGAGGCCACCTCGGGCGCCGTCTCGCCGCCGAGCACGGAGGCCTCGAGCGCGCAGCGCGCCTCGTGGAAGCTGCGGCGCAAGGCGCGTGCGGGCGACGGTCTCGAGGCCGCCGCCCGCACATCGCCGTACTCTGCGCCGAGCGCGGTGCGCGCCCGGCCCGCGAGGTCGAGTGGGTCCGTGTCCTGCGCGTCGACCACGGCGCACAGGAGCTGCTCGCGCGTGGCCACGAGGGCGCCGACGCCGGCGCCCGCCATGAAACGGTCGAGCAGCCCCTCGCCGGCCGCGGGATCGTGCATGCTGAACACGAGCACCGCGGCCGTGTCGCTCACGCCGAACGGGCGCAGGCGCATCGCCAGCTCGTCGTGGTCGAGCCGCCCGGTGAGCGCCTCGGCCAGCACGTCGCCGGCGAGGCGCCGCTCGGTGTCGCGCATCACGCGCTGGCGCATCAGCTCGAGTGCCACCACGGTCACGGCCTGCTGCAGGATCAGACGCTCGAAGTCGCCGAGCCCGCCGGCGTCGCGGACCGCGACGAGCCACGCCTGCGGGGCGCCGCTGCCGCGCGTGGCCACGGGCAGCGCGAGCGCGCGGCCGGACAGGTCGGGGTGCTCGGGCGCGAAGGTGACGGGTTGGGTGCGCGTGCCGTTGTGGTTCCCCGGCTGCGCGCTGCGCGCGGCCACCTCGGTCTGCAGCGAGGACAGCTGCTCCTCGGTGAGCTCGCGCCGGAAAGCCTTGGCGGTGAGGGCCTCGCCGCGCGCGGACAGGACGAGCACCGCGCCGCCGATCGTGGCCGCGAGCGCGCGCACGACCTCGGCGAGCCCGCGCTCCTCGAGGACCAGCCGCTCGAGTCGCTTTTGGATCGCGATGCCGCGCTGGAGCACCTCGTACTGCTCGTTCACGAGCCGCGTGAACGCCTTCTCGGTGATCGCGATGAACGGCAGGTCATACGGCACCTCGAACAGCGGGAAGCTGTGCTCGCGCGCCTCCTCGAGCAGCGCCGGCGGCATCGACTTGTGGTTGAAGCCGGTGCCGAAGCCGAGGCCGGCGAGCTGGTGCCCCGCCAGCCGCGCGATGAACTCACGCTGCTTGTCCGGACTGTCGAGCTGGATGCCCGTAGTCAGGATCAGCTCGCCGCCCGAGAGCCACGGCGTGGGGTCGAGCAGCTCCGTGATGTGCACCCAGCGGACGGGGGCCTCAGCGGCCTCCTCGCCTGTCAGCAGCTCCAGGTCGATGTCCTGGATGAGCCGCTGCACCGTGAGCACCTCGCGGCCTCCTAAGTCGGATCACGGCGAGCGCGCTGAGCCTCAGCGCCAGGCCGATGCTTGACGATTCGCTCCCACGCCTCAGTGAGCACAGGGCGCAGCACCGACTCGATCTCGGCGAAGTGCTCCGGGCCCGCAATGAGCGGCGGGGAGAGCTGGATGACCGGGTCGCCGCGGTCATCCGCGCGACAGATCAGGCCGCGCTTGTACAGCTCGCCGGACAGGAAGCCGCGCAGGAGCTCCTCAGACTCGTCGTCGTCGAAGCTCTCCTTGGTCTCCTTGTCCTTGACCAGCTCCATGGCGTGGAAGTAGCCGGCGCCGCGCACGTCGCCGACGATCGGCAGATCGTCCTTGAGGCGGTCGAGCATCGCGCGGAATTCGCCCTCGTGCTCGCGCACATGGCCGCAGAGGTCCTCGTTCTCGAAGATGTCGAGGTTGGCCATCGCCACAGCGGCGGACACGGGGTGCCCGCCGAAGGTGAGCCCGTGGGTGAACATGCTCGTGCCCTGCGAGAAGGGCTCGAAGATCTCGTCGCGCGCGATCACGGCGCCCATCGGCGCGTACGCGGACGTGAGGCCCTTGGCCGTCGTGATCAGGTCAGGCTGGTAGCCGAAGCGCTCGCAGCCGAAGTAGTGGCCGAGGCGGCCCCAGGAGCAGATCACCTCGTCCGAGATCAAGAGCACGCCGTACTCGTCGCAGATCTCGCGCACGCGCTGGAAGTAGCCGTCGGGCGGCATGAAGCAGCCGCCGGAATTCTGTACCGGCTCGAGGATCACCGCGGCCACCGTGTCGGGTCCCTCGAACTCGATCCGCTTGGCGATCTCCTCGGCCGGGTCGAGCCACTCGGGGTTGCGGTAGCTGTTGGTGTTGGCCACGTGGGCGCTGCCGACGGGCAGCGGCTCGAACGCACTGCGGATGGAGCCGATACCGGTGGCGATCAGGGCGCCGAGAGTGGTGCCGTGGTAGGCGGTGTCGCGGGCCACGATCTTGTAGCGCCCGGCCTCGCCGCGGATCTTGTGGTACTGGCGGCTGAGCTTGATCGCGCTCTCGACGGCCTCGGAGCCGCCCGAGGTGAAGAAGACGCGGTTGAGGTCGCCCGGCGCGAGGTTGGCGATACGCGCGGCCAGCTCGATCGCGAGCGGGTGCGCGAAGGTCCAGTTGGTGTAGAAGCCGAGCTGCTTGGCCTGGCGCGCGGCCGCCTCGCCGAGCTCCGCCCGGCCGTGGCCGGCGTTTACGCAGAAGAGCGCCGAGAGGCCGTCGAAGTATTTGTTGCCGCGCTCGTCCCAGACGTAGCAGCCCTCGCCGCGCGTGATGATCGGCAGCTCGTGGTCCTCGTACGCGCCCATGCGCGTGAAATGCATCCAGAGGTGCCGCTTGGCAAGCTCCTGCAGACGACCGCTTTCGGCCTGTTCGGTTTGCGGCGCGCCTTCGAGCCTTGTTGCCATTAGGTGACCTCTCCTTCTCCCGGACGGACTGGACGCTGTGGACAACGGTAGCGACCGGTCTGAGCGCAAACAAGGGAACGTTGGGTCAAAGTGGAAGGACTTACCCTATACAGGGTGTATAACTGCCCGAGCCACTTTTTGGGCATCTGTTACTTGCGCTCGCGCGAAGACGGACATAACTTCTTGAGCGCCCTATCGGCTTGGCGATCAGCGCCCGGTCGAGTTGGCCTTTGAGGAGGAGCCACGGGAGCACAGATCGAGACCACCGACTCGTCGGCGGGATCCGGTGCAGCGGACGGCGGCACGCCGCTCCCGAGCGTGCGCCTCGAGCAGGTCACGAAGCGCTTCGGCGACCTCACCGCCGTCGACGAGTTGACGCTCGACATCGAGCGCGGCGAGTTCTTCACGCTGCTCGGCCCGAGCGGCTGCGGCAAGACCACCACGCTGCGCATGGTGGCCGGCTTCGAGGATCCGACGTCCGGCAGCATCCTGCTCGACGGCACCGACGTGTCCGGCCTGCCCGCCTTCAAGCGCGCGACCAACACGGTCTTCCAGAGCTACGCGCTGTTTCCGCACCTGAGCGTTGAGGAGAACGTGGCCTTCGGACCACGGCGCAAGCGGATGGGCAGGCAGGAGCTGCGCAAGCGCGTCGGGGAGGAGCTCGAGCGTGTCGGGCTCGCCCGGGAGGCCAAGCGCAAGCCGCGCCAGCTCTCCGGCGGCCAGCAGCAGCGCGTCGCGCTCGCCCGTGCGCTCGTGAACCTGCCCACGGTGCTCCTGCTCGACGAGCCGCTCGGCGCGCTCGACCTCAAGCTCCGCAAGGGGCTACAGGTGGAGCTGAAGCGCATCCAGCGCGACGTGGGGATCACGTTCATCTACGTCACCCACGACCAGGAAGAGGCGCTCACGATGTCCGACCGCATCGCCGTGATGAACCACGGCGTGGTCGAGCAGGTGGACCCGCCCGAGGCCGTCTACAACCGGCCCACCACCACCTTCGTCGCCGGCTTCATCGGTGTGTCCAACCTGATGCCGGGGGTGGCAGGGCCCGCCGCGAGCGGCTCGACCGAGCTGAAGCTCGACAGCGGCGTGACCGTACGTGCCGCCTCTAACGGGCTCGCGCCGGGAGAGCGGGTGTACGCGGTGGTTCGCCCCGAGAAGCTGAGCGTGACGCTCATCGAGGTGCCCGCCCCGACGGATCGCCCATCGGTGGAGGGGCTCGTCGAGAGCTCCGTATACCTGGGCACGGCGACGCAGATGGTCGTGCGGCTGCCCGACGGGGTGGCGATGACCGTGCTCGTGCCGAACGCCGACGAGTCCGAGCGCCAGCGCCTGCCGGGCGCGGGGGCGCGCGTCCGGCTCAACTGGGCGACGGACAACATGCACGTGGTGAGGGAGAGCGAGACGGAGAGCGACGTACAAGAGCGCGACAACGATCCCGACCAAGAGGCCAAGGTCGGCGACCCCACAGGAGGGACTGAGCCTTGAGCGACCGTGAGATCGACAACAGGATGGACGAGCTGGTGCAGCGGGAGATCAGCCGACGGCAGCTCTTCCGTCTCGGCGGGGCGGGGGCGCTGTCGATGGGAGCGGCCGGCTTCCTGGCGGCGTGCGGCAGTGGGTCGGCGCTGAGCGGCGGCTCGAAGACCGTCTCCAAGGTCATTCCCAACGGGCCGATCGGCACCCAGCTCAATTTCTCGAACTGGCCGCTCTACATCGACGTGAGCCACGGCAAGCACCCGACCCTCGAGCACTTCACGAAGAAGTTCGGCGTGCACGTGAAGTACACGGAGGAGATCAACGACAACACCGAGTTCTTCGGCAAGGTCCGCCAGCAGCTCGCCAACGGCAACTCCGGCGGTCGCGACATCATCGTCATGACCGACTGGATGGCGGGCAAGATGATCAAGCTCGGCTACATCGAGAAGCTCAACAAGGCCGCGCTGCCGAACGTGCAGAAGAACCTGATCCCGGCGCTTCAGCACATCGACTTCGACCCGAATCGCGACTACTCGGTGCCGTGGCAGAGCGGCCAGACCGGTCTGATCGTCCGCACGGACAAGGTCGGCGACGTGACGAGCGTCAACGACATCTTCAACCCGAAGTACAAGGGCAAGGTCACGATGCTCACCGAGATGCGCGACTCGGTGGGTCTGACGATGCTCGGCATGGGCACCGACCCGACCAATGGCACCCAGGCGCAGATGCTGGCGGCCGTGGCGAAGATCGACAAGTACGTGAAGAACGGGCAGATCCGCCGCTTCACGGGCAACGACTACCTCAAGGACCTTCCGCACGGCGACACCTGGATCGCCTACGGCTGGTCGGGCGACGCGGTGCAGCTCCAGTCCGACAACAAGAACATCAAGTTCATCCATCCCAAGGAGGGCTTCATGCTCTGGACGGACAACATGATGGTCCCGGTCGGGGCGCCGCACGCGTACACCGCCGAGGTGTTCATGAACTGGATCTACCAGCCGGAGGTCGAGGCGCCGATCGAGGACTACGTGAACTACGTCCCGCCCGTCAACGGCACCAAGCAGGTCCTCGAGAAGCTCGACCCGGGCGTGGCCAAGAACCCGCTGATCTTCCCGAGCGCCGCCGTGCTCGCGCACGGGCACGCGTTCAAGCAGCTCAGCCCGACCGACGAGGACGAGCTCAACAACGCCTTCCAGAAGGTCATCGGCGCCTAGGCCGCGGGGGACGATGTCGTTCGTCCAGCGCCACAAGGGGATCCTGCCGCTCGCCCTGCTGTTGCCGGGGCTGTTGTGGCTCGTGGTGTTCTTCGCGCTGCCGCTCTACTACCAGGGGAAGATCTCGCTCGAGACCGGGTCGATCTTCAACGGCTACCACTTCGACTGGCATTTCAAGACCTACACGGACGCCTGGTCGAACTACGGCACGCAGTTCCTGCGCTCGTTCTGGTACGCCGGGCTGTCCACCGGACTCTCACTCCTGATCGGCTATCCGCTCGCCTACGCGATCGCGTTCCGCGGCGGCCGCTGGCGGAACGCGCTGCTGCTCGCGGTGATCCTGCCGTTCTTCGTCACCTACCTGGTGCGCACGCTGGCGTGGGAGACGATCCTCGATGACTCGAGCCCGCTCGTCTCGATCCTGCAGACGCTGCACATCATCGGGCCGGACGGGAGAATCCTCGCCACCACGGGCGCCGTGGTGGCGGGCATCACCTACAACTTCCTGCCGTTCATGATCCTGCCGGTTTACGCGTCGCTCGAGCGGATCGACAGCAGGCTGCTCGAGGCGGGCGCCGACCTCTACGGCAACCGGCGCTCGGTGTTCCGGAAGATCACGCTCCCGCTGTCGATGCCGGGCGTCGTGGCCGGCGTGCTGCTCACGTTCATCCCCGCGGCGGGCGACTTCGTCAACGCGACGCTGCTCGGGTCGCCGAAGCAGACGATGATCGGCAACGTGATCCAGAGCCGCTACCTCGAGATCACCGACTACCCGACCGCCGCCGCGCTGTCGTTCACCCTGATGGCGATCATCCTGCTGCTGGTGGGCGCCTGGGCCTGGCTGGCCGGCACCGAGGCGCTGATGGGAACGGAGGCCAGGTGACCGCCGAGGCCGTGCGAGCACCCGCCGCCGCTCGCAGCGAGCGCCCGCCAGGCACGTCGCTCCCGACGCGCGTGGGGCGGAGGGTCCTGCACTGGACGCTGCCGGTCTACTCGGCGCTGGCGATTCTGTACCTGCTGTTCCCGATCGGGATCATCATCTGGTTCTCGTTCAACAACACCCACAGCCGCTTCAACTTCGTGTGGCAGGGGTGGACGCTCAAGCACTGGAAGGACCCGTTCCAGGTGCCGGGGCTGCTGGACGCGCTCAAGGTGTCGGTCGAGATCGCCGCGATCTCGACGGTGATCGCCACCGCGCTCGGCACGATGATGGCGCTGGCGATGGTCCGCTACCAGTTCCGCGGGCGCGGGCCGCTCAACTTCTTCATCTTCCTGCCGCTCGGCACGCCCGAGATCGTGCTCGGCGCGTCGCTCCTGTCGCTGTTCCTGTCGCTCGGCGTCAACACCGGCTTCATCACGATCGTGATCGCGCACGTGATGTTCAACATCTCGTTCGTCGTGGTCACGGTGAGATCGAGGCTCATCGGCTTCGACCGGTCGCTGGAAGAGGCGGCCCAGGACCTGGGCGCCAACGCCTGGACGACCTTCTGGAAGGTCACGCTGCCGCTGATCGCGCCCGGCGTGCTCGCAGCCGCGCTGCTCGCGTTCGCGCTGTCGATCGACGACTTCGTGATCACGAACTTCAACTCGGGCTCGACGGTCACCTACCCGCTCTTCATCTGGGGCGCGGCGCGCGTGTCGATCCCGCCCGAGGTGAACATCGTGGCGACGATGATCTTCGTGTTCACCGTGGGGATCGCGATCCTCACCGTGCTTCAGCAGCGCCGCGCGGAGAGGATGAGCGCGGTGCGGCCGGACCAGGAAGCAATCGCCTAGGGTGGCGGGGGGCCGGTGGCGGGTGGCGGGCGCTCTAGGCGTGGTGTGTGGGCACGACCAGCACTGGCGTCGTCGCCAGGTGCAGCAGCTTGTGGGCCACTGAGCCGAGCACCAGGCCTTTGAGCGGGGATTCGCCGCGGCTGCCAACGACGATCATCGCTGCGGCGCGCTCTGAGGCCACGCGTGCCAGGGCATCTGCCTTGTCGCCGCGCTCGATCACCGACTCCGCGTCGGCGCCGGCGTCGCGTGCAGTGGTCACGGCTTCGCCGTTCACTGCCTCGCCGCGCTCATGCAGCGCGCGGCCGAGGTCCTGCACCTCGCCGCCGAACTGCGACACCTCATAGGCGTATGCGATCACGAGCTTGCGGTCGAGCTGCTTCGCGAGGTCGATCGCAACGGCGAGCGCGGCCTTGCCGCCGTCTGAGCCGTCGTAGCCGAGGACGATCTCGTCAGACATCCGGCGTGACCGCCTGCGCCTTCATCTCGCCGGTGAGCAGGCGCGGGTCCGCCACCTCGGGCTTGCGCTTGAAGAAGCTCGGGCTGATCCCGTTCCACCAGGCCATGAAGACGAGCCCGAGCAGCAGGCCGCCGAGGCCGATCACGAGCGGACCCCCGACGCCGAAGATCACGGTCGAACCGGCATCCGTCTTGCCGAGCTCGATGCACGACTTGACGAACAGGTAGGCGAGGCTCGCGAACCCGAGAAACGGCAGCACGCCGATGTAGATGAAGTTCTTGGCGCTCTTGAACAGCTCCCGCCGGAAGTAGATGACGCACGCGAGGCCGTCAGCCCGTAGTAGAAGGCGATCATCAGACCGAGCGCGGCGATCGAGTCGCCGAGCACGTTCTCGCTCACCAGCGTCAGCCCGACGTACCAGACGATCGACACCGCGCCCATCAGGATCGTGGAGAAGTCGGGGGTCTGGAAGCGCGGGTGGATGCGGCCGAACACCTTCGGCAGCGCCTTCTGGCGCGCCATCGACAGACTGGTGCGAGCGGTTGGCAGGATCGTCGTCTGCGTCGAGGCGGACGCCGATGTGAGCACCGCGATGATCAGCAGCTTGTCGAGCCCCGAGCCGAGCACGGACTTGCCGATCGGTGCGAACACGTCGTCCGGATTGTTGTTCAGCACGGCCAGGCCGGCGTATGCCACTGCCGCCGTCGACACGAGGACGTAGATCCCCACGAGCAGGAATGTCGAGATCACGGCGGCCTTGCCTGGCCCGGTGTCTGCATCCTCGGTTTCCTCGTTCACGGCCACGCCGCTGTCCCAGCCCCAGTAGATGAACACGGCCAACAGCACCCCGCTGATCAACGCGCTCGTCGACACCCCGGAGAACGGTGAGAACCAGCTGAGCTGGACGTGCGAGGAGGCCGGGCCAGGGTTCGAGTAGGTCTTCACGAGCGCGACGATGGCGAAGATCATCAGCGTGATGAACTCGGCGCCGAGCAGTCCCTGCTGCAGGCGCGCCGAGAGCTCGATGCCGCGCCAGCAGATCCACGTCATCACCACGATCCAGGCGACCCCGACCAGCGTCACCTCGAAAGTGCTGGGGCTGCTGTTGCCGAACAGCTGGAACGAGTAGAGGCCGGCGATCTGCGACAGGTTGGCCATCACGATCACGTCCGCGATGATGATCGCCCAGCCGCCCATCCAGCCGGAGCGCGGGCCCATCGCCTTCGTCACCCAGGAGAAGGTGGTGCCGCAATCAGGGTCGGCGCGGTTCAGGTAGTTGTAGGCCAGCGCGATGCAGAGCATCGGCAGGAACGCGACGATCATGATCGCCGGCGCGTGGAAGCCGACCACCGCGGTGACGAAGCCGAGCGTTGCGGCGAGCGAGTAGCCGGGCGCGGTCGACGCCACGCCGATCACTACGTTCGACAGGAAGCCGATGGCACCCGTCTTCAGCCCAGGCTCTGCTGCTGCGTCCGGTTGACCAGTAAGCGGAACGCCGGGCCCGATCGCTTCCGAGCCAGTGCTCATCCGAGATCGACTCTAGGGGAGCACGCCGAGTTGGCGCAAGGGCGCGCACACGACCCTTAATAGGCTGTAGGCGGTGCCCACCTTCGACGGACTCGCGCAACTGCCGGTGGAGATCGAGAGCTACTCGCTCGAGGGTCTCGAGGCCGACGTCTCGTCCGACTTCACGCGCCTGTCCACCGTGATCCACATGCGCGGCGGTGGCGAGGAGGGCGTTGGCGAGGACGTGACCTACGACGCGCTCGATCACGTAGCGCTCCAGGACGCCGGGCCGGTGCTCGACCTCGCGGGCAGACGCACGCTCGGCGAGCTGTGTGACCTGGTCGGCGGGCTCGACCTGTTCCCTGCCGAGCCCGTGCGCGACGTGTCGCGGCGCTACCGGCGCTGGGCCTTCGAGAGCGCCGCGCTCGATCTCGCGCTGCGCCAGGCGGGCACGACTCTGCACGAGACCGTGGGCCGTGAGATGCGGCCGCTCACGTTCGTGGTGTCGCTGCGCTTGGGGGAGCCGCCGACGCTCGATCCCGTGAGCAAGCGGCTCGCGCGCTATCCGACGTTGCGCTTCAAGCTCGACCCCACCGACGAGTGGACGGACGAGCTGATCGCGCAGCTCGTGGAGACGGGCGCGGTCGACTCGCTCGACCTGAAGGGCCTGTACGTGGGCACGATCGTCGATTCGGGCGCCGATCCCGAGCTGTACCGGCGCGTGGCCGAGGCGTTCCCGAACGCCTGGATCGAGGACCCGCGTCTCAACGACGAGACCGACCCGGTGCTCGAGCCCTACCGCGACCGCATCACGTGGGACGCCAACATCCACGCGGTGGCCGACATCGAGGGGCTGCCGTTCCCGCCGCGCATGGTCAACATCAAGCCCTCGCGCCTCGGCGGGCTCGAGGAGCTGTGCGCCGCCTACGACTACTGCGAGGAGCACGGCATCGGCGCCTACGGCGGCGGCCAGTTCGAGCTCGGCCCCGGCCGCGGCCAGATCCAGTACCTCGCTTCGCTCTTCCACCCGGACACGCCGAACGACGTGGCGCCGACCGGCTACAACCTGCCGGACCCCCAGCCCGGGCTACCGTCGACGCCGCTCGAGCCGCGGCCGTCGGACGTCGGGTTTCGCTGGGGCTAGGTCAAGCTCAGCCGCTCAGCAGCTCGACTCGCTGTCGTGCCCGCTGCAGCTGTCCTTGCCGGGGCCGCCGAGCAGGCGGTCCTTGCCGGTGCCTCCGTTGAGCTTGTCCTTCCCCGCCGCGCCGCTCAGCTTGTCCTTCCCAGCGCCGCCGGAGAGCTTGTCGTTGCCGTAGCCGCCCGAGAGGGTGTCGGTGCCGTCGCCGCCCGAGAGCGAGTCCTTGCCGGCCTGGCCGTAGATCTTGTCCTTGCCGCCGCCGCCGGAGAGCCTGTCGTTGCCACCACCGCCGCAGATCACGTCGTTGCCACCACCGCCGTCGATCCGGTCGCTGCCCCCCGCGCCGACGATCACGTCGTTCCGGCGCGTGCCCTTGAGCTTGTCCCGCCCGTTCGTGCCCACGATCGTCGCGCTCCTGCCTGCGCACTTCGGGTTCACCACGGGGCCGCCGCCGGTCCCACCTCCGCCACCGGGTCCGCCCTGCGAGCCCGCGTCTCCCTGCAGCCGCACTACGCCGACGTTCTTGTCTGCCGACGCAGCCACGCCGCCACCAACGATCGCGCCGCTGGGCTCGAGGGCGACCCCGTTCGCCCGGTCGGCGGGGTTGGAGTTGAACAGGACGACCTGTCGGCCGTCGCCGCTGAAGGTGATGTCGAGCGCGCCGCCGGGTTGGACGCGCGCGAACGCCATCCCGTTCGTGGCCCTTCCTGCCAGGACGATCTTTCCGTCCGGCTGCAGCGCCAAGGCGTTGGCCCCCTGGCTCCCTGCTGGGAACGCGATCTCGGCCCTGCCGCTGCCGGCAAAGTCATTGTCGGATGAGCCGTCGACGTTGAGGCGCAGCAACGTAAAGCTCTTGTTGTCGGTGTCGCCCGCCAGCAGCACCTTTCCGTCCGGCTGCAGTGCCGCCCCGAAGACTTCTTCGTTGACCCCGGAGTCGATAGTTCGCGCGCCATCGCCATCGAAGCTCGTGTCGGGGCTGCCGTCGGACTTGATTCGCGCGACGCCGATGTCCACAAAGTTGCTCGCAGTACGTCCCTGCGGGATGACGGTCCCCGCGACCACGAGCTTGCCGTCGGGGGCGAGCGCCACGGCGAAGGCCTCGCCTCCCGCTGTGCCCGGAATCGTGGTCAGCCCTCGGTTCGCTGTGAAGGTGCCGTCGAAGAGACCCCTGGACGTGAGCCGCGCGACAACGAACCCTGTCCCGAACGTACCCACCCCCACCACGATGACCTTGCCGTCGGGCAGCGGGACAATGCCGGTAGCGAAGTCGTTCGGGCCACCGAGGTCGACGCCACGCCAGCCGCTCGGCCCGAAGGTCGTGTCTGGCGTGCCGTCGGGGTTCAATCGCGCCACCGCGGCGTCCGCGTTGGTCTGGGTCTGCTGGACCGAGCCCGCCACGAGGATCTTGCCGTCGGGCTGGAGCGCAAGCGCGCGTGCCGTGGCAAGGGGCCCGATCGTGATGCGGCTCGTACCTGTGCCGGGGTTGCCAAAGGCCGCGTCCGGCGAGCCGTTCGGGTTCAGCCGCGTGATGGTGAACGTGTTGTTGGGCGGCCCCGTGCCTGCGAGCAGGATCTTGCCATCCGGCTGGGTCGCGACCGCGAGCGCCATGTCGTCGCCGCCGAAGTCGATCACGAGCTTGCCGCTCCCGTTGAACCCGGGATCCAAGTCGCCGGGCGCGCCGCCGGCGATCGACGCGGCGCACAGGAACGCGAGCCCACCGACGCAGAGCGCGCCTAAGGATCCTCTTATCCGCATCGAGTGACGCTAACCGCCCCATCAGGGGGCTGTCAATGCGCCAGGCTCAAACGGACCGGCTGCGCCAGTGCTCGGGCACGTCCGGGTGCTCGAGCCAGACGATCTCGTCGTCCGCGCCCGCCGCGGCGAGTGCGTTCCACACGTGGAGCAGCGCCTCTTCGCGCGTGTCGGCCTCGAGCGTCACGTCGAATACCCCGGTCTCCGGGTCCGGCTCGCCCACGTCGGCATTGGAGAGCTGCTCGGCGAGTCGTCCGTAGGCGGCCTTGGCGTCCGGGCCCGGCTCGTCCAACAGCAGTGACACCACCTGCTCGCTCACGGCGCTACTCGGACACCTCCTCGATCACCTCGAAGACGCCCGACACGTGGTCGTTCTCGACGAACGCCGACAGGTGGTCGACGCGCTTGTTCTCCTCGGCGTCCTGCTCGCCGCGCCAGCGGTGGTAGTCGTCGATCGACATGTCGAACAGGCCGAACGAGATGATCTCGTCCTCATCGCGGATGTTGCGCGCGTGGTAGGCGCGCTGGAAGCCGGGCGGGTAGTCGCCCTCGGGTTCCCAGGCGGCTCGGAACTGGTCCCAAGCACCGGGCTTCAAACGGCGGGCGGAGAACATCACGATCATCCTCGGACCTCCTGGGCGTTCGATTGTCGACGCGGTGAGCCGCGCTCGCGGGCAAAACCTACAGGCTCACCGAACCGTCGTCGTTCACGGTCCAGTGCGGATTGTGGGCGACCTCCCACGGATGCCCGTCGGGGTCCACGAACACCCCCGAGTAGCCGCCCCAGAAGGTCTCCGCACCGTGGCGCGGGATCGTGGCGCCCGCCGCCTCCGCCTGCGCGATCACCTCGTCGACCTCCGCGGGCGAGCGCGTGTTGTAGGCGAGCGTCACGCCGCCCCAGCCGCCGGGGTCGTCGACCCCGCTGTCCTCGGCGAGCTGGTCGCGGCCCCAGAGCGCGACGATCATCCCGCCGGCCTGGAAGAAGACGACGTCGTCGGCCGGCGCCGCGCCGCTCGTCCAGCCGAGCGCCTCGTAGAAGGCGTGCGAGCGCGCGAGATCCTTGACGCCGAGGGTGATGAGGCTGACGCGCTGGTCCATCACAGCGTCCTTGCGATCACGAGCCGCTGGATCTCGTTCGTGCCCTCGTAGATCTGGGTGATCTTCGCGTCGCGCATCATGCGCTCCAGCGGATACTCCTTCACGTAGCCGTAGCCGCCGAGCACCTGCACGGCCTCGGTGGTCACGGCCATCGCCGTGTCGGAGCAGAACAGCTTGGCCATCGCCGAGTACTTGCCCATGTCCGGCTCGCCGCGATCGGCCTTGGCGCACGCGTTGTAGAGCAGCTCGCGCGCCGCGCAGCACTGGGTCTCCATGTCCGCCAGCTTGAACTGGATGCCCTGGAAGCCGATGATCGGCTTGCCGAACTGGCGGCGCTCCTTGGCGTAGGCCACGGCGAAGTCGGTGGCGCCCTGCGCGAGGCCGAGCCCCTGCGCGGCTACGCCGAGGCGCGAGCGGTCGAGCGTCGACATCGCGACCCTGAAGCCCTCGCCCTCCTCCCCGATCAGGTTGTCCGCGGGCACGCGCACGTCGGTGAACACCGGCTGGCCGGTCGGCGAGCCGCGGATGCCCATCTTGTGCTCGAGCTTGCCGATCTCGACGCCGGGCCAGTCGCTCTCGACGACGAAGGCCGAGATGCCGCGCGAGTGGCCCTCGTCCGGAGCAGTGACCGCGAACACCACGAACAGGTCCGCGATGCCCAGGTTGGTGATCCAGTTCTTCTCGCCGTTGAGGACCCAGCCGTCACCGTCGCGGACGGCGCGCGTGCGCATGCCGCCCGGGTCGGAGCCTGCCTCCACCTCGGAGAGCGCGAAGGCGGGCGACCACTCGCCGCTCGCGAGCCGCGGCAGGTAGCGCTGCTTGAGCTCCTCGCTGCCGAACAGCGCAATTGGGAGCGAGCCGAGCTCCTGCACCATCAGGATCAGCGCGGTGGAGGCACACGCCTTCGCCAGCTCCTCGATGGCGATGTTGAGCGTGAGCGTGCCGGTGCCCGTGCCGCCGTATTCGCTGGCGAACGGCAGGCCGAGGATGTCCTGCTCGGCGAGCAGCTTGCGCAGGTCGTGCGGGTACTCGGCCTTTTCGTCGATCTCGGCCGCCCGCGGTGCCACGCGCTCCTGGGCGATCTGCCGGACCACGTCCCGGAACGAGACCTGCTCGTCCGTGAGGAGGTAGGTGGTATCGGCTGTGGCCTGGTCGGCGATGTCGTGGATTATGCCGAGGTGGTTCTCGTCGCCCCCGACAGCTTCAAGGGCACGCTGTCCGCCGCCGAGGTGGCCCGCGCGCTCGCGGACGGGCTGCGCAAGGGCGGCGAGGAGGCCACCGAGCTGCCGATCGGCGACGGCGGCGAGGGCACGATGGACGCGCTGCTCGCGACGCTGGGCGGCGAGCTGCGGAAGGTCGAGGTGAGCGATCCGCTCGGCCGGCCGGTGAAGGCGAGATTCGCGCTGCTGCCCGACGGGCGCGCGGTGGTGGAGACGGCGGAGGCGAGTGGCCTCGCGCTCGTGGACGAGGACGAGCGCGACGCCTGGGCGGCGTCCACGCGCGGCACGGGCGAGCTGATCGTCACGGCGCTGGAGGCGGGCGCGACGAGCGTGCTCGTGACCGTCGGCGGCAGCGCCACCACCGACGGCGGCGCGGGCGCGCTCGCGGCGCTCGACGAGGCCGGCGTCGAGCCGAGGCTCGAGGTGCTCTGCGACGTGCGCACGCCGTTCGAGCGGGCGCCCAGCGTGTTCGGACCGCAGAAGGGCGCCGACGCGCGCACGGTCAGGCGGCTAGAGAAGCGGCTCGACAAGCTGGCCGGTGCGGCGCCGCGCGACCCGCGCGGCATCGCGATGACCGGCGCGGCCGGCGGGCTCTCCGGCGGCCTCTACGCCTACCGCGGCGCCAAGCTCGTGGCCGGCGCCGCCTACGTGCTCGACACGCTCGACTTCGACGACCTGATGCGCGCCTCGAGAGCTGTCGTCACCGGCGAGGGCCAGCTCGACGAGCAGACGCTGGCGGGCAAGGCCGCGGGCGAGGTGGCCACGCGCTGCCGCCAGGCGGGCGTCTGGTGCCACGCCGTCGTCGGAAAGAACGCCCTCGACGAGTTCGCCATTCGGG
This sequence comes from Thermoleophilaceae bacterium, assembly GCA_036494715.1. Lineage (GTDB taxonomy): Bacteria > Actinomycetota > Thermoleophilia > Solirubrobacterales > Thermoleophilaceae > JAICJR01. The sequence continues at coordinate 20,296 of DASXNY010000042.1, forward strand.
TCCTGGATTTCGCCAGCGTGACCGAGGCGGGCTCGAAAAAAGCGCTACGCCAGGTTGGGTATTCCTTGACCCGGGAAAGCGGAGTACCTTAGGCAGTTGCGGGAAGGGTCCCCGACCTGAGAGGGAGGACCATGGTGACCCTGACCAGAACCGGACTCAACGCCGCCGACGAGCACAAGCGTGCCGTCGCACGGCTAGAGGACGCGATGAACCGCCAGGCCAAGTTGACCGAGACCTATGAGCGGTCGCTCGGCACGTCAAGCGAGCTGGACGCGTATGTCCGCCTGCGCGAGGCCCGGAGGGAAGTGGCCGCCTTCGACAGGTGGCTGCACTGGGTCGACGACGAGGGCAACGCCACCGCGCCGCCCGCGGACACGGTGCCGCTCGAGGAGGTGCTCGGGCACTAGCGCTCGATGTTCTCGAGCAGGTAGTCGTATGCGGGCAGGGTGAGGAACTCCGGGAAGTCGTCCGCCAGGGCGACCTGCTCGAACAGGGCACGGGACTCCTTCGGGCGCCCCTGCTTCTCGAACCACTCGTCGTCGCCGATCTCCTCGCGGATCTTCTCCAGCTCCTCGCTCTCGAGGCGCTGGACGAGGTCCGCGGTGACCTTCTCGCCGTTCGTCAGCTCGGCGCCGTGGCGCAGCCACTGCCACACCTGCGAGCGCGCGATCTCCGCCGTCGCGGCGTCCTCCATCAGGCCGTAGATGCCGGCGGCGCCGTTGCCGCGCAGCCACGACGAGATGTACTGGATGCCGACGTTGACGTCGCTCCGCAACCCCTCCTCTGTGATGTCACCGGGAGTCGCGGCGACGTCGAGTAGGTCGGCGGCGGCGACGTTCACGTCGTCGCGCTTGCGATCGAGCTGGTTGGGCTTGTCGCCCAGCACGGCGTCGAACTCGGCGGTCGCGTTCTTCACCGAGTCCGGGTGAGCCACCCAGGTGCCGTCGAAGCCGTCGCCCGCCTCGCGCTTCTTGTCCTCGCGCAGCTTGGCCTGCGCCTTCTCGTTGGCCTCCTCGTCGCTGCGGCTCGGGATGAAGGCGGCCATGCCGCCCATCGCATGCGCGCCGCGGTCGTGGCAGGTCTTCACGAGCAGCTCCGTGTACGCGCGCATGAACGGTACGGTCATGGTCACGCTGTTGCGGTCGGGCAGCATGAACTCGGCGCGGTCGCGGAAGCACTTGATCATCGAGAACATGTAGTCCCAGCGGCCGGCGTTGAGGCTCGCGCCGTACTCGCGCAGCTCGTAGAGGATCTCGTCCATCTCGAACGCGGCCGGCACCGTCTCGATCAACACGGTCGCGCGGACGCTGCCGCGCTCGATGTCGAGCTCGTCCTCGGCGTGGTTGAAGACGTCGTTCCAGAGCCGAGCCTCGAGGTGCGACTCCATCTTCGGCAGGTAGAAGTACGGTCCGCTGCCCTTGTCGAGCAGCCGCTGCGCGTTGTGGAAGAAGTAGAAGCCGAAGTCGCAGAACGCGCCGGCGAGCGGCTCGCCGTCGACGGTCAGGTGCTTCTCCGGGAGGTGCCAGCCGCGCGGCCGCACGAGCAGGGTCGCGACCTCCTCGTTGAGGCGGTACTGCTTGCCGTCCTCCTGCGTGAACTCGATCGTGCCCTCGATCGCGTCGGTCAGGTTCACGTGGCCGTCGATCATGTTGCGCCAGGTAGGCGAGTTCGAGTCCTCGAAGTCGGCCATGAAGCCACGCGCGCCGGAGTTGAGCGCGTTGATCACCATCTTGCGCTGCGTCGGGCCCGTGATCTCGACTCGGCGGTTCTGCAGGTCGTTCGGCGCCGCGGCCACGACCCAGCTGTCGTCCTCGCGGATCTCGCGGGTGGAGTCGAGGAAGTCGAGCGTGCCGCCCGCCTGGAGCTCGGCCATGCGCTCCTCGCGCGCGCGCAGCAGCTCCTGCCGCGTGCCGTCGAAGCGGCGGTGCAGGCCGGCGACGAACTCGAGCGCGTCCTCGGTCAGCACCTCCTCCATGCGGCCCTCCACGGGCGCGTGGATCTCGAGCCCCTTGACGTCAACGCTTGCCATTCCCTGTGCCTCCCTGAATCGACATCTGAATCAGCTCTATGGGATGGAGTACCCGCAACGGGCGTCCCATCTCCTCGCTCACGGCCGCGATCTGGATCGAGCAGCCGGGGTTGCCTGCGGCGATCATCTCCGCGCCGGTGGCGAGCAGGTTGTCCACCTTGCGACGCCCGAGCTCGGTGGCGGGCTCGGGGTTGAGCAGGTTGTAGATACCCGCGGAGCCGCAGCAAATCTCCCAACCTTCGGGCTCGACGAGCTCGAGCCCAGGAATCTCGGCGAGCAGCTCGCGCGGCTGGGCGCGCACGGCCTGCGCGTGCGCGAGGTGGCAGGCGTCGTGATAGGCGACCTTCGCGTGCACCGGGTGGCGCGGGGCGCGGCTGCCCGCCTCGGCCAGCAGCTCGCTGATGTCGCGCACCTTCGCGCTGAACGCCTGCGCGCGGCTCGACCACTCCGGGTCATCGCGCAGCAGGTGCTCGTAGTCCTTCAGCGACGAGCCGCAGCCGGCCGCGTTGGTCACGACGAAGTCGCACTGCTCGAACGCCGCGATCGTGGCTTTTGCGAGCTCGGTCGAGTCGTAGCCCGTGTGCAGCTGGAGCGCGCCGCAGCAGCGCGGCAGGCGCGGCGCGTGGACGTCGAACCCCTCGGCCGCCAGCACCTTGACGCTGGCCACGTTCACGTCGTGGAAGAACACGCGCTGCACGCACCCCTGGAGCAGGCCGACACTGCCGCGCCGGTCGCCCTGCGCCCGCGTGCGCTCCGGCAGGCGCCTGAGCGTGTCGCGCAGTGGCGTCTCCGGGGTGAGCGAGGCGAGCGAGCGTAGTCGCGGGAACGGGCCGCCCTTGCGCGCGACCCGATGGAGGCCGAGCCGGCGGGAGAGCGCCATCAGCGGCGCGAGCGCGCGCAGCCTGCCGGGGTGCGGGAAGAGCTCGAAGAGCATGCTGCGGAAGAGGCGGTCGCCCGGCCGGCGCGAGTGGTTGCGCTCCACCTGGGCGCGCGTGTCCTCGATCAGCTTGTCGTACTGCACGCCGGACGGGCAGGCCGTGACGCACGCCATGCAGCCGAGGCAGCGGTCCCAGTGCGTGACCATCTGAGCCGACAGGTCCGCGCCCTGCTCGGCCTCGTCCATCAGCACGATGCGCCCGCGCGGGGAGTCCATCTCCTCGCCCCAGAGGTTGTAGGTCGGGCAGGTGGGCAGGCAGAAGCCGCAGTGGACGCAGTCCTCGATCAGCTCCCGCTCGGGCGGGCGGATGGTGTCGAAGCCCGCCACGGCGTTAGATCCCTCCGGCGAACGTGCCGGGTGCGAACACGCCCGCGGGATCGAAGCGCTGCTTCACGCGCTGGGCGAGGGCCGACGGCTCGGCGTCCCAGACATCGAGCGAGGCGCGCGCCTCGCGCGGCGCGTCGAGCACGACGCACTTGAACGGGGCGAGCTCCGCGCGCAGCTCGGCGATGCGGGCCGGGTCGAGCGTGATCCACGAGATGCCGAGCGAGGCGCGTCCCACGAGCGTGCCGTCGAGCGACTCCGTGGCGCGCAGCGTGCCCGCGAGCTCCGCCTGCAGGCCGGACACGCGCACCACGGCGCGCTCGGCGCTGCGCTGGGCATCGCGCTGGTGCGCCCAGAGGTCGAAGTCGTCCGCGACGAGCTCGGCCTCGAGCCCGGTCTCGGCCAGGAGCCGCGCCGCCGCCTCGGCCTGCTGGCCGGCGGTCCTGCCGCCGAGCCGCGCCAGCGCCGCGCCCGCGCCGCCGTCCCAGCGCAGGTCCACGCACTCCTTCTCGAGCGAGGCGTGCGCCAGCTCAGAGGCGCCGCGCGCCACCAGCTCCGGGTCGTTCGAGCGCCCGATCGCCGTGACCGTCTCGTGCGGCTGGGGGTGGAGCCGCACCGCCACCTGCAGGATCAGCCCGAGGGTGCCGAACGAGCCGGAGAAGAGCTTGGCCAGGTCATAGCCCGCGACGTTCTTGATCACCTTGCTGCCGGACTTGGCGACCGTGCCGTCGGAGAGCGCGATGGTCATCCCGAGCACGAGATCGCGGGGCGCGCCGTAGCGGTGGCGCAGCGGACCGGAGTCGCCGCTGGCCACGACGCCGCCGACGGTGGCGGCGGCGCCCTCGCCGAGCGGTGGGTCGAGCGCGAGCATCTGTCCCGCGGCGTCGAACTGCTCCTGCGCCCTCACGAGCGGCACGCCGGCCTCGAGGATCGCGGTGAAGTCGCCCTCGTTGTGCTCGATGATCTGGTCGAGCCCGGCCGTGGAAACGAGCACCTGCGGCTCTGGCGCCGGGGTTCCCCAGTCGAACTTTGTGCCTCCCCCGCGGACGCGCAGTATCTGCCCTCCGCCTCCGCACTCTGCAACCAGCTCCGCGGCCTCGTCCCGGTTCTTGGGCGCCTCGCTGCGGAGCTCTTGGGTGGCCATCAGAAGCGCTCCGCGATTCCCGCCGCCTCGAGCGGATGCTGCCGGTAGGGCCCGGGCACCTCGCCGCACAGTCGCGGCGTCGGCATCACCTTGCCGGGATTGGCCATCCCCTTCGGGTCGAACGCGCAACGCAGGCGCTGGAACGCGTCGAAGTCGGCGTCCTCGAACATACGCGGCATGTAGCCCTTCTTGTCGAAGCCCACGCCGTGCTCGCCGGTGATCGAGCCGCCCGCCTCGACGCAGGCCATCAGGATCTGGGCCGACAGCTCCTCGGCGCGCTCGGCCTCGCCCTCGGCGTGGCCGTCGTAACAGACGAGCGGGTGCAGGTTGCCGTCGCCCGCGTGGAACACGTTGGCCACGCGCATGCCGTACTCCTCCGACAGCTCCTCGATGCGCGCGAGCACCTCCGGCAGCCGCGTGCGCGGGATCACGCCGTCCTGCACGTAGTAGTGGGTGGCCACGCGGCCCATCGCGGCGAAGGCCGCCTTACGCGCCTTCCAGATCAGCGCCCGCTCGGCCTCGTCCTGCGCGACGCGGATGCCCGTGGCCTCGTTGCGGTCGCACATCGCCTTGACCTCCTCGAAGCGCTGCTCGCACTCGGCCTCGGAACCATCGAGCTCCACCACCAGGGCGGCGCCGGCGTCGGCCGGGTAGCCGGCGTGCGTCGCGCCCTCGGCGGCCTCGATCGCCAGCGCGTCCATCATCTCGATCGCGCCCGGCACCATGCCGGCGGACACGATGTCGGAGACCGCACGCCCGGCGTGAGTGGTGTCCGCGAAGAAGGCGACGAGCGTGCGCACCGCCTCCGGCACCGGCACGAGCCGCACCGTGATCTTGGTGGCGATGCCGAGGGTGCCCTCCGAGCCGATGAAGGCGCCGAGCAGGTCGTATTCCGGCAGGTCGAGCTCCTTGCCGCCCAGCTCGATCAGCTCGCCGTCCGGCAGCACGAGCTCGAGCCCGGTGACGTAGTTGGTGGTGAAGCCGTACTTGAAGCAGTGGGCGCCGCCCGAGTTCTCGGCCACGTTGCCGCCGATCGAGCAGACGACCTGGCTCGAGGGGTCCGGCGGGTAGAAGTGCGTCGGCCCGGCGGCCTTCGACACGTCGAGGTTGGTCACGCCTGGCTCGACCACCATCCGCTGGTTTGGCAGGTCGACGTCGAGTACACGGTTCATCCGGTTCACCGAGACGACGATCCCCTCCTCCACCGGCAGCGCGCCGCCGGAGAGCCCGGTGCCCGAGCCGCGCGCCACCCACGGGACCTCCGCCTCGTGGCAGGCGCGCAGCACGGCCTGCACCTCCTGCGCCGAGCCGGGCAGCACCACCGCGCGGGGCGTAACGCGGTAGCGCAGCAGCCCGTCCGACTCGTACGTGCGCAGCTCGTGCGGGTGTGTGACTACGTGCTCTTCGCCGCAGGCCGCGCGCAGCTCATCGATCAGCGTGTGCGCCATGCCCACGTCATTGTGCCTGCCCGGCCGCTCAGACCACCATCCAGTTGAGCAGGCCCTTCGACTGGAAGTACGCCAGCAGGCACATCAGGGCGATCATGAGCAGGCTCCACGGCAGCACGCGCCGGAAGACGTGACCCTCCTTGCCCGCCATGCCGGCCGCCGCGCAGCCGATGGCGAGGTTCTGCGGAGAGATCATCTTCGCGAGCACCCCGCCCGAGCTGTTGGACGCCGCCATCAGCGTCGGGTTCAGGTGCGCGTTCTTCGCGGCGGTGACCTGGAGCACGCCGAACAACGAGTTGGACGAGGTGTCCGATCCCGTGACGGCCGTGCCGAGCCAGCCGAGCAGCGGCGATAGGAAGGCGAAGAAGCCGCCCGCCCCCGCGGCCCACGTGCCGAGCGTAATGGTCTCGCCCGAGAGGTTCATCACGTAGGCGAGTGCGAGCACCGCCATGACCGTGATGATCGCCGAGCGCAGCTGGACCAGCGTGGACCAGTACGCGCGGATCGCAGCGCGCACGTTGACCTTGAGCACGATCGCGCTGAGCACGCCGGAAATCAGCAGCAGCGTGCCGGCGGCGGTCAGCCAGTTGAACTTGAACGTGACCGACGTCGGCGCCGCGCCCTTGCTGTTGAGCACGTGGAGGCCCGGCCAGCTGAACGACTTGGTCACGCTGTCGAGCTGGGTCTGGATGCCCTTGATCTGGGCGACGCCCAGCACCGCGATGATGATGATGTACGGCATGTAGGCGCGCAGCACCTCGCGCGGAGGCGCGCTTTCTTCCTGCTTGCGCTGGACGTCGCGCTCGAGCGCGGGCGAGTGCACCGAGGCGCCGGCGATCGCCGGGCGCGGGCCGCTGAAGCGCCCCTCGACCGGTTGCCCGGGCTGCCACACCTGCATCAGCGCCACGAGCGCAGCAGCGGAGCCGAGTGAGGCGACGATGTCCGTGAGCGCCACCGAGATGTAGTTGGAGGTGGCGAACTGCAGCGCCGCGAACACGGTGCCGCCGACGAGGGCGGCGGGCCATGCCTGGCGCAGGCCGCGGCGGCCGTCCACCACCGCGATCAGGATGAACGGGACGATGATCGCGAAGAACGGTGTCTGGCGGCCGACCATCGAGCCGAGGTCGTGCTGCGAGATGCCGGTGAGCTGGCCGAGGGTGACGATCGGAATGGCGATCGCGCCGAATGCGACCGGAGCCGTGTCCGCGACCAGCGCGACGGTGACGGCCTTCATCGGCTTGAAGCCAAGGGCGATCAGCATCACCGAGCAGATGGCCACGGGAGTGCCGAAGCCGGCCAGCGCCTCGAGCAGCGCTCCGAAGGCAAAGGCGATGATCACGGCCTGCACGCGCTCGTCCGAGCTCACGGCGCTGAAGGATTGGCGCAGGATCGCGAAGTGCCCTGTCTCCTGGGTCATGTTGTAGATCCAGAGGGCATTGATCACGATCCACATGATTGGGAAGAAGCCGAACACGGCGCCCTCGGCGGCTGCGTTCATCGACTGGCCGAAGGGCATCGAATAGACCGCGATTGCAACGATGATCGCCACAGCCAGCGAGATCAGCGAGGCCGTCACCGCCTTCATTCTGAGACCACCGAGCAGCACGAACAGCGTCAACAGCGGTAGAACCGCGAGCAACGACGACCATCCGAGCGAGTTCCCGACCGGATCGAGCACCTGCTTGTACATGCGACTTCTCCTCCCGTTCGCTGACGGAGGAATTCCCGAGCCCGATGCGGCGGAAACGCACTAGGTGAAGGTCACGCTCTTCATCACCTGCCTGGCGGACACCCTTTTCCCGGAAGCTGGGCGCTCGGTGGTGCGCGTGCTCGAGCGCCTCGGACACGAGGTCGAGTTCCCCGAGGAACAGACGTGCTGCGGCCAGATGCACCTCAACACCGGCTACCGCGACGAGGGCATGGCGCTCGCGCGCCGCTTCGAGCGCGTCTTCGCCGACGCCGAGGTGGTGGTGTCGCCGTCGGCTTCGTGCGTGGGCATGGTGCGCGAACACTGCTCGGCCGAAGTTGGCGCGCGGACGTTCGAGCTGTCGGAGTTTCTGGTCGAACGCCTGGGTGTGGAGGACGTGGGCGCCTACTACCCGCATCGCGTCACCTACCACCCCACCTGCCACTCGCTGCGTGCACTGCGGGTGGGCGATGCGCCGCTGCGGCTGTTGCGCGCCGTGCGCGGCATCGACCTCGTCGAGCTCGCCGACGCCACGGAGTGCTGCGGCTTCGGCGGCACCTTCGCGGTCAAGAACCCGGACGTATCGGCGGCCATGCTCACGGACAAGATCGCGCGCGTGCTCGACACCAGCGCCGAGGTGTGCACGGCGGGCGACAGCTCCTGCCTGATGCACATCGGCGGCGGCCTCTCGCGCCAGCGCGCCGGCGTGCGCACGGTGCACCTCGCGGAGATCCTCGCCTCAACGGGCGGCAACGACGGCTAGCGACTGAGCCGCGCCCTCAAGCCACGTGCTCGGGGTGCGGCGTCGCGCGCGGGGTGCCGGCGGCACGGTCGCGCTCGGCGAAGTACTCGTCGCCCTCTATCGACAGGCTCGGCAGCGCGCGGTCGAGCCAGGGCGGCATCCACCAGTTGGCGTCGCCCATCATCGCCATCACGGCGGGCACGAGCAGACAGCGCACCACCGTCGCGTCCACGGCTATCGCCACCGACAGCCCGACGCCGAACTGCTTGACGGTCGGGTCGCCGTTGAGGATGAACGAGCCGAACACGCAGACCATGATCAGCGCCGCCGAGGTGATCACCCGCGCCGTCGCCGCCAGCCCGTCCACCACCGCCTCGTGGTTGTCGTGCGACATCCGGAAGTGCTCCTGCATATGGCTCATCAGGAACACCTCGTAGTCCATCGAGAGCCCGAACAGGATCGCGAACATCATCAGCGGCACGAAGCTCACGATCGGCACCGGCCCGGGTAAGCCGAGCAGCTTCGCGCCGTGTCCCTCCTGGAAGATGAAGGTGACGACGCCGAAGGCGGCGCCGATCGAGATCAGGTTCATGAGCGCCGCCTTGAGCGGGATAGCGATCGAGCGGAAGGCGAGCATGAGCAGCAGGAACGCCAGGCCCACGACCACCCCGATCACGAGCGGCAGCTTCGAATTGATGCGCTCGGCCAGATCGATGAAGCCGGCGGTGCGGCCGCCGACGTCGGCCTGCATGCCCTTGCCCTGCGTCGCCGCGGGCAGCGTCGTGTCGCGCAGTTGTTTGACCAGGTCCTCGGTGGTGCGCTCCCACGGCGAGGTTGTGGGCGTGACGGTGTAGATCGCCGCCGTGCCCTGAGAGTTCAGAAGCGGCGGCGTGACCGACGCGACTCCGTGCTGCTTCTCGAGCGTCGCCTGGAGGTCGGAGAGGCGCGGATCGTTCGGCTTGGCAGGCTGGTCGAGCTTCACGGACACGAGCAGCGGGCCGGCGGTGCCGGGGCCGAAGCCATCGGTGAGCAGGTCGTTGGCCTGGCGCGCGGTCGTGTCCTTGGGCAGCGCGCCGGTGTCGGCCTGGCCGAAGTGCATGTTGCGCGCCGGTAGCGCGAGCACGAGCAGGAAGGTGACGCTCACGATGATCGCGGGCAGCGGATGGCGCGCCACGAAGCGCGCCCAGCGAGCCCAGCCGTGCGGGCGCGCGTCGTGCTTTGGCTCGGGCAGCGGCAGCTTGAGCGAATAGATGTGGCGCCCGATGATGGCCAGCAGCGCCGGCAGCAGCGTGATCGCCGCCAGAACCGCGACCGCCACCGCGATAGCCGCCGTGTAGCCGAGCGTGCTTACCAGCGGAATGCCCGCGACGGCGAGCGAGCCGAGCGCCACGATCACCGTGCCGCCCGCGAACGTCACCGCTCCGCCCGAAGTGGCCACGGAGCGCGCGATCGACTCGTTCAGCTCCAGCCCGCCCGCCATCTGAGCCTTGTGGCGCGTGACGATGAAGAGGGCATAGTCGATCCCCACGCCCAGGCCGATCATGGTGGCGAGCGTGGGTGCGATCGTGGGCACGTCCACCACCTGGCCGAGCAGGCCGATGATGCTGAGACCCGCCGCGAGCCCCAGGATCGCCGTGATGATCGGCAGGCCCATCGCCACGACCGTGCCGAACGTGAACAGCAGGATGATCACCGCCGCTGTCAGGCCGACCACCTCGCTGCTCTCCGTGCTCGGCTTCGACACCTTCTGCCCGAGGTAGCCGCCGGCTGCGACCTGAAGGCCGGCGTCGCGCGCCGGCTGCTCGGCCTTGAGGATCTGGTGCGCGTCGTCCTCAGTGAGCTGGCTCGGGCTGTCCTTGAGGACCACCGAGATGTAGCCGATTTCGCCGTCCTTCGAGAGGAACGCCTTGCCGGCCTGCGACAGCGGGCTGGTCGCGCTCGCCACGCCGGGCTCCTTGCGCAGCTGGTCGGTGGTCGCACCCACGGCGTCGGCGTACCTCTGGTCGGAGAGCTTCGCGCCGCCGGGCGCCTTCATCACGATCGGGTTGCTGCCGTTCGCCTGGACGGGGAAGCGCTGGTCCAGGAGCGAGGTGGCCTGCTGGGAGTCGCTGCCCGGCAGCGTGAGGTTGTCGGAGGTCTGCGCGCCGACCTGCTTCGACCACACGACGAGCGCGACCACCACCACCACCCAGACGGCGAGCACCAGCCAGCGCAGACGAATGCAGCGTTGTCCGAGCCAGTAGAGAGGAGCGGCCAGCGAGGTCTCCGGGGTCGTTGCGGCGGCCTCCCAGCCTTAGCCCCCACACCGTACCGGCAGCGGCGGCCGTGCGGCAAGCGTGCTCGCACTACAACTGTGCGCCTGATTGCCGATTCAGTTGCCCAATGAGGCAACTCGTCAGATACTCCTAAGGTGCCCGATCAACACACCATTCAGGATCGCCTGACGGAGGCGGAGCAGGTACTTCCTACCTACGAGCTCACCTTCCCGAGCTTTCGCTCGCGGGTGTCATACGCGGTCCGCTGCCGGATCCCGATCAAGCTCAAGATCGCCGCCGCCGAGCTGCTCGGCAGGGTCGACGCGATCCGCAACCGCGAGGCGCTCGAACGCGCCCGCCGGATCACCGAGGGCATCGTCGTGGGCACGCACCTCGAGGACGAGGTCGAGGCGATCGCCCGTCGGCGCCTGGTCGAGAACCGCGTGTCCAGCGCGGGCTTCTGGCGCACGCGCTGGGACCGCGACGCCGTGCTCGGCGGAGAGCACCTGCATGATGCGGTGGCCAGCGGCCGCGGCACGATGCTCAGCTTCTGCCATATCGGCTGCTTCCATGGCAGCTTCGCGCCCGTCTGGACGCATGAGCGGCGGGTCACCTACGTGCCCACCAACCCGTGGTTCCTCGTCCCGCCCGACGGGAGCGACTGGGGCTTTATGGTCGAGCACTGGCGGCGCCGGCTGAAGGAGATCGAGGCGCGCGTGGTGATCATGCCGGGCACCTTCGAGACGCTGGGCGCGCTGCTCGAACGCGGCGAGGTCGTGATGATCGCCTTCGACATGCCGGGCAGCCGCAAGGCGGACTTTCTCGGCAAGGAGGTCGACCTCACGGCGGGAACGGCCAACATCGCCTTTCAGACCGGCTCCCTGGTCGTGCCAACGCGCCGCCGCCGCCGCGGCCTCAAGCTCTGCATCGAGTACGCGCCGCCGCTCGATCCCAACGACTTCGCCGACGCCGAGTCACTCCAGGCGACGCTCGTTGCGTTCCACGGGAACTGGATCCTGGAGCGGCCGGCCGCGCTCGAGGATCCCAACCGCCCGGGCGCGTGGGAGAACTCCGCCCTGCCGTCCGGCTGGACGCGCCCGCCGCGCTCCGAAGAGAGCTGCTAGAGCGCCAGCGAGTAGGGCTGTTCGAGCAGCTGGCGGACGCGCGCCAGGAACTCGGCGGCGTCGGCGCCGTACAGGATGCGGTGATCGCAGACGAGCGTGACCCCCATCATGTCGCGCGGCACGATGCGGCCCGAATCGTCCACCACCGGCTTCTGCTTCAGTGCGCCGACGGCGAGGATCGCCGCCTGCGGCGGGTTGATCACGGCTGAGAACGTCTCGATGCCGTACATGCCGAGGTTGGACACCGTGAACGTGCCGCCCGACAGCTCGGGCGGCGTGATGTTGCCGTCGCGCACCTTGCCGATCAGCTCCCGCGCGTCGCGGGCGATCGCGCCGAGCGACTTCTTGTCGGCGTCGAAGATCGTGGGGACGATGAGCGTCTCCTGGGCCGCCACCGCGATGCCGACGTTCACGCGGGAGTAGAGCTCCCACTGGCCGTCGCGGTAGGCGCCGTTTGCGCGCGGGAACTCGGTCAGCGCGCTGGCCACCGCCTTCACCACCATGTCGTTGAACGACGGCGCGGGGTCCGCCACCTCCTTGAGCCGCGAGCGCAGCTCGACGCAGCCCGACATGTCGATCTCCATGTTCAGCAGGAACTCGGGCGCGGTGGCTTTGGACTCGGCCATGCGGCGGCTAACTGTGCGCTGAAGCCGGGTCAGCTCCTGGATCGTCACCTTCCCCTTGGCGCCGTCGCTTTCTCCGGCGTCGCCGGGGGTGGCGGGTGGCTGGGCGCGGGTGGCGGGGGCTTCCTCCGCCGGCGCTTCCTCCTCTTCCCGTTCCTTTACGGCCGTACCGCCGCCCTGGGCCGCTGCCTCGACGTCGGCCTTGACGATGCGGCCGCCGGGGCCGGTGCCGGAGATGCCCGCCAGCTCAAGCCCCATCTCGCGCGCCATGCGGCGGGCTACTGGCGAAGCTTTGACGCGGCCGTTGCCGACGGCGGCTTCGCCGTCGGAGGTGGCGGGGGGCTGGGGGCGGGTGGCGGGAGCTTCGGCTCGGGCGGGAGCTTCTTCCTCGGCAGGCTCCTCTTCATCGTCCGGCTGCTCTCCCTCTTGCGGCGCGTCTTCGGCCTCGGGCTCAGGCGCAGGCTCCTCGGCGGCAGGCTCGGCCGAGGCGCCATCCCCGCCCCCTGCCCCCTGCCCCCCGTCAGCCTGACCGGCCTCCTCTGCAGCACCCACTCGAGCGATGACCTGCCCGATAGGAAGTGTCTCGCCCTCCTGCGCCAGCACTTCTATGAGCACCCCATCGGAGTCAGCCTCGTAGGTCATATTCGCCTTGTCCGTCTCGATCTCGACGAGCGGCTCGCCGCGCTTCACCTCGCCGCCCACTTCGACGAGCCACTTGAGCACGGTCCCCTCCTCCATCGAGTCGGAGAGGCGGGGCATCATGACGTCGCTTGCCATGGCTTAGCTAGAGATCCTTGAACAGGGCCAGGCAGGCGTGCACGACGTGCTCCTCATGCGGGAACGCAGCCTGCTCTAGGGGTTTGGAGTAGGGCATTGGAACATCCGCGCCGGTCACCCTCGTGACGGGCGCGTCAAGGTAGTCGAAAGCCTGCTCCTGAATCAAGGCCGCGAGGTTGGCGCCGACGCCGCCATGCGGCCAGCCCTCCTCGACGATCACGGCGCGGTTGGTCTTCTTCACGGAGTCGAGGATCGTGTCGAGGTCGAGCGGCCGCAGCGTGCGCGGGTCGATCACCTCGGCCTCCAGCTCGTGCTCGTGCGCGAGCTGCTCGGCGGCGCGCTCGGCGGTGATCGCCATGCGCGAGATGCCGACGATCGTCACGTCGTCGCCCTCGCGTCGCACCGCGGCCTCGCCGAAGCGCATCGGCCCGCCGTTCTCGGGCACCTCGCCGCGCTGGCCGTAGAGGTATTCGTGCTCGATGAAGATCACGGGGTTGTCGTCCTGGATCGCCGCCTTCAGCAAGCCCTTCGCGTCGGCCGGAGTGGACGGCACAGCCACGAGCAGGCCGGGCACGTGCAGGTACATCGCCTCGAGGCAGTGCGAGTGCGTCGGTCCGAGCTGGTGCCCTGCGCCCTGCGGCATGCGCACCACGAGCGGCACCTTGGCCTGGCCGCCGAACATGTAGTGGATCGCGGCGGCGTGGTTGACGATCTGGTCGAGCGCAAGCAGCGAGAAGTTGATCGTCATCAGCTCGACGATCGGCCTCAGCCCGGCCATCGCGCCACCCACGCCGACGCCGACGATCGTGTTCTCCGAGATCGGCGTGTCGCGCACGCGCTTGTCGCCGAACTGCTCGAGCAGCCCCGCGGTGACCTTGAACGCGCCCTGGAAGACGCCGATGTCCTCACCCATGATGAAGACGCTCTCGTCCGCCTCCATCTCCTCGCGAAGCGCTTGGTTGAGCGCCTCGCGATAACGCATTACGGGCATCTAGTCGGCGCCGCCTTCTTCGTCGCGGAGCGCGCCGGAGGTCTCGGGCTCGCCGCCGCCCTCGGACTGGCGGTGGCGGCGCTTGCGCTCCTGCGCCTCGCCCACGCCGGCGTACGCCGCGCCCGCCTCGGCCAGCTCGTGCGGCAGGCGCCCGGCCTCGCGCTCGCGCTCGCCGCGGTGCGGTTCCGGCGAGCGCTCGTCGACCGCCCACCAGCCGCGCGACTTCACCTGGTCGCCGTACACGTAGAGGTCGTCGTAGAGCGAGTCGAGCTCGGGGAAGGGGCTGTTGTCCGCGAACTGGACGGACTCGTCGACCCGGGCCATCGCCTCGTCGTCGAGCTTCTTGACGTCCTCCTCGGAGAACATCCCGTCGCCCACGAGCCGCTTGGAGAAGCTCGCGATCGGGTCGCGGCGGCGCCACTCCTCCACCTCGTCCTTCGTGCGGTACTCCTCCGGGTCCGCCATCGAGTGGCCGCGGAAGCGGTAGGTCACGGCCTCGAGCAGTTGCGGCTGGCGGTCTTCGCGCGCCTTGCGCAGCGCCTCGGTGGTGGCGGCGTGGACGTCGAGCACGTCCATGCCGTCGCAGCGCGAGCCGGGCACGCCGTATCCCTCGGCCTTCTTCGAAAGATCGGTGACGGCCGAGTGGCGCTCGAGCGCGGTGCCCATGCCGAACTGGTTGTTGATCACCATGAACACCACCGGCAGCTTCCAGAGCGCGGCCATGTTCATCGATTCGCCGAACGTCCCCTGGTTCGTCGCGCCGTCGCCGAACATGCAGACCACGGCGTCGTCGGTGTCCCCGTAGTCGCACCGCAGCGCGACGCCGGTGGCGAGCGGCAGATTGCCGCCGACGATGCCGTAGCCGCCGAGGAAGCGGCGCTCGATGTCGAACAGGTGCATCGACCCGCCGCGGCCCTTCGAGCAGCCGTCGACGCGGCCGAACAGCTCGGCCATCACAGCGTTGGGATGCGTGCCGCGAGCGATCGCCTGGCCGTGCTCGCGATAGGTCGAGAGCAGATAGTCGCCCTCGCGCATCGCCTGCGTCGAGCCGACCACCGTGGCTTCCTCGCCGATGCACAGATGGAGGAAGCCGCCGATCTTCGCCTTCGCGTACATCTCGCCCGCGCGCTCCTCGAAGCGGCGGATGAGCATCATCTTCGCGAGGACCGCGTGGCAGGTGTCCTTGTCCGGCAGCGAGTGCCGCGCGCCTACTCCGTCTACGCCGTCGTCAGCGGCGCCGTTACCGGCGCTCTTCCCCCTCGATACCGCGGCTTCTTGCGCCATTCCGGCTTGACGTTAGCGAATACTCTCGGCCGCCTCTTCGAGCCTGTCGTCGCCCCAGAACACCTGGTCGCCGACAACGATCGAAGGGACGCCGGTTACGCCGCGCGCGATCGCCTCGTCGGTCGTGACGCGCAGCTGGTCCTTTACAGATCTCATCTCGATTCCGGTAAGTACCGCGCGCGGGTGGAGTTCACACGCGGCGGCCGCGATCAGCACGTTGTCGACGTCGCTCAGGTCGCGCCCGCCCGCGAACGCCTGTCGGAACGCCGCCAGCGCGAACGCCACCGTGCGGCCCGTCTGCTGAGCGAACGTCGCGGCGCGCATCGCGGTGAGCGTGTTGCCCGGCCACGGGTCCGGCCAGCGGAGCTCGGGCAGCCCGTACTCGCTTGCGCGACGCTCGACCTCCGCCATGCCGGCCTCGCGCTCGCCGGTCTCCGACCACGAGCCGTGGCCGCGCGCCCTGAAGATCGCGCCGAGCAGCACCGGCTGCCACACCGGCACCTCGGGCAGCGTGCTGTTCACGCGCTCGGCGGCGAGGTACGAGTACGGCGAGCCGAGGTCGAAGTAGAAGACGGGGCGCTCGTCGGGCACGTGCGCCAGCATTCTGCCGCGATCGGGAATAGTTGGAGACTGTGACGAACGATCTCATCCATCCCGCCGTCGGCCGGCTGCGCGTCGCATGGTGGCCGGTGCTGCAGGCGGCGGTGGCCTCGGGGCTCGCCTGGTACATCACGCACGACGTGCTGAACCACCCCCAGCCGTTCTTCGCGCCGATCGCGGCGGCGATCTCGCTGAGCGCCGTGGTCGGCCGCCGCTGGCGCAATGCGGTGCAGATGATGTTCGGCGTCACGCTTGGGATCGTGGTCGCCGAGGGGGTGGTGCGCCTGGTCGGCACAGGCGTCGGCCCGATCGCGCTGTCTGTGCTGATCGCGATGGGCGCGGCGGTGCTGTTCAGCCCGATGCCGATGTTCGTGAACCAGGCGGCGGCGTCGGCCGTGCTGGTGGTCGCGCTGCGCAGCAGCGGCGGCGTCGCGGGCGAGCGGCTGATCGACGCCTGGATCGGCGGCGGCTGCGCGCTGGTGATCAGCCTGCTGTTCTTCCCTCCGCATCCCCTGCCGCTGCTCGGGCGCGCGATCCGGGGAGCGCTCGAGGGTGTGGCGGGCGCACTTTCCGCAGCGGCCGTGGCGCTCGAGAGCCGGCATCCGCACGATGCCGAACAGACACTCGCGATCACGCAGTCGGTGCACGACCGCTTGAACGCGCTCACCCAGGCGCGCGCCGCGGCGAAGGACATCGTCCGCCTCGCGCCGCTGCGGCGGCGCTACCGCCGTGACATCGAGCGCGCCGACATGCGCGCCGCCCACGTCGGCCTGCTCGCCAACAACGCGCTTACGCTGATCCGGCTCACCGCGACGATCCTCGACTCGGACGACGAGCCCCACCCGAGTCTCGGCGACGCGATCCACGACCTGGCCGACGCCACCGCCACGCTCGCACGCGGCGCCACCCCGCGCGAGCGCGAGCACATACGCGAGCTGGTCAAGACCATCGCCAGGGAGCGCCCGCCGGCCTACGGGCCGCCGGCGATCGCCGCGGCCGAGCTGCAGCTACGCGCCGCCGCCATCGACCTCGCCCGCGTGATGCGCGACCAGGACGAGGACGCCGCCTGGCGGCACTCGCTGCGGATGCGCAGCGCCGTGCGCTCTAGCCGCCCGGCAGAGGCTGCCAGGTCAGCCCGGCGTGCGGCGGCGAAATCCGGCGCCGATGTCCTCCGCCGGCGCTGATCGTGAAGACGCCGTTCTGCCGGCCATGGCCGCCGGTGGCCTCGTAGACCACCTGCTTGCCGTCGGGCGAGAACAGCGGGCTCGCCTCGTTCAGGTCGTCGCGGGTGAGGCGCTTGTGCTGGCCGCCGTGGATGCTCACCGTGTAGAGGTCCGTGCCGTTCGCCTTGTGCGGCGTGCGGATCTGAGTGGCGACGTAGAGCACTCGTCGGCTGTCGGGTGAGAACGACGGGGCCTCGGCGCCGTCGTGGCAGACCCCTCCCGCGCCCGGCTGGCCCTGGGCCACCGGGTGGTCGACGCTGCCGTCCGGCTCCATCAGGCGCACGCCCGAGCAGCCGCTGTCGGCCGGCACCGACACGTACGCGATCCAGTGGCCGTTGGGCGACCACTGCGGGTTGGACCCCGGGGTGAGGCGATGGAGGCCGGTGCCGTCCATGTTCACGACGTAGATCGAGGGCCCGTCGAAGAGACCATCGTCGTTGACGGTGAACACGAGCTGCCTGCCATCCGGCGACAGCGCCGGATCGCTGATCGGCTCCTGGGTCAGCACCATTCCGCGCACGCCGCCGCTCGGGCTCATCAGCGCCGCCTGCCCGTCGCTCCGCGCGTAGACGAGCGTGCCGCCGCCCATGGCCCAGTCGGGGTCGGCGGCGCCGGCCGCCTCGTGCGAGAGCTGGCGGCGATCGCTGCCGTCGGCGCGCATCGTGAAGACCTGGCTACGGCCGCCGGCGTTGGCGGTGAAGGCGATCCGGCCGTCGCGGCCGGGAAACGTGCCCGCCCGCGCCACGGCGGGGAACACGAAAGCAGCCACCAGCGCGGCCGCGAATACAGCACATCTGCCCATCCCGACCAATCGGCTACCCGGGGCCGACGTCGCCCAATCCGCTGCGGCTTGACGCCCGCTAAGCGGATCCTTACTGTGCCTCGCTCTCTCAACCCATTCGGGAGGTGGGTCTTCATGAAGCGAGCACTCGGGATCGCCGTGGCCGCGCTGGCGGCTCTTCTGTGCTGGTCGGCGTCCGCGAGCGCAGCGCCCGTGGACGTGAAGTCGGCGCACAAGGCGCTCGCCGCCTACCGGGCCTATCTCCACTCGCTCGTCGCCGAGGTGCACGCCGCGCAGAAGAACGATGACGCCTTCATCGCCCTCGTGGGCTCGCAGTGCGCGAACGTGCTCGCGCCGCTGAACCAGGTCTCACCCAGCTCGCTCAACAAGACCGCGCTGACGGAGTTCGGCGAGGAGCTCGGCGGCGACATCGTGCTCGCCGCGGCCGCGGTCGACCGCCCCGCGCTCACGAGGCTCACGACCAGGGTGTCGAAGCTGCACTGGTCGACCGACGCCCGCACGCGCTCGATCGCCCACTCGCTCGCGGCGCAGCAGACGCTGTTCACGATGTCCACGAGCGACGTGTGCGGCAACGCCCGCGCGCTCGCCGCCAGCAATGGGCGCACGGTGCCGCCGGGCACGCCGCCGTTCGTTCAGGCATTCATCAAGGCGGCGAGAGCCGCTGGCCTGGGACCGCTCCAGAAGACGATCAACCGCTTCCGCACCGCGAGCGACAAGGGCACTGTCCGCAAGGTCAACCGGCTCGTGAAGCGCGCCAAGGCCGACCTCAACAAGGTCGCCCACGCCGAGGTGCCCAAGATCGTGAATACGCTCGGGCTGCCCACCTAGCGCGGCTGCCAGGCCACGTAGGCGCCGCCCGCCGTGGCGATGCGCTTGGGGCGGCCGCCCTTCGTGCTCACCTTCCACAGGCCGGAGCTCGTGGCGTAGACGATCGAGCGGCCGTCCGGCGAGTACACCGGCGAGCTCTTCACGCCCGCGCTGCGCACCACGCGGTGCTCGGTGCCGCCGCGGATGCTCGACCAGTAGATCGCGAGGCCGTCGCCGGACACGAACGCCACGCGCTTGCCGTCGGGCGAGAAGGACGGATCGGAGCCGCCGCCCTTGCACGCGTCTCCAACCGGGGTGCCGGCCGCGACGGCACCGTTGCCGCTGCCGTCCGAGTGCATGCGCCAGATGCCGGCGCAACCGCCGCTGCGCGCGGGGTTCGAGCGGTACACGATCCAATCGGCGCTAGGCGACCAGTCGGGCTCGCTGCCGTCGCCAATGCGCACGTAATTCGTGCCGTCGGCCTGGGTGACGTACAGCGAGCTGTCCTCGATGTTGCCGTTCTCGTCGTACTCCGGACCGGTGAAGGCGAGCCGCGAGGAGTCGGGCGACCAGGTCGGGTCGATCGCGCTCGCGTCGAGGGTGATGAAGCGCTCGCCGCCACCGTTCGCGTCCGACACCGCGATGCGCGCGCCGCCGACGTCGTAGGCCACGGAGCTGCCGTCGGGCGACCAGTCGGGATGAGCCGCGCCGCCCGCGTCATGGGTGATCTGGCGGGCGGCACCGCCGGACGCGCCGACGGTGAAGACCTGGCTCGGCGCTCCGGCCGAGTAGGCGAGCTGGCCGGATCCCGCCGCGGCAGCCGGAACGGCGAGCGCCAGAGCGCCCGCGACAACAGCCGAGATGACCCCTGCGCGTCCCATGTCTGACGCGTACCCCTGAGGGCCGGACGCGAGCGTGAGCTACGTCACGCGGCTCGGGTCAGTGGGGGAAGAGGCCGCCGTCGATCAGCACGGCTTCGTTCGTCACGTAGCCGTTGCGCAGCAGCGCCAGCGCGAGATCCGCCACCTCCCCAGGCTTGCCGAGGCGGCCGACCGGAATCCTCTGCGCCAGATCGCCGGGATCGCCGGGCAGCATCTGCGTGTCCTCGATCAACGCCGGCGCGATCGCATTCACCGTCACTCCGTCGGCCGCGGTCCGGCTCGCGAGGAAGCGCATCATCCCGAGCAGCCCCGCCTTCGAGGCGGCGTAGTGGGGGCCGACGACGCCGCCCGTATAGGCGGCCACCGACGAGACGAACAGCACTCGGCCGAAGCCGCGTTCGCGCATGCCCGGCAACGCGGCCTGGGCAAGGAGGAAGGGCGCGCGCAGGTTCACGGCCATGATCCGATCCCAGTCCTCGACCGTGACGTCCTGGTACTCCTGGACCTTGCTCGCGCCGGCGTTCGCCACGAGCACGTCCACAGGCCCGAGCGCGTCCGCGACCTCCTTCATGAGCTCCGCGGCGGACTCAGCACGCGCGAGGTCGTAGCCGAAGGCGCTCGCGCGCTCGGCGCCAATCTCGTCGACGAGCTGTCGCGCCCTGTCGTCGCCGCTCGCGTAGTGCAGAGCCACGCGCGCGCCCGCCTGGGCCAGCCTGAGCGACAGCGCACGGCCGATCCCGCCGCTCGCCCCGGTGACGAGCGCGACGCGGTCTCGCAGGAAGTCTTCGCTCACCCGTGGATGAGCCAGCCGTCAGCGGCGCGCGCGGCTTCCATGATCGCCTCGGAGAACGTCGGGTGCGCGTGGATGCTGCGCGCCACCTCGGGGTAGCCGCCCTCGAGGTCGTGCGCCACCACCAGCTCCTGGATCATGTCCGCTGCCTTGACGCCGACGACGTGCGCGCCGAGCAGCTCGCCGTACTGCTTGTCGCCGACGATCTTGATCTGGCCGCCGCGGTCGCCGTAGACGGTGCCGGCGCCGACCGCGCCCATCGGGATCTTGCCGATCACCACGTCGTGGCCCGCCTCGCGCGCCTGCTTCTCGGTGAGGCCGAAGCTGGCCACCTGCGGGTAGCAGAACGTCGCCTTCGGGACGAAGTCGTAGTCGATCGGGTGGGTCTCCATGCCGGCGGCGTCCTCGACGGCGATCACGCCTTCGTCCGAGGCCTTGTGCGCGAGCGCCGGCCCGACCGGCACGAGGTCGCCGATCGCGTACACGCCCTTGAGCGACGTGCGCATCGCGCCGTCGACCTCGACCTGTCCGCTCTTCTCGCTCACCTTGATGCCCGCCTCGTTGAGGCCGAGGCCCTCGACGTCAGGCCCACGGCCCGCGGCGATGCAGAGGTAGTCGAATTTCTTGGTCTCGCCGCCGAAGGTGAGCTCCACGCCGTCGTCCTTCGCCTCCGCGCCCTCGATGTTGGCGCCCGTGACGATCTCCACGTTCTGCTTCGCGATCTCGCGTGCCGCGGCCTTGGCGATGTCCTCGTCCTCGAGCGGGAGGATCTGCGGCAGCGCCTCGAGCAGCGTGACCTGCGTCCCGAGCCGGCCAAACCCCGACCCCACCTCGACGCCCGACGCCCCACAGCCGATCACGGCAAGCGACCCGGGCAGCTCGTTCAGCGCCCAGGTCGTCTCGGTGCCGAGCACGCGCCCGCCGAAGCTCAGGCCGAGCAGTGTCTTCGGCACTGAGCCGGTGGCGAGCACCACCGCCCCGGCCTCGATCTCGGTGCCGTCGAACTGGCCGCCGATCTTCACATTGCCGTCGTCGGTGACGGAGCCGTGGCCCTCGATCACGTCGACGTTGTTCTTCTTCAGCAGCATTGCGACGCCGCCCGTCAGCGTCTTGACCACCTTGTCGCGGTGGGCGCCGGCGCCGGCCATGTCCACCGCCGCGCCCTCCACCGAGATCCCGAAGTCCTTGCCGTGGCCGATCTCACTCCACACCTCGGCCACGCGCAGGACGGCCTTCGCGGGTATGCAGGCGTAGTTGAGGCAGCGGCCGCCGATGCGGTCCTTCTCCACCACGGCGGTCTTCATCCCGAGCTGCGCGGCGCGAATCGCGGCCACGTACCCGCCGGGACCGGAACCGATGACGATGCAGTCGTACTTGGACTCAGGCATAGCGACGGCGGAGCCTATCCAACGAGCTCATTCGGCCTCCGGCATCTGCATCCTCGCCATGGCGCGGACCAGCTTGCAGAACAGCAGGCCCGCCGCGAGGATCAGGGCGACGAGGATCAGCACGGTCCAGATCGTCGACGCCTTGAGCAGCAGCACCGCGAAGATCACGATCAGGATCGCGAGAATCGCCTGCATCCCGAGCACGGCCCAGTAGCGCGCGTGCCACATGCCCCAGGCCAGCGAGAACATCAGCAGCGCCTGGAAGGCAACGGTGGCGAAGCTGCCGGCCTTGTGGCGGTCGACGGCGTAGGCCACGATGTCGATCAGCGGTAGCACGAATGCCACCACGGCCGCCACTGTCACCCAGGGCGGGCGCTCGCCCTCCGCCAGTGGCACGAGCCCGGCGCGTACCGCCTCGTTCTTGGCCTCACTGCGCTCCCTGCGGGTGAGCGGAGGCGAGTCAGACATGCGCTTCCTCCTGAGCGACCGTCGCGCGCAGGGCAGCCGCGGCGGCGCACGGGTCGCCGGCGTCGCGGATCGCGCGCACGACGGCGATGCGACTTGCGCCTGCGCCCGCGACGGCGGGCGCGTTGCCGGCATCGATGCCGCCGATCGCAAACCACGGTTTCGCGCTGGCATGCCCCGCCGCGTAGCGCACCAGCTCGAGACCGACGGGCACGCGCCCGGCCTTCGTCGGAGTGGCGTACACGGGGCCGACACCGAGGTAGTCCGCGGTCGACTCGAGCCCTGCCTCGACCTGGTCGGGTGAATGCGTCGAGATCCCGACGATGAGGTCCGGCCCGACGGCGTCGCGCACGCTGTCTAGCGGGTCGTCGTCCTGCCCGACGTGCACGCCGTCCGCGCCGCAGGCCAGGGCCAGGTCGGGGCGGTCGTTCACGATCAGCAGTGCGCCGTGCTCGTCGCACAGCGCGCGCATGCGGCGGGCAGCGGCGACGATCGCCCCGTCGGGCGCGGACTTCTCGCGCAGCTGGACGATTTCCACGCCGCCCTCGAGCGCGGCCCGCAGGACCCGCTCGGCGGGCTCGGCGTCGATCACGAGGTAGAGGCGCGCGCGGCGCAGACGCTCGCGACGATCCTGGGCGCTGGGCATGCGCCAGATGCTAGGGACCGCCCGGCGCTATTTGTGCCGGGGCGCTGTGCGCGGATACAGCGTCCCGGCGCGCGGCCGCTTGAACGGGCGTGCGGTGTTGCTGGTCTGGGTCAGATAGGTGAGGTGGAAGCTGCGCTGCGCCGCCCGCGAGAGGTGGAAGGTGCGGTCGAAGTAGCCCTGGCTGTTGAGCGTTACCGTGGCGAGCTTGCGGAAGCGCTTGCTCCGCCCGAGCGCCACCTGCAGGCTGGCGGTGCCGCCGTTGGCCACGCGCACGCCGCCGAACACCTCCACCGTCGAGCGTGACACGAGCCGCACGAACAGCGGCGTCTTGAACGCCTGGTAGACCAACTTCTTCGGCCGGTTGGACGACGAGTCGATGCCCGACTGGAAGCCGTGGAAGCGGGCG
>DASXNY010000043.1:0-3713 GCA_036494715.1 Thermoleophilaceae bacterium
GACTTCGAGAACTACCGGAAGCGGGCGGCGAAGGATGCCGCCAACGCGGGCGAGCGGGCCAAGGCCGGGCTCGTCCGCGAGCTCTTGCCGGTGCTCGACAACCTCGAGCGCGCGCTGGCGACGGCGGTCCACGACGACGGCGACTCCTCGCCGGTCGTCGAGGGCGTCCGGCTGGTGCGTGCCGATCTGGCCGGCGTGCTCGAGCGCAGCGGCGTCGAGTCGTTCGACCCGGCGGGTGAGCCCTTCGATCCCACCGTGCACGAGGCGCTATCCACGCGACCGGCGCCCGAGGGCGTGCATCCCGGCACCGTCATGGACGTGGTCGAGAAGGGCTATCGCCTCAACGACACCGTCCTGCGGCCGGCGCGAGTGATCGTGAGCCAGTAGCGGTGGCGCCGCCGAAGGACCCGTACAAGACCCTCGGGGTCGACAAGAAGGCCTCGCAGGACGAGATCAAGAAGGCCTACCGCAAGCTCGCGCGTCAGTACCACCCGGACAAGAACCCGGATGACGCGCAGGCCGAGGAGCGCTTCAAGGACATCCAGCAGGCCAACGACATCCTGTCCGACCCGGAGAAGCGCAAGCAGTATGACCAGGGCGGCGGGGCGTTCGGCGGTTTCGACCCGGGCGCGTTCCGCACGGGCGGCGCGGGCACCGGCTTCGGCGGCATCGGCGACATCCTGTCTGACCTCTTCGGCGGCGGGGGTGGCCCCGGCGGCGCACGCAGGCCGGGCCCCGAGCGTGGACGCGACCTCGAGACCGAGGTGCACATCTCGTTCGAGCAGGCGATGGAGGGCGCACAGGTGCCGGTCACCGCTCAGGTGCCGTCGGCCTGCCCGACCTGCCACGGCACCGGCGCCAAGCCGGGCACGACGCCGCAGGTGTGCCCGCGCTGCCAGGGTCGCGGCATCGAGTCGCAGGGCCAGGGGCTGTTCTCGATCTCCCAGCCGTGCTCGCTCTGCGGCGGCACCGGCACGCAGATCACCGACCCCTGCCCGACCTGCCACGGCCGCGGCCAGACGATGCAGGTCAAGCGCTACCGGGTGAACATTCCGGCGGGCGTCAAGGACGGGAGCCGCGTGCGGCTGGCCGGCAAGGGCGAGCCCGGACGCCGCGGCGGCCCGGCGGGCGACATGTACGTGATCACGCGCGTGGGCGACTCGCCGGTCTTCCGGCGCAAGGGCGACAACCTCGAGGTGGATGTGCCGATCACGATCCCGGAGGCGATCCGGGGCGCGACCGTGGAGGTGCCGACACTGTCGGGCACCAAGCGCATCCGCGTGCCCGCTGGCACCCAGCACGGCACCGTGCAGCGGCTGCGCGGCGAGGGTCCGGCCAAGCTCGGCGGCAAGGGCCGCGGCGACATCCATTACCGGCTGACGATCGACGTGCCGAGCTCACTCAACAAGGAGCAGAAGCAGGCCGTCGACGAGCTGGCGTCCGTGATGAACGGCAACCCGCGCGAGCGGCTCTTCGGGGAAAGGAGCTAGGCGGTGACGAGGAAGAAGGCCGGCGGTGACGGCGACCAGCCCGATCCGCGGCGGGGGGTCTACATGATCTCCGTGGCCGCGGAGCTCGCTGGCATGCACCCGCAGACGCTGCGCATCTACGAGACGCGTGGGCTGATCACGCCCAAGCGCTCGCGCGGCAACACGCGTCTCTACTCGCAGGAGGACGTCGACCGGCTCCGTCGCATCCAGGAGCTCACCTCCGAGATGGGGATGAACCTGGCGGGCGTCGAGCGCGTCTTCGCGCTCGAGCAGGAGATGGCGCGGCTGACCGAGCGCATGGCTCGTATCCAGCGGGAGGCCGACCGCATGGAGCGCGAGATGCTCGCGGAAATCGAGCGCGTGCGGCGTTCGTTCCGCTTCGAGCTGGTGCCCTACCAGCCGCCCGAGACGGCGCTTGCGCCCAAGAACCAGAAGGGCGTCCGAATCCCGATTAGACGATCGAGTCCCAGGAACTAAGAACCGAGAACATGAGTCCAGACCGCTTTACCGTCAAGTCACAGGAAGCCCTCCAGGCCGCGCAGCGGCTCGCCGCCGGGCGCCGCAACCCACAGGTCGCCCCGGTGCACCTGCTGCTTGCGCTGCTCGAGCAGGAGGGCGGAATCGTCGTGCCCGTGCTGCGCCGCCTGGGGGTCGACCCCGAGGCCGTGCGCGCGCGTGCCAACGAGCAGCTCGACGGCTTCCCCGTGATCACCGGCGACGCGAGCGCCGTGCCCGAGCTCGGCGCGGGGATGGCCGAGGTGCTCCGCCGCGCCGACGACGAGGCGCGCGGTATGGGCGACGAGTACGTGTCCACCGAGCACCTGCTGCTCGCGTTGACCGGCGACCCCAACGTCGACCTGCAGACCACGCACGACCAGCTCGCGGAGGCCGTGAGCCAGGTACGCGGTCCCCACCGCGTCACCGACCAGTCGCCCGAGGACAAGTACCAGGCGCTCGAGCGCTACGGCCGCGACCTCACGAAGGCGGCCGAGGACGGCAAGCTCGACCCGGTGATCGGGCGCGACGACGAGATTCGCCGCGTGATCCAGGTGCTCTCCCGGCGGACCAAGAACAACCCGGTGCTGATCGGTGAGCCGGGCGTCGGCAAGACGGCGATCGTCGAGGGCCTCGCCCAGCGCATCGTCGACGGCGACGTGCCCGAGTCGCTGCGCGACCGGCGCGTGATCGCGCTCGACATCGGCGCGCTGATCGCCGGCGCCAAGTACCGCGGCGAGTTCGAGGATCGGCTCAAGGCCGTGCTCAAGGAGGTCTCCGAAGCCGAGGGCCAGATCATCATGTTCCTCGACGAGCTGCACACGATCGTAGGGGCCGGCGCCGCCGAGGGCGCGGTGGACGCCGCAAATCTTTTGAAGCCGATGCTCGCGCGCGGGGAGCTGCGCGCCGTCGGCGCGACCACGCTCGACGAGTACCGCAAGCACATCGAGAAGGACGCCGCGCTCGAGCGCCGCTTCCAGCCCGTGTTCGTGGAGGAGCCGAGCGTGGAGGACACGATCGCGATCCTGCGCGGGCTCAAGGAGCGCTATGAGGTGCACCACCAGGTGCGCATCCAGGACTCGGCGATCGTTGCCGCCGCGATGCTCTCGCAGCGCTACATCGCCGACCGCTTCCTGCCCGACAAGGCGATCGACCTGATCGACGAGGCCGCCTCGCGGCTGCGCATCGAGATCGACTCGGTGCCCGTGGAGATCGATGAGGTGGAGCGCCGCATCATGCAGCTCGAGATCGAGCAGCAGGCGCTGTCGAAGGAGTCCGACCAGGCCAGCGTGGCGCGCCGCGAGGCGATCGAGCGCGAGCTCGCCGAGCTGCGCGAGCAGCGCGACGCGATGAAGGCCGAGTGGGAGCAGGAGAAGTCCTCGATCGACGCGATCTCTGACGTCAAGAAGCGCCTCGACGAGGCGCAGCGCGAGGCCGAGCGCGCTGAGCGCGAGACCGATCTCCAGCGCGCGGCCGAGCTCCGCTACGGGGAGATCCCCGAGCTCGAGCGCGCGCTCGCCGACGCCGAGGCGGGCGCCGGCGGCGGGGGGGCGGTCCGCTTCTTCAAGGAGGAGGTCGACGACGAGAACGTCGCCGAGGTGGTGGGCAAGTGGACCGGCATTCCGGTGTCCAAGCTGATGGAGGGCGAGGTCGAGAAGCTGATCCACATGGAGGATCGTCTGCACGAGCGCGTGGTCGGCCAGGACGAGGCCGTCGAGGCCGTTTCGA
>DASXNY010000044.1:0-44122 GCA_036494715.1 Thermoleophilaceae bacterium
ACCGAGCGCGATCCGATCGTCACGGCCAAGGCGGTGGCGAGCGTCGACGTGCTCTCGGGCGGACGCTTGATCTTCGGCATCGGGGCGGGCTGGAACCTCGAGGAGTTGCGCAACCACGGCACCGATCCCGACACCCGCTTCAGGCTGATGCGCGAGCGGGTCGAGGCGATGAAGACGATCTGGACGCAGGAGGACGCCGAGTATCACGGCGACCTCGTCGGCTTCGATCGGCTCTGGTCGTGGCCGAAGCCGCTGCAGAAGCCCCACCCGCCGGTGATGATCGGCGGCATGGGACCGCACGTCGTGCGGCGCGTGCTCAGGTACGGCGACGGCTGGTTTCCCGAGCCGCTCAACCTGACGCACGAGCAGTTCATGGCGCGGCTCGAGGAGCTGCGCGGAGCCGCCCTCCAGACCGAGAGCGAGCTCCCCGCGATCTCGGTGTTCGGCGCCGATCTCGACCCGGCGCTGATCGAGGACTATGCCGCGGCCGGCGCCACGCGCACGGTCTTCTGGCTGCCGACGGCTCCCGAGGCGGAGACCGGCGAGCGGCTCGAGCGGATCGCCGCCGCGCTCGCCTAGCCGGCGCGCGCCGTGGCAGCGGCCTCGCGCGCGCTCACGAGATCGGCGAAGCGGTTGAAGATCGCGCGGGCGGTCTCCATCTGGCGCGGGAGGGCCGCTTCGGCCTCGGCCAGCAGACGCTCCGGTGGGAATCCCGCCCCGCGTATCTCCTCGCCAATCACGGGGTCGGCGAGCCAGTGAGCGAGGATCGGCGGCGTCAGCTCGAGGTGACTCTGGCTGCCCCAGGCAAGCGGGCCCGCCCGGAAGATCGAGCAGCCCGGCCCGCTCGACTCGGCGATCACCTCCTCGACTGACGGCGGCACAACCGCATCCAGGTGCCACTCGAGGACGGGCGCGCCGGCGGGCAGGTCGGCGAAAAGGGGATCGCCGTCCGCCGCCGGCCTGCGCTCGAGCGGATACCAGCCGATGTCGCGCGCGGCCATGCGAACGACGTCGCCCCCGGCGGCCTTCGCGAGCAGCTGGCCGCCGAGGCACAGGCCCAGGATCGGCACGCGCGCGGCGAGCGCGGCCTCGAGCAGCTCCAACTCGTCGCGCAGGAAGGGATGGGCGGCGATGTCCGGCACGCCCATCGTCCCGCCGAGCGACACGATCGCCGATACCTCCGCCGGCTCCGGCAGCTCGTCGCCCCGGTCGAGCCGCGCGTACACGATCGGCGTGCGGCGCTCGGCGAGCACCTCCCCGAGCAGCCCGAGCTCGGCCGGCGGTATGTGCGTGATCGCGAGTACGGGACGCTCGCTCATGGGCATCCCGCCCGCGCTAGGCGGACTCGCGGATCACCACCTCGATCGGGAATTCGAGCTGCTCCGCTCCAGCGGGCGGGCCCTCGCTCGTGTCGAGGTGGGCGATCAGCATGCGAGCCGCCTCGCGGCCCATGTCGTAGGCGGGAATGCGCACCGTCGTGAGGGCGGGCGAGGCGAAGTGTGCGAACTGGAAGTCGTCGAAGCCCGACACGGCCACCTGCTCCGGGACCTTGAAGCCGAGACCGCGGGCCGCATGGATCGTGGCGAGCGCGAGCAGGTCGGTCGAGCACATGATCGCCGTCGGCCGGTCCTGCATGCTCAGCAGGCCCTGCGCGATCGGGAGTGCACTGTGCGGCTCCCAGCCGGCTTCCATCTTGACGAGCTCCGGATCGAGCTCGAGCCCGTGTGCGCGGATCGCGTCCTTGAAGCCCGCGAAGCGCTGCTCCACGACCGCCCAGGGCACGGCCGCCCCGACGAAAGCGATGCGCTCGTGCCCGCGCCCGATCAGATGGCTCGCGAGCTCGCGCCCGCCCTCCCGGTCTGCGGCTCTGACGGACATGATCTTCGGGTCGTTGATCGGCTCGTCGAAGACGAGGAACTCGCTCGTGATCTCGGCCGCGCGCGCGATGTGCGCCTCGCGCACCGAGCGCTCGCCCGACAGCAGCAGGAAGGCGCCGTCAACACGGCTCTGGAGCAGCGGGGTGACGAGCCGGTCCGGCGGCTCCGTCGGCCGCGACGACTGGATGAGGATTCCGTAATCGCTGTCGCGTGCGACGTCGCCGATCCCTGCGAGCACGAGGTCGGTGAGCGGATCCGCGAGGAAGCGGGCGTGCTGATCGAGGACGAGGAAGCCGAGCGTGCGCGTCTCCGACGACCTCAGGCCGCGCGCCGTGAGGTTGGGGTAGTAGCCCAGTTCGCGCATCGCGTCAGCGACACGCTGGCGGGTCCCCTCCGCCATGTACTGGTGCCGACCATTCACATGATTGGAAACGGTCTGCACCGACACGCCGGCAAGCTGCGCGACCTGCCGCATTGTCGGTCGCCCACTGCTGTTACGAGGTCGATTAATGAATGCGATCCCTCTGCTTTTTTGCCCGCTCAGCGCAGGCACTGGGCAAGGGCGATCATAACCCCACTCCGGTACTGCCCAGCGCCACTCAGTAGACCTTGGACAACAGGCCGCCGTCGACCTGCATGAAGGCGCCGTTCACGTAGGAGGCCTCCTCGGAGGCGAGGAAGAGAATCGCCCGGGCGACCTCGCCGGGCTGCCCGATCTTCCCGGCCGGATACATCGCTGCCATATCCGCCTCGGCCTTCGCCGGATCGCCGGTGGCGGCCCAGTATTTCTCGATCATCGGCGTCTGCATGTCGCCGGGGCAGACGCAGTTGCAGCGGATGCCGTCGGCCGCGTAGGCCACGCCCACCGAGCGCGTCAATCCGAGCACGGCGTGCTTCGAGCCGGTGTAGACGGGCAGGAACGGATCCGACACGAGCGAGAGCGCCGAGGCGGTGTTCACGATCGTGCCGCCGCCGCTCGCGCGCATCTTCAGGACCGCGTGCTTGCAGCCCCAGAACACCCCGCGCACGTTCACGTTGAAGATCCAGTCGTACTCCTCGTTGGTGGTCTCGTCGAGCGGCTTCTCGAGCTGCACTCCGGCG
The DNA here is from genome assembly GCA_036494715.1 of Thermoleophilaceae bacterium. Lineage (GTDB taxonomy): Bacteria > Actinomycetota > Thermoleophilia > Solirubrobacterales > Thermoleophilaceae > JAICJR01. Next base: position 2,979 of record DASXNY010000044.1, read on the forward strand.
TTGTTGACCACGTAGTCGAGTCCGCCCCACTCGCTTTCACTGCGTTCGAGCGCCGCCACGATGTCCTGCTCGACGGTGACGTCGCATGGCTGGGCGACGGACGTGCCGCCTGCGCCCGCGATCTCCTCGACGACCTGTTCCGCGCCGTCGGCGTTCATGTCCGCGAGCACGACGCGCGCGCCCTCGGCGGCGAACAGCTTGGCCACCTCACGCCCGAGGCCCGATGCCGCCCCGGTCACAACTCCGCGCTTGCCGTCCATCCTCATGCCAACCGCCTTTCGTGTCAGACCATCGTGGTGCCGCCGTCGAACGGCAAGACCGTGCCGGTGGCAAAGGGGGCGCCGAAGGCCAGGAAGCGGATCGCGCCCACGACTTCCTCGGGCGCTGCGAAACGCTTGAGCGGCACGCGCTCGGTCGCCTCGCGCCGAGTGGCCTCGGGGTCGGCGAACCAGTCGAGCTCCGCGTCCATCATCGGGGTGTCGATCGGACCCGGGCAGACCACGTTCACGCGCACGGTCGGCGCGAGCTCCGCGGCCAGTGCCCGCGTGAGGCCGATCACGCCGAACTTCGACGCGCAGTACGCGGAGTACATGCCCATCCCCACGCTCGACAGCTCCGAGCCGATGTTGACGATCGAGCCGCCGCCGTCCTCGAGCATCCGCGGGCCCACCTCGCGCGCGACGTAGAAGGTGCCGGAGAGGTTGATGTCGATCACCTCCTGCCAGGCGGGCGCGTCCAGGCTGTCGAGCGGCGTGGGCATGCCGACGCCGGCGGCGTTGACCGCGAGGTCCAGGCCGCCGAACGTCTCGTGTGCCTGCGCGACCGCGGCCGAGACGGCCCGGGAGTCGGTGACGTCGGCGGGGAGTGCCAGAGCGGCGTCCCCGAGCTCCCGGGCCAGCTCCTCGACGACCGAGGCCCGCCTCGCCAGGAGCGCAACGCGCGCCCCGTCGGCCGCGAACGAGCGGGCAGCGGCCATCCCTACGCCGGAGCTCGCGCCCGTGATGAAGACGCGAGTCCCGCTCAGGTCATCGGCTCGTGTCGTCACGCGCGTCCCATCAGACCATCGTCGTGCCGCCGTCGACGGGCACGAGCGCGCCGGTGGCGAAGGTCGCGTCGCACAGCAGCCAGACGGCCGCCGCGGCGATCTCTCCCGGCTGCGCAAGCCTGCCGAGCGGGGGTCGCTTGTTCTCCTGCTCACGCGCTGCCTCGGGATCGTCCGCGAGCGCGAGCTCGCCGTCGAGCATCGGCGTGTCCACGGGTCCCGGGCAGAGCGCGTTGACGCGGATCCTCGGCGCCAGCTCCGCCGCCAGCGCCTTGGTGATCCCGATCACACCGGCCTTGGCGGCGCAGTAGGCCGCGTAGTGCGGCAAGCCCAACGACGACAGCTCGGAGCCGATCGTGACGATCGAGCCGGGCTCGTCGTGCTCGCGCAGCCGCAGCGCGACCTCGCGCGCGGGATAGAAGGTCCCGCTCAGGTTGATGCCGATCGTCCTGTGCCAGGCCGCGTCGTCGAGCCGGGCGAGCGGCAGCGGCTCCGCGATGCCGGCGGCACTCACCAGCGCATTCACGCGCCCGATCCGCTCCTCGGTCTCGGCCGCGGCCCGCGCCACGGCGGCGGGGTCCGAGACATCGCACGGGACCGCCACCGCGCCGCCGCCAAGCTGCTCCGCGAGCGCGTCCAGCTCGTCGCCGCGCCGCGCCCACAGTGCGACGGCGGCGCCGCGCTCGGCCAGCTGTTCAGCGACGGCGCGCCCGATCCCGGAGGATGCTCCGGTGACGATCGCGCGCAGCGGGGTCAATTCGGGGCCGATTCCGGTCATCTAGGCATGTATAACGATAAATAAGACGGTGGTCAAGCAACCTGGCCGGGCGCTCGATCGACGCTGGCCGCGTCAGCGCTTGGGGCGCTTCGTGGCGAGCTTGGCGAGTGGCCGGAAGGCGGGCTGGCGCGCGACCTTGTAGCCGACCTTGCGGCCCGTCTCGGTGTCCATGACGCGGTCGATCAGGCCCTTCGACCTGCCGGCCCCGCCGCCCGTCCGGGGGCGAGACGGCGGGGCGCCGCCGGGGGCGAGGTCGGCGAGCACGACCTTGGCGGCGTTGTGGCCCGGCGCTCCCATCACCCCTCCGCCCGGGTGCATCCCCGCGCCGCACAGGTAGTACCCGGCGATCGGCGTGCGGTAGGAAGAGATCGAGGGCAGCGGCCGCGCGCTGAAGAGCTGGTCGAGGTACATCTGCCCGTGGAAGATGTTGCCCTCGGTGATCATGTAGTCGCGCTCGAGGTCGAGCGGCGTGATCGTGGCGCGGTCGAGGATGTGGCCGTCGAGATTGGGCGCGTACCCGAGCAGGTCGGCCACCACCTTGTCGGTCCACGACTCCTTGATGTCGTCCCAGGTCCCCTCGGCGAGCTTGTAGGGGAGCTGCTGCACACCGAGCGTGAGCGTGTGCCGGCCCGCGGGCGCGAGCGTCGGGTCGGTGGTCGACTGGATCACGGCCTCGATCACGTAGCGGTCGGGAAGAGCGCCGCGTCGCTGCGCTTCCCAGGTGGCCTCGAAGTTCTCGACGGAGGCGCCCAGCAGCTGATGCCCGTGGTGCTGGAGCCCCTCGTTCGCGTCGAACCCGAGGTAGGCGGGCAGCTCGTCGATCAGCAGGTGGATGCGCGCCATCGACCCGCGCTGATCGATGCCCTCCACCGAGGTGCGGAAGTCCGAGCTGAGCTCCGAGGGCTCGACCAGGCCAAGCAGCGAGCGCTTCGGGTCGGCGTTGGAGACCACGGTGCCGGCAGCGATCTCCTCGCCGCCGGCAAGCAAGACACCCTGCGCGCGGCCGGCGTCCACCAGCACCCGCTCGACCGGCGCTCCGGTCCGGATCGTCACGCCGTGGTGGCGCGCGGCCTCGGCGAGCGCGAGCGTGATGCCGCCCATGCCGCCCTTGACGAAGCCGTACTGGCCGAAGTGGCCATTGAACTCGCCCCAGGAGTGATGGCCGTAGACATAGGCGGTGCCAGGCGTCGAGGGGCCGCCCCAGATCGAGACCATCCCGAAGAAGGTGAGCAGTCCCTTGATGTGCTCGGACTCGAAGTAGCGGTCGAGCAGGTCGCGCGTCGACAGCAGCACGAACTCGTTGAAGAGCTCGTCCTCGCCCGCTTCCTCGAACGTGCGCAGCACCTCGGAGCGCGAGGGCGGCGGCTCCAGCAGCCACGGCGCGACCAGGTCCGCGAAGCGCCTCAGCCGTAGCCCGAACTCCACGAAGCGCTGCGCGTCGCGCTTGCTGTAGCGCTCGAGCTCGCGCAGCGTCATGTCCACCTCGTTGTGGAGAAACATGTGGCTGCCGTCGCGGAAGAGGCTGAAGCTGAGGACGTCCGACTGGTACATCTCGAGGCCGAAGCGCGTGAGCTCGAGCTCGCTCACCACCTGTGGCCGCAGCAGCCCGGCGATGAACGCGCACGAGGACCAGCGCGAATCCGGGATCAGCTCCTCGGTGACGCAGGCGCCCCCGACGACGTCGCGCGCCTCCAGCACGATCACGCGCTTGCCCGCGCGCGCCAGGTAGTTCGCCGCCACCAGTCCGTTGTGTCCCGCGCCGATGATCGCGACGTCGTAGCGCTCGGCCATCGCGCTACCTCGGCTCGATCCGCGTGCCGAACAGCGTGCGCACCGTGGTCGCATCGATCAGCTCGTCGAAGCGGGCGCCGACCGGCTTGATTGCATCCGAGTTGTCGCGCACGTCCACCCACTCGTCCCACGAGCGCACGTGCATCACCTCCACGATGTCCACCGACGGCGCACCCTGGTCGCGGCGCGTGACCGCGTATGCGTCGAAGCCGAGCACCACGTCCTGTGCGAGCAGCGTGGGCTGGTCGAGCTCGGCGGAAAACGCCTTGAAGTCCTCGATTCGAGCGCCGGAACGGAGGGGGATCAGGTTGATGGCGTACTCGCTCACCCGTGTCTACCTTTCAGTCGGCCAGCTCGGCGAACGCCGAGCGAGCGGCATCGAGCGTCACTTCGATGTCCTCTTCGGAATGCTCCGTCGAGATGAACCACCAGCCGCGCGGCAGGATCATCACGCCGCGCTCGAGCATCGCCTCGGCGAAGCGCGCGAAGCGGGCCGTGTCGGCCGTGGCGGCATCCGCGTAGCTCGTGACGCTCTGCTCGCCGTCGAGGATGAACGTCTGGAGCAGCGGGCCCACCTGGTGCACTTTCAGCGGCACCCCGGCCGCGGCCGCGGCTTCCGCCAGGCCCTCGGCCAGCCTCGCGGAGGTGCGCTCGAGCTCCTCGTACAGCGCCGGGGAGCCCTCGCGGTAGACATCGAGCGCGGCGCTCGCGGCGGCCGCCGCCGGGGGCGCTCCGTTGTAGGTGCCCACGTGGCGTACGCGGCCGTCGGCGATCACCTCCATCACGTCGCGCCGGCCGGCAACGGCGCTGAGCGGCAGTCCCGACGCGATCGCCTTGCCGTAGGTGGCGAGGTCGGGCGTCACGCCGTAGCGCGACTGGGCGCCGCCGAGCGCGAGCCGGAACCCAGTCACCACCTCGTCGAAGATGAGCAGGGCGCCGTGCTCGCGGGTGAGCTCTCGCGCGCGTTCGAGATAGCCGTCAACGGGCGCGATCAGGCCGCCGTTGCTGGCCACCGGCTCCATGATCACCGCCGCGATGTCGTCGTCGGCCGCGAGCGTCTCCTCGAGCGCGCCGGCGTCGTTCCAGCGCAGGACGATCACCTCGGTGGTGCTGCTCTGGCCGCCGCTGCCCGGCGTCGCGGCCAGCGGGCTCGCCGTGCCCGGGGCGGGCGGCGTACCCGGCGTGGACACGTGCAGCGGGTCGATCCAGCCGTGGTAGTGGCCCTCGAACTTGACGATCTTCGAGCGGCCCGTGGCGGCGCGCGCAATCCGGAGAGCCGCGTGGACGGCCTCGCTGCCGGTGGTCGAGAAGCAGACGAGCTCGGCACACGGAACCGTCTCGACGATCCGCTCGGCCACCTCCGCCTCGAGCCTGTGTTGCGCACCGAAGGTGAGGCCGCGCGCGAGCTGGTCCTGAACTGCGGCGATCACACGCGCCGGGCTGTGGCCGAGCAGCATCGGCCCGAAGCCGAGCACGTAGTCGACGTAGTCGTTCCCGTCGATGTCGACCAGATGGCTCCCGTAGCCGTGGTCGATCACCAGCGGCACGGGCAGCTGCGCCGCCCGCATCGCGGTCGAGACGCCGCCCGCGAGGCTGCGCTTCGCACGCTCGAGCTGACTGCGCGACCCGGCGTACCTGCCGGTCGCGCGAGTGCTGGTCGCCGAGCCCATCAGTCGTGATCGATGTCTTCAGGCGTGTCGTGCCACGGCACGCGGTCGCCGATCCGCGCGCGCATCTTCCAGCGCCGCGACTTGTCCGCGCGGTCGATCTCCGCGAGCAGGTGGCGAATCCGGTCCGGGACGTGGGCGAGGGCGCGCCCGTCGAGTCCCTGTGACAGCTCGCGCGCGATCTTGTCGGTGCGCTCGGCGACCATCGTCACCGTCCGCCACCAGCCCCAGTCCGACGCGCAGAGGTCGTTGATCCTGTTGATGTTGATCCCGCTGTCGTCAGCGGTCACCTCGTGGTCGGCCAGGACGGCGATCGCATCCTTGTAGTCCTTCTCGTTCGTCTCGACCACCTGGAGCTTCGACAGCAGCAGGTCCGCCGGCGTGAGCGAGCGATCGCCGATGGTGAGCCGCTCGCGCAGGTCCATCACGTGGCACATCTCGACGCGGTCGAGGAAGACGTCGGCCTGGCGCTGGTGAACGCTGTCGAGGAAGAACAGGCGGTGCTGCCCGTGCAGCACGTTGAACTCCTCGTCGGGTTCGTAGCCCAGTTCGTGGAACAGGTGCTCGACCTCGTTTGTCTGCTTCGAGCTCACCACGAAGTCGATGTCCTGGTAGCGACGCTGGAGCGGCGGCCGCAGCGCGCTCGGGGAGATCAGCGCGATCCCGACCCCGCCGGTGGCCCGCAGCTTCACGCCGCGCTCCTCGCCGGCGGCGATCACCCTCATCGCCTCCTCGAGCGGGTCCGTGTGGAACTGCCCCGCGTGTTCAGCCGAGTAGGTCATTTCGCTCGTCCCATGCTCAGCCATCGCTCAGCCTGACCATCACGTGCTTGATCTCGGTGTACTCCTCCAGCGAGTAGACCGACATGTCGTTGCCGTTGCCCGACTGCTTGAAGCCGCCGTGCGGCATCTCGGCCACGATCGGCATGTGGTCGTTCACCCAGACCGTGCCGAACTGGAGCACGCGCGCAGCGTTCAGGGCGCGCCCCACGTTGTTGGTGAAGACGGACGCGGCCAGCCCGTACTCGACCTCGTTGGCCCAGCGCAGCACCTCGGCGTCGTCGTCGAAGCGCGTCACCGACACGACGGGTCCGAAGACCTCCTTCTGGACGATCTCGTCGGACTGTTGCGCGCCGACAACGATGCTCGGCCTGTAGAAGAAGCCCTGGGCATCGCTCTCGCCGCCGGTCACGAGCTCGGCATGCCCGCTGTCGAGCGCGCGGTCCACGAAGCCCTTCACGCGCTGCTGCTGGCGCTCCGTGATCACCGGGCCCATCTCGGTGTCCTCGTCGGACGGGTCGCCCACCGAGATCGACTCGACAGCCGGGACGAGCACCGACAGGAAGTCGTCGTGCACACCCTCCGACGCGTAGATCCGCGACGCGGCCATGCAGTCCTGCCCGGAGTTGATGTAGCCACCCTCGCGGATGCGCTCCACGGCGAGGTCGAGATCGGCGTCGTCGAAGATGATCACCGGCGCCTTGCCGCCCAGCTCGAGGTGGAGCTTCTTCAGATTGCCCGCGGCGGCCTTCATCACGGCCTTGCCGGTGGACACGTCCCCGGTGAGTGAGGACATCCGCACGCGCGGGTGGCTCACGAGGGCGGCGCCGACGGTGTCGCCGTGCCCGGTCACGATGTTCAGCACGCCCTCCGGGAAGAGGTCGGCCGCCAGCTCCGCGAGCCGCAGCGTCGTGAGTGGCGTGTGCTCGGAGGGCTTGAGCACCAGCGTGTTGCCCGTCATCAGCGCCGGGCCGATCTTCCACACGCCCATGAGCAACGGGTAGTTCCACGGCGCCACCGAGCCGACCACGCCGAGCGGGTCGCGGCGGATGATGCTCGTGTACCCCGTCGCGTACTCGCCCGCGGCCCGACCCTCGAGCGTCCGGGCGGCCCCGGCGAAGAAGCGCAGGTGGTCCGCCGCGAACGGGATCTCCTCGCGCGCGGCGGCGATTGGCTTGCCCACGTTCAGCGACTCGAGCTGCGCGAGCTCCTCGGCGTGCTCGTCGACGCGGTCGGCCAGGTGCAGCAGGGCCCGCGCCCGCTCGTTGGGCGGCGTCGCCGCCCAGGCCTCGAACGCGGCCTCGGCGACCTTCACCGCCTCGTCCACGTCGCGCGCCGAGCCGAGCGCCACCTCCGCGATCTGCTCGCCCGTGGCGGGGTTGGTCACCGCCTCGGTCTCACCCTCGGCGGCCGCCACGTGCCGGCCGCCGACGAACATCTCGTAACTCTCTTGAATGACGCTCATCTGGTCGCGGCTCCTTGGTCAGCCGGTTGTCGGGACAAAGCGCGCCACCTGGTGATCCTCGAGATCGACGATGACGCCCTGAAGGGTCCAGTCCGAGTACGCGCTGCCCGGGTTGATCACGACGGTCTTGCCGAGCCGCTGCACGCCGCGTGACTCGTGGATGTGGCCGTGCAGGCTGAGCAGGGGCTGATACTCGAGGATCGCGTCCCGCACGGCGGTGCTGCCGACGGGCTTCATGATCGAGCCGCCGCGCTTGACTCGGCTCGCGCCGTCCTCGAGCTCGGGCGCGTTGTCGAGGCCGGTGCCCCACGGCGGGACGTGGATGTTGAAGATCGCGTTCTCCATGTCCTCGATCTGGCTCGCCAGCGCGTCGATCTTCGCGCGCAGCTCCTCCTCGGAGCATTCGCGCGGCGTGTCCCACGGGGTGGGGTTCGCCCAGCCCAGGCTCAGCATCTCGTGCTGCCCGCCGACGCGCGTGATCGTGCCCTCGGGGGACTCCACGAAGCTCGATTCCCTGAGCACGTCGTCGACCGCCCACTCGTCGTCGTTGCCGGGGGTGAAGATCACGCGCTGTCCCGAGTCGTGCAGCCGCTCCTCGGCAAGCGCGAGCCAGCGCCGCAGCGTCTCGGCCATGAGCTGGCTGAAGAGGCCGCCGAGCAGCTCCGGATCGGTCTGCAGCCGATCGCGTTCCTCCTGGTTCATGCGCGCCGGGTAGAGGCCGTTGTTCTGGATCTGGCGCTCGAGCTCCTCGAGCTCCTCGGGGCTGTGGACGTCGACGTCGCCGCCGCTCCACGAGCAGTGGTAGCCGCCGTTCCCGTCGCTGACGAGCGGGATGATCATCTTGCCGGTGCAGTCGCCGCCCATGATCACCACGCTGGCCTCGTAGACCCTGCCCGCGCTCAGGAACTTGCGGAAGCAGACCTCCGAGCCGTGCACGTCGGTACAGAAGAACATTCTCAACATGCTTGCTCCCTCTTGCCAGACGGCACTCTAACGATAAATCTGAGCCTGGTCAAACGCGCTTCCGGGTGCCTGCCAGAGGGGCATCGGGGGCACTTGACCGGGCTTTGTTTATCGTTATACTGCCCGCATGTCTCGTGGGACCACCGCGCCCCTCACGGGCGCGCCCAGCCTTCCCGAACGCGCGCGGGCGGTCATGCCGGGCGGAGTGAACAGCGGTCAGCGTCAGATCGCCCATCTCGAGGACCTGGTCATCGCCCGCACCGAAGGCGCGCGCTTCACCGATGGCGAGGGGCGCGAGTACCTGGACTTCCACGCCGCGTTCGGTCCCCAGCTGCTCGGACACAACGACCCGGACGTCGACGCCGCGGCCATCGCGGCGATCCGCGAGCTCGACCTGATGGGCGTCGGTGTCTCGAGGCTCGAGATCGAGCTGGCCGAGCGGCTCGTCGAGCTCGTGCCCGCGATCGAGCAGGTGCTGTTGACCGCCACCGGCAGCGAGGCGACCTTCCATGCGCTGCGACTCGCACGCGCGGCCACCGGCCGCACGCGCATCGTCAAGTTCCAGGGCTGCTACCACGGCTGGCACGACGCCGTGGCGATGAACGTCATCTCGCCCCCCGACAAGATGGGGACCAAGGACCCGCTGTCGGCGGGCATGATGCCCGAGACGGTCGAGGCCACGATCGTCGTTCCGTTCAACGACCTCGCCGCGGTCGAGCAGGCACTCGGCGAAGGCGACGTCGCCGCGGTGCTGCTCGAGCCGATCCCGCACAACATCGGCGCCGTGCTGCCGGAAGACGGCTTCCTCGCCGGGCTGCGGCGGCTCTGCGACGCGCACGGCGCGCTGCTCATCTTCGACGAGGTGATCACCGGCTTCCGGCACGCGCTCGGCGGCTTCCAGTCGATCAGCGGCGTGACGCCCGACCTCACCACGCTCGGCAAGGCGATGGCCAACGGCTACCCGATCGGCGCGATCGGCGGCCGCACCGACCTGATGGAGCTGTTCAGCACGACGCCCGGCCGCCCAGTCTTCTTTGCCGGCACCTACAACGGCCACCCCGCGTGTGCCGCCGCGGCAATCGCGACGATCGACAAGCTCGCGAACGAGCCCGTCCACGAGCACATCTTCGGCCTCGGCGAGCGCGCCCGGCGCGAGCTCACGGAGTTGTTCGAGTCGCTCGGGCAGCCCGCGCGGGTGAGCGGCTTCGGCTCGGTCTTCGTCACCTACTTCATGGATGTCGAACCGCGCGACTACGCCGCCCTGCTCCACAACGACGCCGATCTGTTCATCGCGGTCCGCCGGGCCGAGATGGACTACGGGGTCTTCGAGCTGCCGCTCAACCTCAAGCGCAGCCACTTCTCGTACGCGCACACCGACGCCGACGTGGACATCCTCCTGCACGCGACCGAAGCCGCCTGGAAGGACGTCACGGGATGAGCGTCGGCAGCTCCGGGATGCACCACATGGGCCTGACGGTCTCGGACCTCGACAGGTCGGTTGCCTTCTACTCGCGCTTTGGCTTCGAGGTGACCGCTCGCATCGAGGAGGAGGGTGCCGAGGTCGAGGAGGGCCTCGGCGTTCCGGACGCGGCGCTCAGGGTCGCCATCCTCGAGAGCGAGAACTCGCGGCTCGAGCTGATCCAGTACGTCAAGCCCGACGGCGGCCCGGCGCCGCTTCCGAACAACGGCACCGGCGCGGCCCACCTGTGCGTCGAGGTGGACGACGTCGACAAAGCCTACGAGGAACTGCGCGCAGCCGGCATCGATTTCTTCTCGGAGCCGATCACCCACGAGTCGGGAATCCGCTGGGTGTACTGCCGCGACCCCGACGGGCTGACCACGGAGCTGCTGCAAGTCCTGACATGAGACTGGACGGCAAGGTCTGTCTGGTCACCGGCTCGGGGAGCGGGATCGGCCGCGCCACCGCCGTCGAGATGGTGCGCCAGGGAGCGGAGGCCGTGGTGGTCTCGGACGTGAACGACGCGGGCGGCGCCGAGACCGTCGAGCTCGTCGGGCGCGAGGGCGGCACGGCGGTCTACCACGCCTGCGACGTCTCGGACTCGACGGCGGTACAGGGATTGATGGCGTTCGTCGACGAGCGCTTCGGCCGCCTCGACGTCCTGCACAACAACGCCGCGATTGTCGACACCCAGATCACCGACCGGACCCGCATCGAGGAGCTCGACGAAGACGTCTGGGATCGCATTTTCGCCGTGAACGTGCGCGGCAGCTGGCTCTGCATCAAGTACGCGCTGCCGCTGCTGCGACGCTCGCGCGCCGCGGCGATCGTCAACTGCGCTTCCGTCTCGAGCTTCCTCGCGTTCGAGGGCGAGTCCTGTTACTGCGCGAGCAAGGGCGCGATCCCTATGCTCACCCGTTCCGCGGCGCTCGACTTCGCGCGCTTCGGGATCCGCTGCAACTGCTATTGCCCCGCGACCATCGATACGCCGATGGTCGCCAATCAGTTCGAGGCCGGCGATTCCGAGGCGATGACTCGCACGCTGACCGCTACCCACCTCTTGCCCGAGCCCCGGCTCGGGCACCCGGAAGAGGTGGCGCGGCTGGTGTGCTTTCTCGCCTCGGACGCCGCCTCGTTCATCAACGGCGCGTCCTACCTGATCGACGGCGGCGCGCTCGCCTGGCGCGGCTCGTTCGGCTGAGCCGCGGCGCGCGGCGGGTCAGCCCGCCGCCAGCTCGCGGCCGATCTTCTCGCCGATCACCACGGTCGGGATGTTCGTGTTGCCGGAGATCACCGCCGGCATGATCGACGCGTCCGCCACGTAGAGGCCCTCGAGGCCGTGCACGGCGCCGTCGGCCCCGACGACCGCCAGCGGATCGGACGCCGGCCCCATCTTGGAGCTCCCGGCGGGGTGGAAGTAGTGCACCGCCGACTCGCGGACGAATTCCGTGAGCGCCTCGTGTCCGCTCACCGCCGCCCCCGGGTAGGTCTCCTCGCCGAGGAGGCGGGCGAGCGGCGGGTATTGCACGAGCTCGCGGATCCGCTCGACGATCTCCACCAGCCGCCTGAGGTCGCTGCCATCGGGGTCAGACAGGTAGCGGTGATCGATCAGCAGCGGATCGTCCGAGCTCGGCCCGGTGAGGCGGACGAAGCCGCGCGAGTGCGGCGTGAGCACCGCGGCGGCGACGGTCCAGCGCCACTCGTCGGGCCTCAGCGCGTTGCGCCCGCCGACCGGGTAGATGTGCGAGTCGAAGCCGCGCTCGCACTCGCTCGAGGCGTACTTGCCGATCACCTGCTCGTCGGGGCGCCAACGGTCCGCGGCGTGGGCGGTCATCAGGGAGCGCACCTCGTCAGTGCCCGCGTAGTCGAGCTCGAGCGAGGGCTGGTCGTGCAGGTTCTCGCCGACCCCGGGGAGCTCGTGGCGAACTTCGATCCCGACCTCCCGCAGGTGGTCGGCGGGACCGATGCCGGAGCGCAGGAGGATCGCCGGCGTGCCGTAGGCGCCCCCGGACAGGACGACGCGGGCTGCCTCGACCTCGAACTCCGTGCCGTCGGCATCGCGCACCACCACGCCGGTCACGCGGGAGCCGTCGAGCAGCACGCGCTCGACGGGGGCGTCGCCGGCCACGGCCATGTTCGGCTGATCCCGGACCGGGTCCACATAGGCGAACGGGCTGCTGATGCGCGTGCCGTCGCGGGCGATGCTGATCGGGAACGGCGCGACGCCGATCGTCTCGTCGAGGTTGTTGAAGTCGTCCACCGCCGGGATGCCGTTTGCCACGAGCCCCTCCATGCAGGCCTCCTGGAACGGGGTCAGGTCGCCGAGCGGCACCGACCGCACCTCCAGCCGCTTCCAGACGGACTCGATCACCGGCAGCAGATCGTCGGTCGCCCAGCCCTCGTTGCCCGCGGCGGCCCAGCCGTCGTAGTCGAAGCGCGAGCCGAGCACCGCCGCACCGGCGTTGTGTGCCGAGCAGCCCCCCATCACCTTGGCGCGGTTGAACGCAACGGTCTTGCCCCTCACCTGACCCGTGTAGCCCCAGTCGTGCGAGACCATCGCCATCGTCGCCGCGTCGAGCAGGTCCTTGGGCCAGCGGCCGCTGTTCTTGGGGCCGTAGTCGGGTCCCGCCTCGAGCAGCGTCACGTCCTCGGCCGTGTTCTCCGCAAGCACGCCGGCGAGCGCCGCGCCGGCGCTCCCGCCGCCGACGACGAGCGTCCCCGTGGAGCTTGGAATGCGAGTCCGATCGGCCACAAAATCTCCTGTTCCGAGGGCTAGTTTATCGTTATAGTACGCCCCAGGATGGAGCGCATGGCGACGAAGCGGGCGCTGGTCACGGGGGCCTCGAGCGGCATCGGCGCCGGCATCGCCGAGGCGTTCGCCCGCGAGGGCGCCGCGGTGGCCGTTTGCGGCCGCGACCGCGAGCGCACGCAGGCGACGGTAGATGCGATCGCCGTCGCCGGCGGCAGCGCGCACCCTGTCTTCGGAGACCTCTCGAATCCGCCCGACGTCGAGCGCATGGTGGCGGAGGCGGTGGAGGCGCTCGGCGGGCTCGATGTCGTCGTCAACTGTGCCGGCATCGGCGAGCTCGACGGCTGGGTGCCGGTGCACGAACACTCGCTCGGCGCCTGGGAGCGCACGCTGGCCGTGAACCTCACCGGGCCGTTCCTCGTTTCCAAGTCGGCCATCCCTCACATGCTCGAGGGCGGCGGCGGCGCGCTCCTCCACATCAGCTCCGTCTGCTCGATCACGGTCTGGGCAGGTGACAGTGCGTACTCGGTGTCGAAGGCCGGGCTGAACATGCTCTCCGACCACATCGCGGTGGAGTACGCGGACCAGGGCATCCGCTCGAACACCCTCCTGCCCGGCGAGATCCTCACGCCCCTGCACGAGGCCGCGGCCTCCGCATCGCCCGACGCGCGCGAGTGGGAGCGGCGGGTCCTCGCCCGTCACCCGATCGGCCGCTTCGGCGAGGTGGGCGAGGTGGCGGAGGCGGCTGTCTTCCTGTGCTCGGACGAGTCGCGCTTCCTCACGGGCGCCAACGTCCCGATCGACGGGGCCTACAGCCGTGTCTGACGCCAACCCGATGGACATCAACGACCGCGTGGCGATCGTGACCGGGGCGGCCACCGGCGTCGGGCGCGGAGTGGCTGAGCGGTTCGCGCGCGTGGGCGCGCGCGTAGTGATGGCCGACGTCGACGAGCACGCTGTGCGCGATGCCTGCGACGAGCTCGAGGCCGAGGGCGACTCGGTGGTCGCACGCCGCGCCGACGTCAGCTCGCCCGCGGACGCGAAGGCGCTCGTCGACGAGGCGGTGTCCCGCTACGGCGGGCTCGACATCCTCGTCAACAACGCCGCGATCCAGATCGAGAACACGATCGAGGATCTGGAGCCCGACGACTGGGATCGCCTGATGTCGGTGAACATGAAGGGCGTCTTCCTGTGCTCGAAGTACGCGATCCCGGCGATGCGGGAGCGCGGCGGCGGCTCGATCATCAACATCGCCTCCGTCAACGGCTTCTGGGTCGAGCCCGGCCTCGGCGCCTACTGCGCCTCGAAGGGCGGCGTGATCGCGCTGACCCGCTCGACCGCGACCGACTTCGGCCGCGACGGCATCCGCTGCAACTGCATCTGCCCTGGCTACATCGATACCGGGATGGCCGGCCGCTACCTGGACTCGCAGGCCGACCCGTCACGCGCCCGCGCGGAGGTCGCATCGCTGCACGCGGTGGGCCGCGTTGGCCAGCCGTCCGACGTCGCGGGCGCCGCGCAGTTCCTCGCGTCCGACGCCGCCGGCTTCGTCACCGGCTCCGCCTTCGTCCTCGATGGTGGGCTCTCCCTCGGAGTGGTCGCGCAGCCGGAGTAGGAGCAGATGTCCGAGCCAAGCACGATGGAGGCCAGATGACCACGAGCGTCACCCAGTCCCGTACCGACGAAGTCACCGAGAAGCTCGATCGCGTGCGAGCGCACCTGGCCGACAGCGGGGCGAGCGGCGCGCTCTTCACCCACCAGTTCCACACGTCCTGGATCACCGCGGGCCTCGAGGACGTGATTCTCCGCGGCGCCGAGATGAGCTTCCTGTGGGTGCTCGTCACGCCCGGTGGCGCGTACATCGTCACGTCCAACATCGAGGCGGCGCGCCTGCGCGGCGAGGAGGATCCGAGCGCGCTGGGCTTCGAGGTCGTCGAGGTGCCGTGGTACGAGGGGCACTTCCAGAAGGCGCTGGGCGAGCTGTGCGATACCAGCGGGCTGCTGAACGACGGCGACGGCCCGGGACGCGAGGCGGGCTTCGACCTGCAGCGCCTGCGCATGAGCCTCACCGCCGGCGAGGCGGAGCGCATGCGCACGCTCGGCGCCGACTCGTGCGGCGCGCTCGAGGAGGGCATGCGCCTGCTCAGCCCCGGAATGTCCGGGCGCGACCTGAGCGCCGAGGTGGCCTTCCGCCTCGAGCAGCTCGGCATCTTCCCGTTCGCCCTGCTCGTGGGCGGTGACCGTCGCCGCACGAGCTACCGCCATCCCACCGTCTCCTCGGACCCGCTCGAGCGCGACGCGCTGATGGTCGTCGTGGCAGTGCGCGGAGGCTTGAACGTCGCGCTGACACGGACTGCCAGCGTCGCCGGGCCCGCGCCGGAGCTCGCGGAGCGTCACGCGATCGCGGCGGAGGCGGAGGCCCGTGCCCTCGAGGCCAGCCGTCCCGGCAACACATACGGGCATGCGCTCCAGGCTCAGATCGACGTCTACGAGGCGCACGGCTACCACGACGAGTGGCGCAACCACACGCAGGGCGGCCCGATCGGCTACGGCTCGCGCGAGTTCGGCGTCGCGCCGCTCGCGGCGCCGGATCGCTACACGGACTACCCGGTCGAGCTCGGCCACGCCGTCGCCTGGAACCCGACGGTCCAGGGGGCGAAGTCCGAGGACACCTTCCTGGTCGGCGAGGCCGACAACGAGCCCGTGACCAACTCCGACAGCTGGCCGTCGATCACCGTGCCCACCGCCGCTGGCTCGCTGCAGCGGCCGGCCATCCTCGAAGTCGGCTGACCTCTGAGCGCGTAGTCCTCGTCACCGGCGCCAGCCGCGGAGTTGGCGCCGTCGTCGTGGAACACTTTCTGCGCTCCGGCTGCTCCGTCGTGGCGGTCTCCCGCTCGGGGGAGGAGGGGCTGAACGGCGGGCGGCTCGACGTGCGCGCGGACGTCGCCGAGCCCCCCTCGGCACAGCGCGCGGTCGAAGCCGCGCACGAGGCATTCGGCCGCCTCGACGTGCTCGTGAACAACGCCGCGCTCGACCTGGCCAAGCCGCTCGTCGACACCTCCCCTGAGGAGGTCCGCCGGATCTTCGCCGTCAATGCGCTCGGACCCGTCTGGATGACCCAGGCGGCCATTCCCTTCCTCGCGCGCGGCGGCGGCGCCATCGTCAACGTCACGTCGCGGCTCGCCCACGTCGGCGTCCCACAGATGGCCGTGTACGGCGCGAGCAAGGGGGCGCTGCGGGCGCTCACGCACGGGGCCGCCGTGGAGCTCGCGCCGCTCGGCATCCGGGTGAACGCGGTGGCGCCCGGGATGATCGACACGCCGCTGTTCCACGAGTGGCTTCAGCAGTCAGAGGACCGCGACGCCGCGCGCGACGGCGTCGTGGAGCGCATACCGCTCGGCCGGCTGGCGGGACCGGACGACGTGGCGCGCGCGATCTTCTACCTGGCGAGCGATGCCGCGGCGCACATCACCGGCATCACGCTGCCCGTCGACGGCGGCTACACCGCGGCCTGACGCGGCGGCCGCCGCCGCTCAGCCGGCGACGGGTATCGCGTCGAGCGCGTCGGCGAGCACCTCCGCGATGTGGGCGATCTCGTGCTCCTCGATCACGAACGGCGGCGAGATCTGCAGCGTGCCGTCCGTGATCGCCCGCATGATCACGCCGCGTTCGATGCAGAGACCGACCGCCTGGGCGGCCACGGCCGGACTGCTGCATTGAACGCCCGTCAGGAGGCCGACTCCGCCCCGCACCTGCGCGACGTGCTCGTGCCGCTCGAGCGGCATGAACGTGTCGAGCAGGACGGTCTCGAGCGAGCGGACGCGGTCGACGAGGCCCTCACGGTCGAGGATGTCGAGGTTGGCGAGCGCCACGGCGCAGGCCGTGGTATGTCCCGCGTAGGTCATGCCGTGGCGGAACATGAGGTCGCTGCCGTCCTCCCAGAACGGCCCCCACACCCGCTCGCCCACGATGGTCGCGCCGAGCGGCTGATAGCCGGAGGTGATGCCCTTGGCGACGATCAGCATGTCGGGCTCGAGCTCGAAGCGCTCGCTGCCGAACATCGCGCCCGCGCGGCCGAAGCCGGTGATCACCTCGTCGACGACGAGCAGCACGTCGTTCTCCCGGCAGATCCTCTGAATCGCCTCGAGGTAGCCCGGCACCGGCGGGTACACGCCGCCCGTTCCCATCACGGGCTCGCAGAAGAAGGCCGCGACCCGGTCCGCGCCGCGCTGGTCGATCAGCATCTGCAGCGCCTCGGCATCGCTCGGATCGATGCGCTCCGTGTCGCGCATCAGCTCGCCGTAACCCTCGGAGTTCGCCGCGATCCCGCCGATGCTTGTCCCGAAGCCGTGCAGGCCGTGGTAGCTCTTGTCGCGCGAGACGATGATGCGCTTGTCCGGCTGGCCCAGCCCGTTCCAGTAGCGCCGCGCGAGCTTCGACGCGGTGTCGATCGCGTCCGAGCCGCCGCTGCCGAAGAACACCTTGGCGCTGGGGATCGGCACCGAGTCGGCCACCCGCTCGGCGAGCTCGAGGACGGGCACCGACGCGAACGGCCCGAACGTGGAGTACGCCTCGAGCTGGCGGATCTGCGCCGCGGCGGCGTCGGCGAGCTCCGCCCGGCCGTGACCGACGTTGCAGTACCAGAGGCTGGCCGGCGCGTCGAGCAGCTTGCGGCCGGTGTCGTCCCACAGGTACGAGCCCTCGCCGCGCACAAGCACGATCTCGGCTCCGCGAACCGAGGGCATATGGGCCTGGGGATGCCAGAGCGGCGTGTCGGCGCGGGCACCGAGCCCGGCGGGGGAGGTGGCAGTACCTTGAGCTCTCGTGGACACCCGAACTCCATTCATCCGCTGGTCGCTGGCTGGAGAGCCCACTCTATAACCCGCCTGTGCGATTTATGTAACGATCAATCTACCCGCCTCGACCTTTTGACACGCCGACGGAGGAGCACCCCATGACCGACCCGGACTCCAGCTCAAACGGCAACGGCGAACTGCGCAGCGCGCGCTGGTTCGCCCAGCAGACGGTGATCGGCTTGCTGCACCGCGCGTCCGTGAAGGCCGAGGGCTTCTCCCAAGCAGTCGTCGACGGCCGGCCGGTCGTGGGGATCTGCAACTCGTGGTCCGAGCTCGTCAACTGCAACGTCCATCTGCGCGGGTTGGCGGCGGCGGTGAAGCGGGGGGTGTTCGAGGCCGGTGGGCTGCCGCTCGAGTTCCCGACGATCTCGCTCAGCGAGAACCTGATGAAGCCCACCACGATGCTCTACCGGAACCTGATGTCGATGGACGTCGAGGAGTCGATCAGGGCTCATCCACTCGACGCCGTGGTGCTGCTCGCGTCCTGCGACAAGACGGTCCCGGCCCAGCTCATGGGCGCTGCCAGTGCTGGCGTTCCCGCGATCATGCTCACCGGTGGCCCCGCTCAGGCCGCGCATTTCCGCGGCCGCGAGCTGGGCGTGGGGACCGATCTCTGGGAGTACACGGCCGAGTTCCGCGCGGGCAGGATGACGCGCGAGGAGTACGCCGAGCTCGAGTCCGCCCTGATTCCGTCGTTCGGCCACTGCAACGAGCTCGGCACCGCGTCCACGCTCGCCACGCTGGTGGAGGCGCTGGGCATGTCGCTCCCGGGGACCGCCGCCATCCCCGCGGTCGACGCCCGCCGCGCGGCCGCGGCTGAGCTCACCGGCCGGCGCGCGGTCGAACTGGCCGGCAGCGGCCTCACGCCGGAGCGGGTGCTCGACGCGGCCGCCTTCGACAACGCGATCACCGCGCTGATGGCGATCGGCGGCTCGACCAACGCGGTGATCCACCTGCTCGCGCTGGCGCGCCGGGTGGGCGTGCCGCTCGAGCTCGACCGCTTCGACGAGATCTCGCGCCGCACTCCCGTGGTGGCCAACCTGCGGCCGTCGGGAGAGCACCTGTACGAGGACCTCTTCCGTGTCGGCGGCGTGCCGGCACTGCTGCGCGAGCTGCGCCCGCTGCTCGACGAGAACGCAACGCTCATCTCGGGTGAGACGCTCGGCGAGCTGCTCGACCGGGTGAGCGACGAGCCCGACGGCGAGGTGCTCTCCGCGCTGTCATCACCGCGTCACGAGCAGGGCGGCATCGCGGTCCTGCGCGGCAACCTCGCTCCACGCGGCGCGCTGATCAAGCAGAGCGCGGCGTCGCCGGAGCTCATGTGCCACACCGGCAGCGCGCTCGTGTTCGAGGACATCGACGACCTGGCGGCGCGCATCGACGCGCCCGACCTGCCGGTCGATGCGGACTCGGTCCTCGTGCTGAGGAACGCCGGCCCGCGCGGGGCTCCCGGCTTCCCGGAGTGGGGCATGCTGCCGATTCCGAAGCGCCTGCTCGAGGCGGGCGTGCGCGACATGGTCCGGCTTTCCGACGCCCGTATGAGCGGGACCGCCTTCGGCACCGTGGTGCTGCACATGACCCCCGAGGCCGCGGCAGGCGGACCCCTGGCGGCGGTCGAGGACGGCGACGAGATCACGCTCGACGTCGAGGGGCGCACGATCGACGTTGCGCTCACGGCCGACGAGATCGATCGCCGGCTCGCCGCGCGCGAGCCGCGCCCTCCGGCCTACACGCGCGGCTACGGCGCGCTCTTCCTCGAGCACGTGACGCAGGCCGACGAAGGCTGCGACCTCGACTTCCTGCAGCGCCGCCCGGGTGAGCCGATCGAGTCCGAGCCCAAGGGTCTCTTGAGCGGCTGGATCGGAGGCTGGTGAACGCCACGGCCGTCGCCGAGATCGGCGACCGCACCTGGCGACTGCGCTTCGAGCTGGGCGGGCGCGACGTCTTCCAATACCTGATCGGGTCCGCCGACGTTCCCGAGCTCGTCCTCATCGACACCGGTGTGGCCAGCAGCCCGCGCGAGGTCGTGCTGCCGGCTCTCCGCAGCCTGGGACTCTCTCCGGAGGACATCAGCCTCGTGCTCGTCACGCACCCCGACGTCGACCACCAGGGCGGACTGGCGGCGATCAGCGAGCTGTGCACCGGCGCGTCCCTCGCCTGCGGCTTCTACGACCGCGCGATGGTGGGGCAGCCCGAGCAGCTGCTGCACGACCGCTACCAGCCGTACGTGGCCGAGCACGCGATGGGCTACGGGCCGGAGGAGATCGCCTGGATCCGCGCGCACTACGGAGCGCCGGCGCCGATCCACGTGACCTTCTCCGGGGGCGAGACGCTGCGGCTCGGAGGCCGCCTGCTCGAGGTCCACCACGCCCCCGGCCACTCCGCCGGTCACCTCGTCGTCTTCGACCGCGCGGCGGGGCTGCTGTTCAGCTCGGACGCGATCCACTGGAAGGCCTGCCCGGGCGTCGACGGCGGACCCGCCATGTGCCCCACCTACGAGGAGGTCGACTCCTACCTCGCCACGATCGAGCTCGTCCGCGCGCTCGCGCCCGCGGAGCTTCATTCCGGGCACTGGCCCACGCGCAGCGGTGCCGAGGTGGGGGACTTCCTCGACGAGAGCGGCGCGTTCGTGGAGGAGGTCGACCGCGTTCTGCTCGCGCGCCTCGAGCGGCCGGCGACGCTCGCCGAGCTGTGCGACGAAGTGCTGCGCGAGCTCGGCCCGTGGCAGAGCGAGCTGCACCTGCTGATGTTCTGCGTCCACGGGCACGTGCGCCGCCTGCAGCGCACAGGACGGGTGCAGGCCGCCGATCCGACAGCCTCCCCGCGCCTCTTCCAGCTCCCCTGAGAAGCTCGAGATTGGCCCGAAAAAAGTCGATTGACAGGCGTCTCTGTTGAACGTTATAGTGGCGCCTGGAGCCCCCTCTGGGGGAGGGGCGAGCACCACAGCCACGCTCACAAGGAGGAACGTGCACATGGAGGCCACCGCTGCCGACCAGCCGGCCCAGCCGATCGAGGGGGGCTTCTCGCGTAAGGCGTCCGGCCTGGTGCGAGAGTTTTCCCAGCTAGACGCCTGGATCTACAACGTCCTGGCGCTCAACCTGGTCGTTCTCATCGCCTTCAACTACGTCGCGGTGTCGGTGACGTTCCCGCGCGCCAGTCTCTGGCTATCAGTGGTGATTTGCGGGGTGTTGTGCACATTCGAGGCGGTCACGTACGCCTTCTTCATGGCGATCATGCCGCGCTCGGGAGGCGACTACGTCTTCCAGAGCCGCGTGCTCGGAGGCGGCATCGCCACCGTGTTCGTCTTCACCGCGATCGTCCTCGCCCAGACGGTGCTCGTGGCCCTCACGGCCTACCTGGGCGCGACGCTCGTCCTGTCGCCGTTCTTCGTCCTGTTGGGGGCGCAGTACGACTGGCACTGGCTCATCAGCGCCGGTAACTGGATCGCTAAACCAACTGGAATCTTCGTGACTTCAGCGGTCTACGTCGTCTGGTGCGCGTGGATCAACATCAAGGGCCTGCGCCTCTACGCGCTCGTTCAGCGCTGGGTCTTCTGGATCGGGATGGCGTGCGTCGCGATCGTGCTGATCATGCTGCTGGCCACGAGCCACGCGGACTTCGTCAAGAACCTCGACTCCTTCATGGCGAAGAACTACCACGTGAACCACGCCTACGCGACGACGATCAAGAACGGCGGCAACACCGACACGTCGTTCCAGCTCTGGGCCACGATCCTGGCGGCCGTCTATGCCTCGCTGTTCCTGGCGTTCCCGCACTGGGGCGTGATGCAGGGCGGCGAGATCAAGCGCGCCAACAGCCTGCGCGGCAACATCTACTCGATCGCCGGCGCAGAGGTCTTCTCGTTCATCGTCATCGCGATCTTCGCGGCGCTGATCACGAGCAAGGTCGGCACGCACTTCCTCTACGCCAGCGGCAACCTGTTCTACACCGGTTCGCCAAAGAACGTTCTCCCCGTCGCTCCGTTCTTCGGCTTCTTCGTGGCACTCGCATCCGGCTCCGCGATCTTCATCTGGATCGCGTTCATCATGTTCTTCTGCTGGTTCATCATGCTCGCCCCGAACGCGCCGCTCGGCGCCACGCGCATCATGCTGGCGATGGCGAACGACAAGGTGCTGCCGGACTGGTTCGGCCGCGTGAACTCGCGCTCGCACACCCCGGTCAATTCGATCGTCGTGTTCTCGCTGGTCTGTGTGGGGGTGACGGCGCTCTATGCGTACTCGACCTGGTTCGTGCCGCTGACGGTGGCGCTCGTGATCCCGAGCCTCACGGCATTCGGCGTCACGATGGTCGCCGCGATCCTGTTCCCGACACGCCGGGCGTCGCTCTACCGGGCCACAGCGGGCGACAAGCACCGGCTGTTCGGGATACCGATCATGTCGATCTCCGCCGTGGTCTTCCTGGCATTCGTGATCTTCATCGACTACGAGTGCCTGACCAACGACACGCTGGCGGTCAACACGACCAAGGGACTCAGCTTCGTCGGCGGGATGTACGCGATCTCGTTGGCCCTGTACTTCGGTTCGAAGTACTACCGCAAGCGCAAGGAGCATTTCGACCTCAGCGTCGTCTACCAAGAACTCCCAGCCGAATAGCGAACCGAAGCCGCATACGACCCGCAACCACGCGGAGCGAGCTTGCCTGCTCCTGACGTAGTGATCGTCGGAGCGGGCCATAACGGCCTCGTCGCGGCCAACTACCTGGCTGACGCCGGGCTGGCCGTGACGGTGGTTGAACGACGCGGCATGGTCGGCGGCGCCACGGTCACCGAGGAGCTGATTCCCGGCTTCCGCTCCTCGTCCTGCTCGTACGTCGCCGGCCTGCTGCATCCGAAGGTGCTGCGCGATCTCGACCTCGCGCAGCAGGGCCTCCGGCTGTACCAGACCGACGTGGGGGACGTGAACCTGCTCGAGGACGGCAGGCACGTGGTCCTCTGGAACGAGCTGAGCGCAACGCTGCGCGATCTCGAGCGCCTGCGCCCGGGCGAGTCGGAGCGCTTCGTCGCGCTCGGGCTGCGCCTCCAGCAGTTCGCGCGGATGATCGCCCCGTGGGTGCTCGAGGCGCCGCCCGAGCTGTCGGAGGTGCTCGCGACTTTCGAACGCGCGGGCGAGGCGGACCTGTTCGAGGAGTTCTTCACGCTGAGCGTCGCGGACCTGCTCGACCGCTACCTCGAGCTCGACCTGCTCAAGGGCTTCCTCAGCTTCTACGCCCTCGTGTCCGCCTGGGGTGGGCCGTGGACTCCGGGCTGGAGCTTCCTCTACGGGCACCACTCGATCGGCGAGTACGAGGGCCGGATGGGCCAGTACGCGTTCCCCCGCGGCGGGATGGGCTCGCTGGCGGAGGCGCTCGCGTCACGCGCGCGGGCGCGCGGCGTTGCGATCCGCGTCGACGCTCCGGTGGAGCGCATCCTCGTCGAGCGCGGTCGCGCCACGGGCGTGCTGCTCGCGAGCGGGGAGGAGCTGCCGGCGCGCTCCGTCGCCTCGGGCGCCGACCCGCATCGCACGTTCCTCGGGCTTGTCGAGCGGGGTGACCTGCCGGCGCGCTTCCGCACGGACATCGAGCACTTCGACATGCGCGGCTCGATGGCGCGCGTGCACATCGCGCTCGACGGCCTGCCCGACTTCGTGGGCATGGAGAGCGGCGCCGGTCCTCACTACCGCGGGCTCACCCTGCTCGGCGCCGACATGGAGCGCTTCGAGCGCGCCTGGGACGCGGAGCGCCAGGGCCGCATTCCCGAGGACTTCCCAGTCGAGTTCCTGACCCAGAGCGTCCACGACGACACGATCGCGCCGGCCGGCAAGCACCTGCTGATCACGGGGGTGCAGCAGCTGCCGTACGAGCTGGCCGACGGCACGTGGGACGACCACAAGGCGGCTTTCACCGAGCGGGTTATCGAGGTGATGACGCGCTACGCACCTCGTCTCCGCGACCACATCATCGACACCTACACCATCACGCCGCTCGACCTCGAGCGCGAGTACGGCCTCACGGGCGGCAACATCTTCCACGGCGCGATGACGCTCGGCCAGGTGTTCGGCGGCCGCCCCGCCAGCGGCTTCGGCGGTTACCGCTCGCCGATCGAGGGGCTGTACCTGTGCGGGGCGGGTGCGCACCCCGGCGGCGGTGTGATGGGCGTCCCGGGACACAACGCGGCGCACGTGATCGCGAGCGATCTCCTGGGCATCACGGGTCACGGACGCAACGGAGCCGCGCCCGCCGCGGGCGGCGCCGATCGCGGTCCGCTGATCGAGCGCGTGATGGCGCGTCCGCGTCCGCGCAAGGCGCTTGTCTGGCTCGCCCGGCAGCCCGCCTTGAGTCCGCTGGTCGAGCGACTCAGCCGGCGGCGCGCCGAGCCGGCACGCCGGCCGTAAGGCCGCCGTCCACCACCAGCGCGCTTCCGGTCATGAACGAGGAATCGTCGCTCGTCAGATACGCCACCGCCGCGGCGATCTCGTCGGCGCCACCGAGCCGGCCGAGCGGTTGGCGCGCCTCCATCTGGGCGAAGAAGGCGGCGCGGTCCGCCGCCGCCGCGGCGAGCGAGTCCACCCAGGGCGTGTGCACCGTCCCCGGGCAGACGCAGTTCACGCGCACTCCGGTGCCCGCGTGGTCGAGCGCCAGCGCCCGGGTCATGCTGACCACAGCGCCCTTGGTAGCGCAGTAGGCGAAGCGGTTCACGAGCCCGACCAGGCCGGCGACCGAGGCGATGTTGACCACGCTGCCCTTGCCCTGCTCGAGCAGGCGCCCGAGCACGGCCCGCGTGCAGCGGAAGGTCCCGTCGACGTTGACCTTGAAGAGGCGCGCCCAGTCCTCGTCCGAGGTTTCGAGGATCGATCCCGCGGCGCCCACGCCCGCGTTGTTCACGAGCGCGTCGACGCCGCCGAGCCGGTCGTCGACGAGCTCCGAGAGGTCGGCCTCGACCGTGTCCGCGGCGACGTCAAGCCGCCCCGGCGTGGCCTCTCCGCCCGCCGCGCGGATGCTCTCGGCCGCCCGCGTCGCCGCCGCCTCGTCGATGTCGGAGACGAGCACGCGCGCGCCCTCGGCGGCCAGCCGCATGCTCGAGGCAAGGCCGATACCGGAGCCCGCACCGGTTACCACGACCCTCGTACCAGCGAGCCGCGCCCGCAGGTCCGGGCCGACCGTCACAAGACGCCGGTGCGCTCGTAGACGTCGCGCACGCTCACGCCCTGCTTGAGCATCCGCTGCGCCTCGTGCTCCTTGGCGAGCTTGATGGCGGCCTCGTCGATCGCCTTCTCGGCGATCTCCACCGGGATCACCACGACGCCGTCGAGGTCCGCGGCGATCAGGTCGCCCGGTCGCACCGGGACGTCGCCGCAGATGATCGGCTCGTCGAACGAGGTCACCTCTGCGCGGCCGTACGAGTCGGCGGCGTGGATGGTCGAGGCGATCGTGGGGAAGCGCAGCCGCTCGATGCCCGCGATGTCGCGCACGCCGCCGTCGATCACGGCGCCCACGCCCCCGCGCGCGAGCGCTCGCGTTGAAAGGAGCTCGCCCCAGAGTCCGGCCTGACTCGCACCGCCCGCGCTGACCGCGACGACCGCGCCCGGCGGCATCACGTCGGTCGCCGCCATCTCCATCGCGTACGGCTCGGACACGAGGCTCGGCTGGGGAACGGCCTGCATCGTGAAGGCGGGCCCGAGGATGGGCCTGACGGCAGCCACCGGGCGCATTCGCGAGTGCATCACCTGGTTCCGGTAGCCGAGCCTGTCGAGCACATCGGCGATCGTCGCGACCGTCAACCCCTGTAGCCCGATGTGGTGCTCGACGAGCTCGGAGATCTTGGTTGCCGAGCCTTTCGAGTCCGTGTCTAGAGTCATATGTTGAACGTTAACATGAGCGGCGCCTGAGAGCGAGATTTCAGCGCCGCACACAACTTCTAATCGGGAGCCTGCAAGCGGCGCTGGCTCAGCAGCTCCGCCACCTTCTCTCCGATCACGGTGGTCGGCATGTTCGTGTTGCCTGACATCACGAACGGCATGATCGAAGCGTCCGCGACGTACGCACCCTCGACACCGTGGACGGAAGCATCGGCCCCGACGACCGCCGTCGGATCGCTCGCCGGCCCCATCTTGCAGCTGCCCGCGGGGTGGAAGTAGTGGACCGCGGCCTGCCTGGCGAAGTCGCGAAGGTCGTCCTCGCCCTCCACGTCCGGACCAGGTACCAGCTCCTTGCCCAGCAGTTCTTTGAAGCGCGGCTGCGCGGCCGCCTCTCGTGAGACGAGCGAAGCCTCCACGAGACGCTCGAGGTCGCTCCCGTCGGCATCCGTCAGGTAGCCGTGATCGATGATCAGCGGATCGGCGCAGTGCGGCCCGCTGAGCCGGACATGGCCGCGCGAGAGCGGCGAGACGACCACGCCCGCGAGGGTCCAGCGCCATGATTCGCGCGCGTAGGGGTTACGCCCGCCGAGGGCGTAGATGTGCAGGTCGAAGCCTTCGCCGCAATCGTGGGACGGGAGCTTCGCTATCACCTGCTCGTCCGGACGCCATCGATCCGAGCTGTACTCGCTCATCAGCTCGACGAGCTCGCGGCTACCCGCGTAGTCGAACTCCAGGGCGGGTTGGTCATGGAGGTTTTCGCCGACCCCTGGGAGCTCGCGGACCGGTTGCACACCGGCGGCTCGAAGGTGAGGCGCCGCGCCAATTCCGGAGCGCAGGAGGATCGCCGGGCTGCCGTAGGCGCCGGCCGACAGCACCACGCGCTCAGCCCTCACCTCGACGTCCGCGCCGTCGTGGCGGACGACCACCCCGGTGGCGCGCGAGCCCTCGAGCAGAAGCCGTTCCACCTCGGCATCGCCGACGATCGTGAGGTTGGGCTCGCCGCGAAGATGATCCAGGTAGGCGAACGGTGCAGTGATGCGTTTGCCGTCGGGCTCCACGCTCAGCGGGTAGGGAGCGACGCCGGCGACTTCATCCAGATCGTTGATGTCGTCCACGCGGGGGATGCCCACCGCCTCGAGCGAACCGGCGAACTCCGCCTGAAACGGCGTCAGCTCGTCGAAACCCACCCGCCTCACTCTGAGCCGCTCCCATGCCTTGTCGAAGAGCGGGAGCAGATCGTTCGTGGACCAGCCCGGGTTGCCGAGCGCCGCCCAGCCGTCGTAGTCGAACCGGCTGCCGTGGACGACGGCTCCCGCGTTGTGGGATGAGCATCCGCCGAGCACCTTCGCGCGGGGGAAGGCGATCTCGCGTCCGTGGATCTGGCCGCTGTAGCCCCAGTCATGCGAGGCCATCGCGAGGGTGGCGGCGTCGAGCAGGTCATCCGGCCAGCGGCCGCTGTTCCGTGGCCCGTAGTCGGGGCCGGCCTCGAGCAACAGCACCTCCTGGCCAGCTTCAGCCAGCCGCCCGGCGATC
Source organism: Thermoleophilaceae bacterium (assembly GCA_036494715.1). GTDB lineage: Bacteria > Actinomycetota > Thermoleophilia > Solirubrobacterales > Thermoleophilaceae > JAICJR01. The sequence continues at coordinate 29,914 of DASXNY010000044.1, forward strand.
ACCGCCCCCGCTGTACCGCTACCTACAACTACGACTTCCGCGCGGGCGGCCAGCGTGCTTGTCGACGGCATTGAATTCCTCTCTACAGGTGCACTTGATCGTTACATTAAATACCGCTACGCTTCGCCCGCGTCGTCTTCCGGGGGACGGCCGGGGATGAGGCATTCAATCCGCTCTGAGGGACGGGATTTGGTTGGCCCTTTTCGGAAGGCGCAGGAACGGCTCGGACGTGTCGGCTCGGTTCTTCTACGCCACCGACCTGCATAGCTCGGAGGCGTGTTTTCGCAAGCTGCTCGCGGCTCCCGCCGCGTACGAGGCTTCGACCGTGATCATGGGCGGCGACTGCACCGGCAAGATGCTGATCCCGATCGTGCGCTCGGAACTGGGCGACTGGGTGTGCGAGTGGGCTGGCGAGCGCCACGCTCTGGTGAGCGAGGACGAGGTGGCCGAACTGGAACGTCGCATTCGCTACGCCGGCCTGTACCCCGTGCGCCTCAGCCAGTCCGAGGCGGGCGAGCTCGCGAACTCCGATCGCCTCGAGCAGCTGTTCAGCCGGCAAATGTTGGAGACGCTCGCCCAGTGGGTTGAGCTGGCCGAAGAGCGGCTTGCACCCAAAGGAGTGCGCGTGATCATGACGCCCGGCAACGACGACGAGTTCGCCGTCGACGAGGTGCTGCGCGCCGGCTCGTATGTGGAAGCGCCGGAGGGTGGCGTCACCCGGCTCGGGCAGCACGAGATGTTGAGCATCGGCTGGTCGAACCACACGCCGTGGCACACGCCCCGCGAGTGCTCGGAGGAAGACCTCGCGGGGAAGATCGACGCGCTGGCCGAGCAGATCGAGGACATGCCGAATGCGATCTTCAACATCCACGTGCCGCCGTACGGGACAGGACTCGACGATGCGCCCGAGCTTGACGAGGACCTTCGCCCGATCCAGGGCGGCTCGGTTTCGAAGGCGGTCGGCAGCACCGCCGTTCGCGACGCCCTCCTCAAACACCAGCCGCTGCTGAGCCTGCACGGACACATTCACGAGTCGCGCGGCGTGCAGAAGCTTGGCCGGACCACGGCAATCAATCCGGGCAGCGTCTACGGGGAGGGCGTCCTCCAGGGCGTCGTGGTGGAGCTGCGGCCGGGGTCGGTTCGCCAGACCCTCACCACCGGATGACACACGACTGAAAACACACCGAGAGGGAGAGACGTTTTGAGCACGCAGGGTAGAGGCGTACAACCTTCCGGCCCCAGCGTCACGTCGGCTTCGGGCGGAGGCTATGCCCGCCGCTCGTCGGGGCTGGTGCGGGACTTCTCACAGCTCGACACGTGGATCTACAACACGTTGGCGATGAACATCATCGCCAATGGCATCCTCGCATTCGCGCTGCTGTCCCTCACATACCCGCGGGCCAACATCCCGCTGGCGTTCCTGATCGCGGGTCTGTTCTGCTGCTTCGAGGCTGTCGTCTACGCCCTCTTCCAGGCGGCGATGCCACGCACCGGTGGCGACTATGTCTTCCAGAGCCGCGTTTTCGGCGGAGGCTACGCGACCGTCTTTGCGTTCTCCGGCACCACGTTGGTCCAGATCTTCACCTACGCGATCGCCGGCTTCGTAATCGCCACCGCGATCTTCTCCCCGGCCTTCGTGATGCTCGGTGCCTACTACGGCCTGCACTGGCTGACGAGCGTCGGCACCTGGCTCTCGGGGAAGTGGGGCATTTTCACCTGCGGCATGATCGCGGCCGTCTGGGGCTCGCTGGTCAACATTCGCGGGCTCCGCGTGTACGCGATCCTGCAGCGTTGGTTCTTCTGGATCGGACTCTTTCTGCTGGCCATCCTCGTGATCGCCGTGGCCGCGACGTCGCGTGGCGGCTTCATCCATCACCTCAACAGCTTCGTCGGCGACAACTTCGGGACGAAGAACGCCTACCAGGTCACGCTCAAACGCGGCGGTTCGGTCGACACATCCTTCGACCTTGCGCAGACCATCAAGGCCAGCGTGATTGCCGCGTTCGCCTTGATCTTCCCCGCCTACAGCGTCATGCAGGCAGGCGAGATTCGTCGCGCCAACAGCGTGCGGGCCAACCTCGCGGCGACACTCGGCGCGGAGGTCTTCACGACCCTCGGGCTGGCCCTGATTGGCGCATTGCTCGTGAGCCGCGCGGGGCACGGCTTTCTCTACTCGAGCGGCACCCTCTTCTACGGGGGCGCGGCCAACAACCCGTTGCCCGTCCCGCCGTCGCTCGGCTTCTTCTTCTCGATAGCGGGTGGGCACGCGGTGTTCGTGTGGATCACCCTGGCCATGGTGTTCTGCTGGGTGATGATGTGGTTCCCCAACAGCACCTTGGGCGCGAGCCGAAACGTGATGGCGATGGCGTTCGACGGCATCCTCCCCGGCAAGCTCGCGGCGGTGAACTCACGCTTCCACACGCCGGTGTTCGCGATCCTGCTCTACGGCGTGATCTCGATACCGGCGGTGATCCTCTACGCCTTCTCATCGAGCTTCCAGGCGTTCACCTTCGGGTTCTTCATCGTGTTCATCACCAACTACGGCGCGACGATGCTGGCCGGACTGTTCTTCCCCTACCGGCGCAAGCGCCTATACGAGGAGAGCCCGGCCGCGGCGTACAAGTTCCTCGGTATTCCGCTGATCTCACTGGCAGCGGTCGTGTTCCTCGCCTTCGTCATCTACGTCGACTACCAAGCGCTCACCGCCGACGAGCTCGGCCTCAACGGCAACAAGGGACTCATCTTCCTGGGGGCGATGTACGGCGTGGCGATCATCACCTACCTGATCGCGTGGTTCTACCAGCGGCAACGCGGCGTGCGGCTGACCTCCGCCTACCAGCAGCTGCCTATCGAGTGAAGTCCGCCACAGGACAAGCCGATCCGGGAACCTGGCAGTGCCCCGAGCAGGATTCGAACCTGCGGCCTACTCCTTAGGAGGGAGTCGCTCTATCCATCTGAGCTATCGGGGCCGGCAGGCCGAACGATAGTCCTGGATCAGTCTTCTTCGTACAGGGACTCGCCCGCCAGTTCGCGGCCGTTCGGGCCCCACAGCTTCACTTCGATGTAGTCGCCCGTGTAGTTGTCGAGCGAGACGAGCGTGAAGCGGTTCTCGGCCATCACGCACTGGTCGGTGGTGGTCGGCCCGAGCTCGGTCGTCGCCACCGCGCCGTTGGCTACGAGCGCGACTCCCCACACGAGCGCGATCTCGCCCGCGCGCCCCTGCGGGCCGCGCCAGGAGCCGATCACGTCGTCGGACAGGTCGAGCGACCAGTCGGGGTTGGCGTCGGCGGTCTCGTCGGTGTAGTCGGCGTGCGCCTCGAAGTCGCGCGACTCGGCCCCCTCGTGGTCGCGCCGGAACGACACGTGCCCGAACAGCTCGAAGCCGTTCGTGGTGATCGAGGTCGCGGGCACGTACGTGCGCCCGCCCCACGTGCGGTCCGGGAACCAGGTGATCGTGCCGGGGTCGCCGATGTCGTCGTCCTCCGACTCCACGCGCCGGCAGGCCTCGAGAAAGTGGTTGCCGAGCGCGTCCGCCCAGCGGCCGTACGGCAGCGCCTCGCGCGGGTGCTCGGCGATGAAGCGCGGGATCGGTCGTTCGTCGGGCGGCATGGCGCGCGAGACTAACGCGTCAGGCGTCGCGCAGTTGCTCGGCCGCCGTCTCGGGTGGCATCACGTTGAGGTTCACGCCGGTGCCCATCTCGAGGCCGGCGAGCTTCGTGAGGCGCGGCAGGAGGTCGATGCGCCAGCAGAAGTACTCCGCGCCGGACGGCGCGGTGCGCACCCAGAGGTTGAGCGCCGGGATCGCGCCGAGCACCCGCGCGAACCGGCCGATCACGTCGTGCACCATGCGCGCGCACAGCGGCCCCTCGTCCTCGAAGCTCTTGCGCGGCACGCGCGGCACGACCTGCACCTCGAACGGCACGCGCGAGGCGTATGGGCAGATCGCCACGGCCTCGTCGTCAATCGCGACGATCCGCTCGCGCACGCGGACCTCCTCCTGGATCAGGTCGCCGAGCAGGTTGCGCCCGTGCGTGCGCAGCGCGTAGGCGGTGAAGCGCTCGCGCTCGCGGGCCACCATCGCCGGCACGAACGGCAGCGCGTAGAGCTGCGAGTGCGTGTGCGGCAGCGACGCGCCCGCATCCCGGCCCTCGTTCACGATCACGTGCACGTAGGGCGACCCCGCATGGGTGAGCAGCCGCTCACGCCAGACGCCGAAGGCCGTCTCCACCTCCTCCGGCTCGAGCAGCCGCAGCGACGTGACCGGCCGCGGCGAATTCACGATCACCTCATGCGCCCCAACAGCAGGTTGCGAAGCAAAAAAGCCCGGCTCGCCCGGCCCAGAAGCCAACGGATCGACATCCTCTGCACTCGGCGCTCTGCTCTCTGCAATCTGCTCCAAAGCGGGAAAGAGGTTGGGAACCACACGAACTCTCCAGCCCGGCGTATCCGGCCCCGAGCCCGAGTCCCTCAGCGCATACACCTCCGGCGGGGTCCGGTCCTCGTGCCCCTCGAGGAACGGGTCGGTGTCCGGATCCAACGGCGGCTGCGGCTCCGCGCTGAAACCTCCTCCCGGACGGCTCGCACGCTCGCCGGCGACGATCGTCTTGAGACCCGTGAGCGGGTCGATACGCAGCTCTGGCAAGGCGCCGAGACTACTTGTCGAGGCGCTTGACGTCGGCCGTGAGGTCCGCCGCGCTCGAGTACGGCCCGATGTGCTTGTCGATCTGCTTGCCGCGCGAGCTGAAGAAAATGGTGGTGGGGAAGGCGCCCACGGCGGCCATCGTGTTGGCGATCTTCAAGTTCGGGTCGGAATAGCTCGGATAGCTCACCGGGAACTGCGAGAGGAAGCGCTTCGCGCTCGAGTCGCTGTCCTGGACGTCCACGCCGAGGAACGCGACGTTGCGGCCGAGCTGCACGGACGCCTTCTGGAAGACCGGGAACTCCTCGCGGCAGGGGCCACACCAGGAGCCCCAGATGTTCACCACCACCGTGTGGCCCTTGAGCGTGGCTAGCCGCTGCTTGAACGCGCTCGTGCCGCCGCCGAGCAGCTGGCCGCCGTCGTCGTGGAGCGAAGCCAGGGGCGGCGGGGAGCCCGCGAATGCCTTGTGCTCGGCCGCCTTGGAAGGCGCCGCGCTCTTGGTCTTCGAGCTGCCGCCCTTCGTGATCGCGAGCACGACCACCGCGGCGACGATGCAGCCGGTGACAATCAGCGCGAGTCTCATGCGCGCGTGAAGCTTGGCACAGCCCCGACCGTCCGCTCAGGGGTCGATCCAGGCCTAAGGGTGCTTTAATAGACGAGGACGCCGCGCTGCAGGGAGGCGCGGACCTGCTGCTCGATGCACCGCTAGGGCAGCTCACGCCGGAGGACCGCCGCCCGAACCCCGCGGCGGATCGCACCGCAGACGGCGCCGCCTTCAAGACTCGTCTGACCGAGAAGCCGCCTATGGCTGACAGCACTTCTGCCGTTGCATCCACGCCGGTCTCCGCCGGTGATCTTGAGCGCGCCGAGAACTTCGCGCTCGAGCCGTTCCTGCTCGAAGGGGAGGACCCGTCGGCCGCGCTGGCCGAGGGCTCGCCCCGCAGGCGCGCGCTCGACGCCGCCCTGGCGGAGCTCGACGAGGGCCGCGACCGTCCGTCCGTCGAGTGGCGCCGCGAGTTCTCGCTGCTGCTCGGGCTCGAGCGGCTGTTGTCCGAGGACGAGCCACACCTGGCCGACGGTACGACGCTGTCGGCACACCAGGTGGACGCGCTCTCGGGCACGCTGATCGCGCTCCTCGCGGAGGCACAGGTTGCCTCCCGCAACGGCAACGGGAACGGCAACGGCCGTCACGCCCAGGTCGAGGAGCTTCCGTCGGGCGAGGAGGAGATCGAGGGCGACGAAGATCTCGACAGCGACGACGAGCCGCTCGACTGGGACGAGGCGGAGGAGCGAGAGGAGGAACGCGCCTCCGACCAGCTCATCGACGATCCCAACTCCGCCCGGCGCTTCTGGTTCGAGCACGCCACCGGCGCCGGCAAGACCGTGGCCGCGCTCGGCTTCGTCGAGGCGTCGCGCAGCGGCGGCGTCCTGATCCTCACGCACCGCCGCAACCTCGTGGACCAGTTCCACGGCGAGCTGTTCGACCGCGGTTACAAGAAGCGCGTCACCCCGGCGCTGCTCGGCCGCGACAAGGACCCGAAGCAGGTCGGTCCAGTGACGGTCGAGACCTACCAGTGGTTCGTCCGCAACGCGGGCAACATCTCGGATGCCTACACGATCGTCATCTGCGACGAGGCGCACACCGCGCTCGGTGAGAAGACCAGCGCGGCGATCCGCGACTGGCACGGCCCGATCTTCATCGGCATGACCGCCACCGGCGCGCTCATCGCCCGCCACGTCACCGATCTCTTTCCGACGCAGACCTCGCGCTTCGACCTCGCCCAGGCCGCCCGCCGCGGCGTGATCGCGCCACTCCGTTGCGTCCGCATCCCGCCCGGCGTCGGCGTTCGCACGATTGCGAAGGTGCCCTTGCGCAAGGGCGAGGTGGACCAGGACTTCGACCAGGAAGAGCTGGCCGCGCTCCTCGACCAGGGCCCGTTCAACGCCGCCGTGGCGGACCTCTACCGCGTGCGCTTCAAGGACCTCCCGGGCGTGGTCTACGCCGCCGGCGTGCAGCACGCCTACAACGTGGCCAAGGCCTTCCAGGATGCCGGCATGAAGGCCAAGGGCGTCTCGGGTGAGACACCCAAGCGGGAGCTGGCGCGCATCCTCGCCGCCTACGAGCGCGGCGAGATCGACGTGCTCGTGAACGCGCAGCTGCTCGCCGAGGGCTGGAACTCGCCGCGCGCGACGGTGTGCATGCACCTCGCTCCAACCGCTTCGAAGCGCATCTACCAGCAGCGGGTCGGCCGCGTCACGCGCCGCCACCCGGGCAAGGAGGCCGGCATCGTCGTGGACTTCGTCCACTCGGCCACAACGCACGACGATCCGGTGGTCACGCTGCATTCGCTGCTGGACCGCGACGTCTACCGCGGTGGCGCGATCGTCGTCGGGCCGGTCCGCCGCGGCCGCGGGCGGCGCATCCGCGTCGAGCGCCGCGTGCTACCGGTCACCGCCGACCCGGAGCGCCGCGCCGGCGTCTTCGAGCGCGAGCTCTGGCGCATAGCGGTCGAGAACCTCTCCTGGTCTGAGCAGCACGTGTGGGCCGCGCTCGCGGGCGCGCGCGTGGCATCCAACAACTGGCGCCGCGCCAAGGCGATGATCCACTTCGACGACACCGGCGAGCTGCGCCGCCGCTTCCTGATCACATGCCTCCAGCGCAACCGCAACTCGCAGCTGCGCGTCCGCGCGCTGCAGGAGATTGCCGCGGCGCGCGACGCCGAGGCCTTCGACGAGGCCGTGGAGATCGTCGGCGGCTGGTCGCGCGACGAGCGCCGCGAGGGCGTGAAGGTGCTGTTGCAGGCGCTCGCCGAGCGCTCGATCGGCCGCCGCGACCAGGCCAGCGCCTGGCTCTGGCGTCTCGCGGAGTACACGCGCGAGGTGCACGAGGAGTACGCGGTGCAGCGCTGGCCGGAGACGAAGCGCCTGCTCGGCCTGCTCGTCAACTCGTCGGGCGGCGCGCATGCCCGCAACGCACGGCGGCTCGTGCACGCGTCCCGCAAGCAGGACCGGCGGCTGGCGGCGGCGCTGCTCGCCGCGGCCCTCGCGCATACGCCCGAGGCCGAGGAGGTGTTGCGCGGCGCGCGCACCCGGATGGCGCGCAAGCCGTCGGCGCTCGCGCGCGAGTTGCTGCGCAACTTCCCCAAGGGCCGTCGCCGCCGAGGCGGACGGCGTCGCCGCGGCAAGGGCAGCCAGGGCGACAACGGCGCTCAGCAGCAGTCGCAGAACGGCGAGGCGGCGGTGGAATCCGAAGAGCTGGAGGACGCTGAGGGCACGGACGAGGGCGCCGGGGACTCGGACGGGGACGAGCGCGAGGACCAGGAGCAGCCCAAACCGAAGCCGAAGCCGAAGCGGCGCTCGCGCGCCAAGAAGCCGAAGCCACCGGTCGAGGTCGAGGCGTCCGCCGGCGACGACGAGCGCCCGGACGCTGACGACGACGAAGAGTCAGAAGCCGACGCGTCGGCCGCTGCTTAACGCGCTCCGCTGAGCGTCGCCGCTACTCGCGGGCGCGCGGTGCTTCCTCGAGTGCCGCGATCGCTCCGTCGAGCGTGTCGTGCACCGAGAACATGCGGTTGAGCCCCGTGATGTCGAAGATCCGCGCCATCGTCGGATCCGGGCAGAGGACGGCGAGCATGCCGCCACGGGGGCGCAGGCGCTTCATCCCGCTGACGAGGATTCCCAGCGTGGTGGAGTCGATGAAGGTCGCGTCGGACAGATCGAGGATGAGCTTGTTCTTGCCACGCTCGATGGCCCTGTTCACGTAGTCCTTCAACTCGGGCGCGGCGTACAAGTCCACCTCGCCCTCCAGCTTGATGATGATGAGATCCCCGGCCAGGGACTCTTCGCCAATGTGAAAGTTCATTACGGCCATCCGTGTATGCGTGTGACACGCTTCCAGGAACCCGCCATCCGGGCCAGTCGGAAATGCGGTCCTGCGATCGAGCCCCATGTCCGGCTTCGGCACCCGATGGATCGATCGAGGGCCTATGCCTGGGGCCTACAGTAACCGCGACACCGGCTTTGCGCCAGTCAACTTTTCCGAGCGGGCAAAAGGCCCTGGTTTTCAGGGCGAAAGGTGCACTTCCCCCGCGTCCAGAGTAACCCTACCGGAGGGTGTTTCGACCAATAGGGCACCCGAATCGTCAATTCCGGTTGCCTTTCCCTCGCCGCCCTGCCAGCGAACGGTCTGTCCACGCAGGGCATCGCGAGTGCGCCAGGCGGCGACTATTTGGCCCGGGTCGTCCGCGAGGCGGGCTTCGAGCGCTCTGAGCAGGCTTTCGAGCACGTCTTCGGTGCTGCTCGTGTCCGCGCCCGAGGCGGCCGCGAGCGAGGTCGCGATGCCGCGCAGCTCGTCCGGGAACTCGTCCTCGGTGGTGGCCACGTTCAGCCCGATCCCCAGCACCGCCCAGCCGTCCTGGGGCCGGCCCTCCACGAGGATGCCCGCCAGCTTCTTGCCATCGATCCAGACGTCATTCGGCCACTTGATCGCGCAGCGCACCGGCGCGCTCTCCTCGGCCGCGTCGCATGCCGCGAGCGCGGCGGCCAGCGGCAGGTAGGACTGGACCGCGCCGAGGTCGCGCAATACCAGCGACATCAGCAGCGCCTTGCCCGGCGGCGCGAGCCACTGGCGGCCCTGGCGCCCGCGCCCCGCGGTCTGTTCGTCGGCGGTGACGAGCGTGCCGTGCGCCGCCCCCTCGAGCGCGAGCTGCTTCGCGCGCTCGTTGGTCGAGTCGGTCACGTCGAGGTGCACCCGCGGCGAGCCGATCATCGCGGCGTGATGCGTACCTCGGAGTCGGGCGCGAGCTGGAGCGTGGCGGCGGCGTCGCCGCGGTTGATCGCGATCGAGAGCGCGCGGTAGGAGTCCTCGTAGACGAGGATGTCGCCGGCGCGGACGTCCGCGAAGGTCTGGGCCACGGCCGCGTGGAAGCGCTCGCCGGCGCTCCCGATCTCCACCTGGCCGCCGAGCACGATGCCCGTCCCCGCCAGGTTCTCGTGCGAGACGTTCAGCGCCGCGTTGCCGTAGCGATCGAGCGAGAGCACGTGTGCCACCAGCGTGTCGCCCTCGCGGCGCGGCTCGGGCAGCCCGATGATCTGCAGCGCATCCGGGTCGAGCGGCTCGCCGGCCTCAGCCAGCTCTGCGCCGTTCGCCAGGTGCGCGGCAACCGGGCAGAACACGTCGCGCCCGTGGAAGGTGGCGGACACTGGCTCAAGCCGGTGCGGCGAGCGCGTCACGTCGACGGCCTCGGTCACCCCGCCCGTCTTCTCCCAGGCGAGGCTGAGAAGCCCGTTGTCCGGGCCGACGAAGATGCGGCCGTCCTCGGCCCGGAGCGCCACCGCCCGCCGCTCGGTGCCCACCTGCGGATCCACGACCGCCACGTGGATGCCATGAGGGAGGTAGGGCAGCGTATTGCGGAGGATCAGCGCTCCCTGGCGGACGTCGTGGCGCGCGACGCCGTGCGTCAGGTCGACGACGCGCGCCTGGGGCGCGATGCCCGCGATCACCGCGTGGCAAACGCCGACGAAGTCGTCGTCGCGGCCGTAGTCGGTGAGCAGCGTGATGATCATCGCGTCGCCGTCGCGTCGCCGAGCAGGGCGTCGACGAGCCCGTCGATGTCGTGCCGAGCGGCCTCCACATGCACCGTCAGTCCGAGCTCGCGGGCGGTCTCGCTCGTCACCGGCCCAATCGACACGACGCGCGTGCCGTCGCCCACCCGGCCGCCGGCCTCGTCGAAGAAGCGCACCGTGGAGCTGCTCGTGAAGGTCACGTAGTCCGCGCTCGCCGCGTTGGCGAGCTGGCCGTCGGAGAGCGGCTCGGCCACGGTGTCGTAGAGGGCTACCACGTCCACCTCGGCCCCGCGCTCGCGTAGGGCGTCCGGCAGCAGGTCGCGCGCCTCGGCGGCGCGGGCCACGAGCACGCGCCGGCCCTCCACCGCCACCTGTTCGAGCGCCTCCACCAGGGCCTCCGCCACGGAGCGTTCGGGCACCACGTCCGCGCGGATGCCGCGGCGGGCGAGCTCGGCGGCGGTGCCCGGGCCGATCGCGGCCACGGTCGCGTTCGCGAGCGCCCGCGCGTCCTTGCCGAGCTCGGCCAGCGCATCCATCAGCAGCGTCGCGCCGTTCGGGCTCGTCACGCACACCAGCGCGTACTCCTCGATCGCCTCGGCCGCCGCGCGCACCTCACCGCTCACCGGGCGTGGCTCGATGCGGATCGCCGGCGTCTCCACCACGTGGGCGCCGAGCGTGGCCAGGCGCGCCGCGAGGCCGCTCGCCTGCGCCCGCGCGCGCGTCACCACCACGCTGCGCCCGAAGAGCGGCCGCTGCTCGAGCCAGGCGAGCGGTTCGCGCAGCTTCGCCACCGGTCCCACGAGCGTGATCGCCGGCGGGCGGATTCCTGCCTCCTTTACGCGCGCGGCTATGTCCGCCAGCGTCCCGGTTACCGTGCGCTGCCCAGGGAGGGTGCCGCGCTCCACTACTGCTACCGGTTCGTCGCTTGCGCGGCCTGCCTCGCTGAGGCGCCTGGCGATCCCTTCCAGGTTGCCAATCCCCATGTAGAGCACGAGCGTGCCGGGGAACGCGGCCAGCGCCGGCCAGTCGAGCGCGGTCTCGGGCTTCTCGGGATCCTCGTGCCCAGTCACGAAGGCCACGGCCGACGCCTCGTCGCGGTGCGTCACCGGAATGCCCGCGTAGGCGGGTACCGCCACGCCGGCGGTTACGCCGGGCACCACCTCGAACGGGATGCCCGCGTCGCGCAGCGCCTGTGCCTCCTCGCCGCCGCGACCGAACACGAACGGGTCGCCGCCCTTCAGCCGCACGACGCTCTTGCCCTCGCCGCCGAGGCGCACGAGCAGCTCGTTGATCTCGTCCTGGCGCATCGTGTGACCACCCGGTTGCTTGCCCACGTACACGAGCTCCGCGTCCGGCCGCGCGCCGTCGAGCGCACCGGGCGGGATCAGGCGGTCGTGGAGGATCGCCTCGGCGGACGCGATCAGCTCGAGCGAGCGGCGCGTCATCAGCCCGGGATCTCCCGGGCCGGCGCCCACGAGGTAGACGATGCCGGCCACGGCTTGAAAGCTATCCCGGCCGGTGATTACATGACCGGCGTGCAGCAGCGCCGTCTCGACCAGCTGTAGCGACGGGCCCGAGCACCGCCTTGGGCCGCCGCCCTAGCGGGCGGCACTTTCAGCTTGCGCGAGCACGTCTTTCGCGCCCGCGGCAATGAGCCGCTGCGCGAGCTCGCGTCCAAGGTGCGCGGGGTCCTCGGCATCGCTGCTCAGCTCGTCGCGGATCCAGGTGCTGCCGCTCGGCAGGCCCACGAACGCGTCCATCCTGAGCGCGCCGTGCTCGAAGCGCGCGTACGCCGCCACCGGCGTACGGCAGGTGGCGTCGAGCTCGGTCACGAGCGCGCGCTCAGCCGTGAGGCACACCAGCGAGTCGTGGTGTGTCAGCAGGGCGGCGAGGTCAGCGATCTCCCCGTCGCCGACGCGCGCCTCGAGCGCGAGGCAGCCCTGGCCGGCGGCGGGGGTGAGGTCAATTGGGATGCCCTCGCCCTCTCGGTCGAGCCGGGCGAGCCCGGCGGCCGCGAGCACGATCGCGTCATAGGCGCCGTCGGCAAGCTTCTGCAGGCGCGTGTCGACGTTGCCGCGCAGCTCGGCCACGTCGAGATCCGGGCGCAGGGCGAGCAGCTGGGCCTGGCGCCGCAGGCTGCTCGTGCCGACGCGCGCTCCCGCAGAGAGGTCGCCGAGGCCGCTGGCTCCGCAGATGGCATCGCGCGGGTCCGCTCGTTCCGGGACGCCGACGATCGCGAGCCCGTCGGGCAGGGTGCCAGGCACGTCCTTGGCCGAGTGCACCGCCAGATCCACCTCGCCGGAGAGCAGCGCCTCCTCGATCTCCTTGACGAAGCGCGACTTGTCCTCGGTCGCCGCGCCCTTGTCGCCCGTCGTCGTGATCGGGACGAGCTCCACGTCCGCGCCGTGCTTCGTCAGCTCGTCCGCGACGAGCCCGCTCTGGGCGAGCGCGAGCGCGCTTCCACGCGTGCCGATGAGTACCGTCACGCGCGGGAGTTTGCCGTAGCCGGCGCCCCGGCTACTTCAGCCGCTTCGAAATCCGCTGTGGAGCGAAGCTGTGGTCGCCTGAGTAGTGGATCCTCAGCAGGCCGCGATGAACTTGTTTGCGCCGCAGCCGGAGGGTGAGGTGGTAGCGGCCGCGGCGCACGCGGGCGCGGGTGTGCAGCGCACGCTGGCCACGGGCGCTGTAGGTGCACGTGACCCAGCCGGTGGCGCCCTGCGCGAGACGGCCGTCGATGGACAGCCGCCCCTTGTGACGGCGCACGCTCGCGAGCTTCAGGTGGGCGGGCGCAGGCAGGACTTTCGCTGGAGGCGACAGAGTGGGCGGTGCCGGCGGGACGAGGGCGAAGCCGACCGTGAGCGCCCCGCACGAGGCGTACTCGGAGACGTTCGCGAGTTCGTCGCGGGCGCGGAGGCGGAACGCGTAGGAGTGACCCGGCTGGCCGCTGTAGGTCGCCGCCGTCTGGGCGGTGGCGCTCAGCCACGGCGTGTAGCCAGCGCCGTCGGCCGACGCGTCCACGTCGTAGCTCGTGACAGGCGAAGCGTCGCTCGCACTCCACGAGACTGCCAACTTGGAGTCCGTGGCGCTCGAGTGGGAGCAGGCGATGGCGGGCCGCGGAGGGGAGGAGTCGACGTTGAGAGTCGCCGTGGTTTGCGGCGAGTTGAACGTCTCTCCGTAGGCGGCGTCCTGCGCGCTCGCCACGAGGTGGTAGCTGCCGTCGGCCGAGCCGTTGATTGTCCACTGGTGGCTGACGGTTGCGCCGGTCGCGAGCGTGCCGCCGCCTGGCGACCAGGTGGTGGAGCCGCCCGACGTGACCGTCACGCCCGCCGGCAGGGTCAGGCTCGCCGTCGCACTTGCCCCGGACATGTCGGCCGAGAGGTTGCGCACGGTTTCGGTGACCGTCACGGCGTCGCCCTGGTGCACCGCCGCTTTGTCGACGCTCAGGGCGACGGTGGGCTTGGGCGCCGCGAGGGGCGTCAGACCATTCCTCGCCGCGAGCGCGAACGGCTCGCCGGAGAGCCCGTCGACGGTCGATGACGCGTTCTTCACCTTGTAGATCACGGTGCCGGAGCCCGTGCCTCGAACCTGCTCGACGTTGTCGATCGGGCTGGTGCTCGACGCCTGCTGCGTCTGGGCCGAGCTCGCGTACTCGTAGAGGTCGAGGTTGGAGAGGGTGAGGGCCTGAGGCGGTGCCGTCTGGTTCGGGGCGCCGACGACGCGCCTGTTCCACACGAGCGTCGCGCGGTCGCCGGTGTTGACGGTCGCCCGATAGAAGCGAACGTCCTGCGCGCCGACGCTGTCGGCCTGGAAGTTGGTCCGCTCCTGGTACGCCCCATCGAGGTTGAGCTCCCCCCACCCCCAATCCGGCAGCCAGGTGCTTTGCGTGTTCATAGCCGACGCCGGGGTGGCCCGCCCCAGCGTCGTCGAGTCGAGCAGGATCGCCTTGACCACGAGCGGATCCGTAAGACCGGAGCCATAGAGAAGCGCAGCCGCCCCAGCGACTTG
>DASXNY010000045.1:0-55260 GCA_036494715.1 Thermoleophilaceae bacterium
CCCGCCGTGCTCTCGGGGAGCGACCAGATCGGCTTCTCCAACACCACTTCGCTGATCATCGCCGCCTCCAAGGGCCTGCCCGTCCAGATGATCTCCCAGGGCGTGCTCGGGGCGGCCAGCCGCGGCAAGGCGTGGGACTCGCTGCTCGTCCCCAAGGGCAGCCCGATCCACTCGGCCAAGCAGCTCGAGGGCAAGACCGTTGCGGTGAACAACCTCAACAACGTCGGCCCGCTCACCATCAACACCGCGCTCGCCTCGATGGGCGTGAACTACAAGAAGGTCAAGTACATCGAGGTCGAGTTCCCGGACATGCCGGCGGCGCTGTCGAGCAAGCGCGTGCCCGCCGCGTGGATGGTCGAGCCGTTCGTGAGCCAGGCCAAGGCCGCCGGGGCGAAGGCGATCGCCACGCCGTACGAGCAGACCGCGCCCAACCTGACGATCGCCACCTACTTCGCGAGCAAGGCCTACATCAAGAAGAACCCGGACGTGATCAAGCGCTTCGTGAGCGCGATGGACAAGTCGCTCAACTACGCGCAGTCGCACCCGGACGAGGTGCGCCAGATCGTCCCCACGTACACGAAGATTCCGTCCGTCGCGGCGCAGCACATGGAGCTGCCGCAGTGGCGCTCGTCGCTCAACCAGCCGACGATCCAGCGCACCGCGCAGCTCGCCCAGAAGTACGGCTACGTGAAGAGCGTGCCGTCGATCCCCAGCCTCATCTGGAAGCCCGCCGGCTGACCCGATGGCCACCGTAGCCCGCTCAATCCCGCGTGCGGCCGTCAGGCAGCGGCCGCGTGTGCCCGACCGGCTGTTGCCGTGGCTGGGCGTGCTGGCGGTGCTCGTGCTGTTCGAGCTCGTGTCGCGCAGTGGGCTGATCGACAGCCACTACTTCCCGCCCGTGAGCCAGATGTTCCGCGCGCTGTGGGACCAGCTCGGGGAGCAGAGCTTCTGGAGCGCGGTGGGCGACACCATGGAGGGCTGGGCGCTCGGTCTCGGCATCGCGGCCGTGCTGGCAATCCCGATCGGCATCGTGGTCGGGTCGAGCATGCTGAGCTACCGCGCGCTGCGCGGGGTGATCGAGTTCCTGCGGCCGATCCCGTCGGTCGCGCTGATCCCGCTGGCCGTGCTCGTCTACGGCACCGGGCTCCAGAGCAAGGTCTTCCTCGCCGTCTACGCCGCCTTCTGGCCGATCCTGATGCAGGCGCTCTACGGCGTGCAGGACGTCGACCCGGTGGCGATGGACACCGCGCGCTCGTTCGGCTTCGGCCGCTTCGAGCGGCTGCGGCGCGTCACGCTGCCGAGCGCGCTGCCCTACGTGGCCACCGGCCTGCGCATCTCCGCGGCCGTCTCGCTGATCCTCGTCGTCACGGCCGAGCTCGTGATCGGCGCGCCTGGCCTCGGGCGCGAGATCAACGTCGCGCGCCAGGGCGGCGCCACCGATCTCATGTACGGGCTGATCATCGCCACGGGCCTGCTCGGGTGGCTGATCAACGCCGTGTTCGTCCGGCTCGAGCGCCGGGCACTCCACTGGCACCCGAGCTACCGGAAGGCGGCCACATGACACGACGCATGCGCGCGCTCGCGCTGACGCTCGAGATCACCGTGCCGATCCTGCTGCTCGTCCTGTGGGGCGTCTGGTCCGCCAACGCCGGCAGCTACTACTTCCCGCCGCTCACGAAGATCCTCAGCACCTTCAAGGACACCTGGCTCTTCTCGCACGTCGGCAGCGATGTCGTGCCGAGCCTGGTGCGGCTGGGCCTCGGCTACCTGATCGCCTGCGCCGTGGCGATCGCGCTCGGCCTGCTGCTCGCGCTCGTGCCCTGGCTGCGCAAGGCGGCCGACCCGATCGTGCAGTTCCTGCGCGCGATCCCGCCGCCCGCGCTCCTGCCGTTCGGCATCCTCGTGCTGGGGGTGGGCAACGTGATGAAGATCTTCATCATCGCCTTCGTCTGCCTCTGGCCGGTGCTGCTCAACACGATGGACGGCATCGCCGGGATCGAGCCGACGCTGCTCGACACGAGCCAGGTCTACGGCCTCGGCACGCGTGACCGAGTCCTGCGCGTGATGCTGCCGGCGGCCGCGCCGCAGATTTTCGCCGGCCTCCGCACCAGCCTGTCGCTGTCGCTGATCCTGATGGTCATCAGCGAGATGGTGGCCAGCACCAACGGCATCGGCTACTTCGTACTGCAGTCCCAGCGCACGTTCGCCATCCCGGAGATGTGGTCCGGCATCCTGCTGCTCGGCATCCTCGGCTACGTGCTCAACCTCCTGTTCCTACTCGTCGAGCGGCGCGTGCTTCGCTGGCACCGGGGCGCGCGCGCCAGCGCACTCACCTGAGGAGACGCCGATGTTGCAAGTCGAGCACCTGAAGAAGGTCTATGGCGACGGCGAGCGTGCCGTCGAGGCGATCGGCGACCTCAGCTTCGAGGTCGAGGACAACGAGTTCGTCTGCGTGGTCGGGCCGTCCGGCTGCGGCAAGACGACGCTGCTCAAGTGCATCTCCGGGCTGCTCGCCCCGAGCTCCGGCGACGTGCGGCTGCGCGAGCAGACGGTCGACGGGCCGCCGGACAAGATGGCGCTCGTGTTCCAGGAGTACAGCCGCTCGCTGTTCCCGTGGCTCACGGTCCGCCAGAACGTGGAGCTGCCGCTCCGGCACAAGGTCGACAAGGGCAAGGCGCGCGAGCTCTGCGACGAGGCGATCGACTCCGTCGGCCTCAAGCGCTTCATCGACTCCTACCCGTGGGAGCTGTCGGGCGGCATGCAGCAGCGGGTGGCGATCGCACGCGCGCTCGCCTACCAGCCCGAGATCCTGCTGATGGACGAGCCGTTCGCCTCGGTGGACGCCCAGACGCGCGGCGACCTCGAGGACCTCGTGCTCGAGGTGCGCCACCGCTATGGCGTCACCGTCCTATTCGTCACCCATGACATCGACGAGGCCGTCTACCTCAGCGACCGCATCGTCGTGCTCACGTCGTCGCCAACCTCCGTCACCGAGATCGTCGACGTGCCGCTGCCGCGCCCGCGCGACCAGGTCGACACCAAGGAGCTGCCCGAGTTCGCGCGCCTGCGCGCGCACGTCTACCGGCTGATCAAAGGCACGGTGGCCGAGGAGCGCCAGCCGCAGCAGACCGCCGCCTAGCCCGTGTACATCGACTCTTTCACCCACTTCATGCCCGCCGACTACGCGGCGCGGCTGAGCGGCCTGGGGGAGACGCCCGCCGCGCGCAACATCCGCCAGCGCATCGCCGGGATTCCGGTGCTGACCGACCTCGACCTGCGTCTCGAGCAGCTCGAGGAATTCGGCGACGACTACCGCCAGATCATCAGCCTGCCGGCGCCGCCGCTCGAGGATGTGGGCGAGCCGGAGCTGTCGATCGAGCTGGCGCGGATCGCCAACGACGGCTTCGCCGAGCTGGTGCGCGAGCAGGAACGCTTCTGCGGCTTCGTCGCCGGGCTGCCGCTGAACGACGTAGACGCCGCCATCGCCGAGGCTGAGCGCGCCTGCACGGAGCTCGGCGCGCTGGGCGTACAGGTCTACACGAGCGTCGGCGGGCTGCCCTGGGACGACGACCGCTTCATCCCCTTCTTCGACGCGATGGCCCGGCTCGACCGCACGATCTGGGTGCACCCGAGCCGCAACGCGCAGTTCGCCGACTATCCCGGCGAGGCGCGCTCGAAGTACGAGATCTGGTGGACCTACGGCTGGCCCTACGACACGGCCGTGTTCATGGCGCGACTCGTGTTCGCCGGGCTGTTCGACCGCCTGCCGGGCATCAAGATCCTCACCCACCACGGCGGCGGCATGACGCCGCACTTCGCCGGCCGCGTGGGACACGGCTGGGACCAGCTCGGCGCGCGCACGCCGCCGGACGAGGCAGAGGACGTGGCGCACGACCTCGAGGGCCGCCCGCTCGACTACTTCAAGCGCTTCTACGCCGACACCGCGATGTTCGGCGCCGCGCCCGCGATCCGCTGCGCGCTCGAGTTCTTCGGCCCGGACCAGATGCTGTTCGCCTCGGACTCGCCGTTCGATCCGGAGAAGGGCCCGCTCTACATCCGCGAGACGATCGCCAACCTGGAGTCCCTCGAGCTCCCCGATGGCGACATGAAGAAGCTCATCGAGGACAACGCCCGGCGTGTGCTGGGAGTGGAGGTATAGCCATGAAACGCATTGCAGCTCTTACCGTCGCGGTTGCGGCACTGGTGGCGGTGGTGGGCTGCGGCGGCAGCGGAGGCGGCTCGGTGGGCACCGGGCCGGCCACCCTCACCGTGCAGGACATCGCCGGCGTGCCGTCGGGCTTCCTCTCCTTCGGCGTCCAGAAGGGCTTCTTCAGGAAGCGCGGGCTCACCGTCAAGGTCGTTCCGGCCCAGGGCGGCGCGGCGATCATCCCGGCGGTGCTGTCCGGCAAGGTGCAGATCGGCGGCAGCAACCTCGTCTCGACCCTGCTCGCCACCTCCAAGGGACTGCCGCTCCAGGTGATCGCTCCCGGCACCTCCGCCCCCGACACTACGCATAAGGACTTCGTGGGCATCGTCGTCCGCGGCGACAGCCCGATCCATTCGGCCAAGCAGCTCGAGGGCAAGACGATCGCGATCAACACGCTCAACAACGTCAACGACGTGACCGACAAGGCCGCACTTGCCAAGCAGGGCGTGGACGTTTCCAAGCTCAAGTTCACCGAGGTCGAGCTGCCCGACATGCAGGCGGCGCTGAGCTCCCACCGCGTCGACGCGATCACGCCGATCGAGCCGTTCCTGACGGGCGCGCTCCAGGGGGGCAACAGGCTCGTCGCCCGCCCGTATGTGCAGACCAAGCCGGGCCTCGAGGTCGGCTCCTACCTCGCCTCGAAGAAGTACATCTCGGAGAACCCGAGCGTGATCCAGCGCTTCACCGCGGCGCTGCGCGAGACCGGCGCCTACGTGGCGCAGCACCCGGACGAGCTGCGCGCGCTGCTCGCGTCGAAGGGCAACGTGCCGGAGAAGCTCGCCAACGACATGACGCTGCCGCAGTGGAACGGGCAGGTGGACATGTCGTCGCTGCGGCTCTACGGAACGCTGATGCAGCGCTTCGGGCTGCTCAAGCAGCCCCCGTCGCTGGGTGATGTCGTGGCCAAGCCCGGCAGCTAGGTAGGTCGTGGAGGCGGAGCGAGCGACCATCGTGCGGTGGGCGCGGTTCGGCGGCGTTCCGTTCGGTTGCCGCGCTTACGTCGCGGAGCTGGAATAGCAATGAGGATCGGCCGGGAGCGGGCGGCGAATTCCGGGCGATTTGGATGACTGAACGGTTGCCCTGCTATAGCGGGGTAAATGGTTCAGCGATCGATGAATGAAGCATTTGGGGGCCTATAGCCCCACAACCGTTCAGACGATCAACGAATCACCCACAAACGCCGAGGCCGACCCCCTTATTGCTAACGGACAGCGCGAGGGCTGCGGCGCCGGGCCGAGCTGCACGCAGGGCGAGGGTGGTGGCACAGCCCGGAAGCCAGGTGCGGCGCTTACGACGCCGGCGGCGTGTTGAGCTCGTCGAGCCGGCCCTCGCGGATCCGTTTGGCGAGCTCGCGCGACTCCTCGCGGACGATCTGCCCGTTCTCGAACTCGATCGCCGGCAGCACCTTTTGCCCGGTCTGCTGCTCGAAGTCCTTGCGGTTGCCGCGCAGCGCGGGGTGCTTGACCAGCTCGTAGTCGACCCCGGCGTCGTTCAGGGCCTTCTGCACGTGCCAGCACGGGTGCGGGCCCTTGACCCACGTGATCCGGCAGCGATGGAGCTTCACGGCGGCCATGTCGGCGTATCAGCTTATCCCGAGAACAGCGCGCTGATCGATGTGCCCACGTCGTGGGCCAGGTGGAACAGCGGCGAGGGCACGATGCCGAAGAAGATCGTGGCGGCGGCCATCAGCAGCGTGACGAGGAGGACCTCGGGCTGCGCCTTCGGGTCCGCCTCGGGCGACCAGCCGGCCACCGGGTGCACCTCGCGCCGCTTCGGCAGCCCCGGCAGCTCGATCTTCAGCGGGCTCATCCACATCACCGCGATCACGCGCAGGTAGTAGACGAGCGAGATCATCGAGCCGACCACGATGATCACGCCGAGCCAGGCCCAGTTGCCGTCGACGGTGGCAGAGATCAAATAGAACTTTCCGATGAAGCCGGCGGTGACGGGGAAGCCCGCCAGCGACAGCATCGCGATCGTCATCGGCCAGGCCAAGAGCGGGCTCGCGCTGCCGAGCCCCTCGAGCGCCTTGAGATCGTCGCCGTGCTCTGACACGCGCTCCCGCGCGATCACCACGCCGAACGCGGCCATGTTCATCAACAGGTAGATCGCGAGGTAGAAGACGGTCGCCTGGAGGCCGAGCTGGGTGCCGACGACCACGCCGGCGAGCATGTAGCCCGCCTGCGCGACGCCCGACCACGCGAGCATCCGCTTGAGCGAGCTCTGCGCGATCGCGCCGACGTTGCCGACGAAGATCGTGATCACCGCGAGCGCGGCGAGCGCCGGGCCCCACTGGATCTGCGCGCTGATGAGCGCCTCGTCGAAGAGGCGCAGGATGATCGCGAACGCCGCCGTCTTCGTGGCCACCGCCATGAACGCCGTGACCGGTGTGGGCGCACCTTCGTAGACGTCTGGCGTCCAGGCGTGGAACGGCGCCACCGACGCCTTGAACGCCAGGCCCGCGGCGGTCAGCGCGATGCCGGTGAGGAGCAGCGGGTCGGTGACGCTGACGCCGCTGCCGATCGCGTTCGAGATCTCCGCGAAGCCGGTGTGGCCCGTGGCGCCGTAGATGAAGGCCAGCCCGTAGAGCAGCGTTGCCGAGCCCACCGAGCCGATCACGAGGTACTTGAGGCCGGCTTCGAGCGACGTCGCGCGCCTGACCTCGCTGGCGCAGAGCACGTACAGCGGGATCGAGAGCAGCTCGATGCCGACGAACAGCGTGACCAGGTTCTCGGCCGAGGCGAGGACGTTCATGCCGGCGATCGAGCCCAGCATGAGCGCGAAGAACTCACCCGTACCCGACTCGCGCAGCGCCACCGAGCGCCAGGCAAAGGCCACCGTGGCGAGGCCCGAGATATACAGGAGCAGCGACAGCCCGAGCGCCAGCGGGTCGATCGCGAGCGCGCCCTCGACGATCGGGCGGCTGTCGCCCGTGTGCCAGTTCCAGATCGTCAGGCCGATCGCGGCCCCGAGCGCGCCGACCGTGAGCAGCGGGACCAGGAAGCGCTGCACGAAGCGCCCGCGGAAGAGCGCCACGAGCAGCACGATCACCGCGCCGCCCGCGATCGCGAACAGCGGCGAGATCCCCTTGTAGTCGATCACCGGGGCCTTGACGGCGGCTATCAGCTGGAGCGTGGTCACTTGTTCAGTGCCACCTGTGTGACCTTCTCCTGGATCGGCGCGAAGGCGTTGATCCGGTGCAGCAGGAAGTTCGGGTAGACGCCGAGCGCGAGGATGATGAGGACGAGCGGCGCGATCACGCTCAGCTCCGGTCCGAGCGCCAGGTCGCGCGACTCGACGTGCGGCCCCACCGGATTGTGCATCGCGCGCTGGTAGAAGCGGATCATGTAGACGGCCGCCAGCACCACGCCCACGCTCGCCACCAGCCCGTAGACGAGCTTCGACTGGAAGGTGCCGAACAGGATGTAGAGCTCGCCGACGAAGTTCGCGGAGCCCGGCATCGCGAGCGTGGCGAACGCGACGATCAGGAACACCGCGGCGAGCACGGGCGCGCGGAACGCCATGCCGCCCATCCAGTCGAGCGACTCGCGGCCCTGCGCGCGGATCGCCAGGTAGCCGATGATCAGGAACAGCGGCGCGACCACGAGGCCGTGGTTGACCATCTGCATGACCGCGCCCTGACCGCCCTTCGGGTCGAGCGAGAAGATTCCGAGCAGGATGAAGCCGAGCTGCGCGATCGACGAGTAACCGAGCACGAGCCGCGCCTCGTCCTGCGAGAAGGCGAGCACCGAGCCGTAGAGGATCGACACCACAGCCACCGCGAGCATGAGTTCCTGGAAGTGCACCGAGGCCTGCGGCAGGAGCGGCAGCACGATGCGCAGGAAGCCGTACACGCCGACCTTCGACACGACCGCCGAGAACACGAGGATCACCGGCAGCGGCGCCTGCCGGTAGGCGTCGGGCATCCAGCCGTGCAGCGAAGGCGGGTGCCTTGACGAGGAACGCGGCCGCGAACAACAGGAAGATCCAGTACTGGGAGCCGGACGAGAGCGGATGCTGCGCCAGCGTGGCGAGCGAGAATGTGATGTGGCCGCCGGCGGGCGTCGACATCACGCCGAGCGCCACCGCGCCCGCGAGCATCAGCAGCGACCCCACCAGCGTGTAGATCACGAGCTTGGTGGTGGCGTACACGCGCTCCTCGCCGCCCCACATGCCGACGAGGAAGTAGAACGGCACGAGCATCAGGTCGAAGAAGACGACGAATAGCGCCAGGTCCTGCGCCATGAACGCGCCGAGCACCGCGGTCTCGCCGACGCCCATGAAGAACGCGAACAGGTGCGGGCTGCGGCCCCAGTCGCGCAGCGCCGCCGCGATCGCCGCGGGCACCCACAGCAGCGCGGTGAGCACGACCAGGAACAGGTTGAGCCCGTCGACGCCCAGCGAGTAGCGGATGCCGAGCTCCGAGATCCAGTTGTCGTCGGTGACGAACTGCATTCCGCCGCCCGTCTTGAAGCGCGCCAGCATCACGATCGCGTAAGCGAGCGTGAGCACGCAGCCGGCCACGAGCGTCCAGCCCGCGGCGCGGCGCGGCGCGAACAGCGCCAGCGCGCCCGCGATGGCGGGGAGGAAGAGGATGATCGAGAGGTAGACGGTCATCTCACGTGGCCTGCAGCAGGAAGTAGAGGGCGAGGCCGCCGAAGCCGAGGATCATCACGAGCGCATAGCCGCGCAGGTAGCCGGATTGCACGGTGCGCGCGAGCGTCGTGCCGGCACCGACGATCCGGACGGCGCCACCGACCAGCGTGCCCTGCACGAACGCGCTCTCGATCACGTAGCGGCCGAAGCGGCCGAGCGTGGCGGTGGGGCGGACGAAGAGCGCGTCGTAGAGCTCGTCGAAGTACCAGCGGTTGACGAACAGGCGATGCAGGAACGGGACGCGCTTGATGATCTCCGCGGTCAGGCCCGGGCGCCGGATGTAGCACACATACGCCGTGGTGATCCCGGCGAGTGCGATGCCCGCACCCACGACCAGGCCGGTCCAGTCGGCGCCCGTGCTCGGCTCGGCGTTTATGTACTTCGAGTCCGCGAAGGTGGGCTCGAGGAAGTGCTGCAGCCAGTGCGTCACCCCGGGGATCGCGACGATGCCGCCGATCACCGACAGCAGCGCGAGGGTTCCCATCGCGAACTTCATCGGCGGCTCGCGCTCGGCGATGTGGTGCTCGGCGCCCGGGAAGCCGACGTCAGTGTCCTCGTGCTCGCCGGTCATCGGGTTCACGTGCTCGCCGTGGAAGAGCTCGCCGCGCTCGAGCGACTGCGCCTCCGGCACGGCATCGCCGTGGAACACCCTGAACACCATCCGGAACGAGTAGAAGGCGGTGAGCAGCGCTCCGGCGAACCCGACGATCGCGAGGACCAGGTCGAAGCCGCCCCGGTGCACGTCGAAGCCGAGGATCTCGTCCTTCGAGAACCAGCCCGAGAACGGCACCATGCCGGCCAGCGTTAGCGCTCCGATGAGGAACGTGATGTAGGTGAAGCGCATCGACTTGCGGAAGCCGCCCATGCGGTTGACGTCCTGGAGGCCGGCCATCGCGCCGATCACCGAGCCCGCGCCCATGAAGAGGAGCGCCTTGAAGAAGGCGTGCGTCATGAGGTGGAAGAGGCCGCCGTCGTAGCCGCCGGTGGAGACGCCGACCATCATGTAGCCGATCTGCGACATCGTCGAGTAGGCGATGATCCGCTTGAGGTCGGTGACCGCCAGCGCGCAGGTGGCGGCGAAGAACAGCGTGGCCGCGGCGATCCCCGCCGTGATGTTGGCCGCCGTGGGCGCCTGTTCATACAGCGGGTGGAAGCGCGCGATCAGGTAGACGCCCGCCGTGACCATCGTGGCCGCGTGGATCAGCGCGCTGACCGGCGTGGGGCCTTCCATCGCGTCCGGCAACCAGGTGTGGAGCGGTAGCTGGGCGGACTTGGCGAAGGCGCCGACCGTGAGCAGCAGGCAGGCCGCTACGAGCGTCCCCTGGTCGTGCGTGAAGTGCGTCTTCGAGCCGGCGAAGATGCCCGTGTAGCTCACGTGGTGGCCCGTGTTCTTCCAGAGCAGGAAGGCGGCGATCACGAGGGCCACGTCGCCGATCACGTTCATCACGAACGCCTTGATGCCGGCCGCCGTGGCGGTGGTGCGGCGGTACCAGAACGAGATCAGCAGATACGACGCCGCGCCGACGAACGCCCAGCCGACGATGAGGATGATGATGTTGCCGGCGAGGACCAGCAGCAGCATCGAGAAGACAAAGAAGTTGAGGTAGGCGAAGTAGCGGCTGAAGCCCTTGTCCGACGTCATGTACGAGACCGAGTAGACGTGGATCAGGAACGAGACGCCGCTGACCACGAGCGCCATGAACAGCGACAGCGGATCGACGTAGATGCTCAGCCCGATGTTGAGGCCGGTGCTGTGGGCGTAGTCGAACAGCGTCGACGAGGCGTGCCGCGCGTGTGGCGCGACGTCCTCCATCTTGACCGTGGCGGCGATCGCGCAGGCGAACGAGCCGAGGATCATCCCCGACGCGATCCAGCCGGGAAGCCGGCCGGGCAGCGCGCGCCAGCCGAGCGAGATCACGATCGTCCCCGCCAGCGGGAACGCCAGCACGAGCCATGCCCAGGCTGTGGCGCTCACCCTCGGAGCTCCGAGAGGGCATCGACGTCCTCGGGGATCCGGCGGCGGAAGATGCCGACGATGATCCCGAGGCCCACCACGACCTCGCAGGCGGCCACGACCATCACCACGAGGGCGAAGATCTGGCCGTCGCCGTTGCCCCACATGCGCGAGAAGGCGATCAGCGCGAGGTTGCCGGCATTGAGCATCAGCTCGAGGCAGAGCAGGATTACGAGCGGGTTGCGGCGCGTGAGCACGCCGGCCGCCCCGATCGTGAACAGGAAGGCCGAGAGGACGAGGTACCAGGTGATGTTCACGCCGGGCTCCCGCCCTCGCCTGGCAGCTCCTCGAGGCCGCGCCGCTTGCGCGCCAGCACGAGCGCTCCCACCGCCGCGATCAGCAGCAGGTAGGAGGCGGCCTCGAATGGGATCAGGAACTGGTTGAGGAGCAGCGAGCCGATCTGGCTCGGTCCGCCGAAGTTGTTGCCGATGTGCGCGCCGTGGGAGTCGAGCGCCTTGAGGCCCGAGCCGATCACGGCGATGCAGAGCTCGGCCAAGAGGCAGACGGCGAACAGGATGCCGACCGGCTTGATGCCCGGGATGTCCTGGCCGAGCGGCTCCTCGGCGCCGCCGATGTAGGCGACCACGAACACGTAGAGCACCATCACCGCGCCCGCGTAGACGATCAGCTGGGCGGCGGCCAGGAACTGCGCGCGCAGCAGCAGGAACAGGACTGCGAGGAAGAACAGGTGCGCGACGAGCGACAGCACGCTGTAGAAGGGATTGCGCAGCGCGACGACCCCCACCGCCCCGGCCAGCGCGCCGATCGCCGCGATGAAGAAGACGATGTCCTCGAAGATCACTCGCCCTCCCTCCGGAGGGGCGTCTTCTCGATCGGGTCCGCGAGCAGCATCTCCTTCGTGAAGATCAGGTCAGAGCGCGTGTAGTCCGCGAGCTCGTAGTCGTTGCCCATCGTGATCGCGTCGAACGGGCAGGCCACCTCGCAGTAGCCGCAGAAGATGCAGCGCGTCATGTTGATCTCGTAGACCGCGGCGTAGCGCTCGCCTGCCGACACCTGGTGCTCGGGCGTGTTCTCGGCGGCCACGACGCGGATGCACTCGGCCGGGCAGGCCGCCGCGCAGAGCGAGCAGCCCACGCACTTCTCGAGCCCCGAGTCCTCGAACTTGTGGAGTTTGTGACGGCCGCGGAAACGCGGATACACCGGCGTCTTCTGCTCGGGGTATTCGAGCGTCACCGGTCCCTCGACCACGCGGCCGAGCGTCGTCTTGAGGCCGCGCAGGGTCTCGCCGAACACGCGATAGATCGATCCGGGGCCGCCCGGGTTGGGCCCGCGGCCGACTTCGATGACGTCTGCTGTGGGGTCGTATGGAGTCATGTGGTGGAGACGAGGACCGCCGTGACGAGGACATTGAGCGTTGCGAGCGGCAGCAGCACCTTCCAGCCGAAGGACATCAGCTGGTCGTAGCGGAGCCGCGGCAGGGTGGCGCGCACCCAGATGAACAGCACGATGAACAGCAGCATCTTGAGGATCGTCCAGAGCGGGTCGAGCCCGGCGGGCCCCGGCCCGTGCCAGCCGCCGAGGAAGGTGGCCGTGGCGATGCCGGCGATCACGATCATGTTGATGTACTCGGCCATGAAGAACGAGCCGAAGCGCATGCCGCCGAACTCGGTGTTGAAGCCGCCGACGATCTCGGAGTCGCCCTCGGCGAGGTCAAACGGCGGGCGGTTGGTCTCGGCGAAGCCGGCCACCAGGAAGATGCAGAAGCCGACGAACTGAGGAACGATGTACCAGAGGTTGTGCTGCGCGCTCACGATCTGCGTGAGCGACATCGACTGCGCCTGGATCACCACGCCGAGGAGCGACAGGCCGAGCGCGATCTCGTACGAGATGAGCTGCGCGGCGGAGCGCATTGCGCCGAGGAACGAGTACTTCGAGCCGGAAGCCCAGCCGCCGAGCATGAGCGCGTAGAAGGCGAGCGCCCCGAACGCGAAGTAGAAGAGGATGCCGATCGGGACGTCGATGCCGTAGAGCCCGAAGTTGCCGCCCCAGGCGCCGTTCGGCCCGAACGGGATGATCGCCAGCGTGACGACGGCGGTGAAGATCGAGATCACCGGCGCGATGGCCATCATCCACGGCACCGCGGTGTTCGGCACCGAGTTCTCCTTGGACAGCAGCTTGAGCACGTCCGCGAGTGGCTGCAGCAGCCCGAACGGCCCGACGCGGTTCGGTCCGATGCGCGACTGGAAGCGGCCGAGCAGCTTGCGCTCGAGCAGCAGGATCAGCGGCACCACCTGGAGCACGAACAGGAAGATGATCAGCGACTTGGCGATCATCACGAGCGTGCCCTCGACGTAGTTGACGTCGGCCAGCGGAAGGGTCACGCCTTGGCCACCTCCACCGTGCGCGGGAGCCCGTTCATCAGCGCCGTGGCGTTATCGGTCTCGGTGCCCTCCACCAGGAAGACGCTGCCCGGCGGCACCGGATCGTGAACGCGCGCGCGGGCGTGGACGCTGCGGCCGTCGACGGACACGCTCACCAGGTCGCCGCTCGAGACGCCGAGGCGCGTGGCGTCCTCGAGCGAGATCTCGAGGGTCTGCTCGGGCGCCAGGAAGCGCAGCACGGTGGCGTGCTGGGTCTCGCGGCCGGACCAAAGCGAGGGCGCGGTGCCGAGGCGCAGCCCGGCCGAGGGCAGCTTGGGCGGGGTCTCGAGCTGCGTGTCGGGCAGCGGCACGGCCTCGAGCGCGGCGGCCTGCTCGCGCTCCTGCCAGCGCACGCCGCGGCCGCCGATCTCCTCGAGCGTGAGGTTGGCGTAGAAGGGCACCACCTGAGCGAGCTCGTTGAAGATGCCGGGCATCGTGGGCACCGGCAGGGGCCGGCCGGCGCGCGCCGAGAGCTCGGCCAGCACCGCCCAGCCGGAGCGGATCTCGCCCGGGTGGGCGATCGCCTGGCGCACCCGCTGGAGGCGGCCGTCGGGATGCGTGACCGTGCCGTCCTTCTCGGCGTAGGACTCGGCCGGGAAGACCACGTCGGCGTGCTCCTCGAGCGCCGGGGTGACGAAGTCGGCGAAGGCGATCACGCTGGTGGCCGAGTCGAGCGCCTGCTCCCACGCCTCGGGGTCGGGGTGGGTGCGCAGCGGGTCGGCCTGGAAGAGCAGCAGGGTGTTGATGTCGCCGCTCTCGACTGCGGCGGGCACGTGCGCGGCGCTGGTGCCCAGCTCGTCGAGCGCGGTCAGCCCCGGGCCGAGGTTGGGCAGGCAGCCGAGCTCGCGCAGGCCGCGCGAGTTGGTGTCGGCGGGCACCTCGATCAGGCCGGCCTCGGCGGTGGTGTCGATGCCGCAGCGGCGCGCGACCGCGAGCAGCGCCGCGATGGCGTGCGAGCCGCGCTCGCCGTGCGACAGCCGCTCGCCCCAGAGGATCACGGTCGGCCCGCTGCCCGACAGCACCCCGGCCGCCTCGCGCAGCGCCTCGGCGCTGCTGCCGCCGCGGCGGGCCAGGTCGTCGAGGTCGGCGTCGGGGCCGCCCGCCAGAGCGGCGGCCAGCCCGCCCAGCGCGGCCTCGGCGGCGCCCGGTGCGAAGCGGAGCACGGACGCGGCGTTCGGGTCGAGCGTGCCCGGCCGGCTCGTGGCCACCAGGAGCTTGGCGTGGTTGCGGCGCACGGCCTTGCGCACGCGCAGGTCGAGGATCGGCGCCTCGTCCACGAGGCTCGTGTCGAGCACGACGATCGACTCGGCGTAGTCGATGTCCGGGACCGTCGCCGTGAAGTCGGGGCGGGCGAGCGCGCGGGCCTGCTCGGGGTCGAGCATGCCGTTCGAGCGCGAGTCGATGTGCGGCGAGCCGAGCGCGTCGCGCAGCAGCCGCTGGATCAGGAAGCCCTCCTCGTTGGTGGCCTCGCCGCCGACGATCGCCGCCGTCTTCGCGCCGCCGCGCCCGAGCGCGCCGGCCGCGCTGGACAGTGCGCGTTCCCACGACACTGCGCGCAGCGCGCCGCCGTCGCGCACCATCGGCTCGGTGATCCGCGCGGGCGCGTGGATGGCCTGGTAGCCGAAGCGGCCCTTGTCGCACAGCCAGCCGTCGTCGACCTCCTTGTGGTCGCGCGCGAGGACGCGCATGACCTTTGTGTCGTCGCGCGTGGTGAACTTGACGTTGCACTGCGACGGGCACAGCAGGCAGACCGAGCCCGCGTCCTCGATGTCCCACGGCCGCGCACGGAAGCGGTAGGCGGTGGAGGTGAGCGCCCCGACGGGGCAGAGCTCGATGATGTTGCCGCTGAACGGCGCCACGTAGGGGTGGCCGTCGTGGGTGCCGACGAAGGTGTGGTCGCCGCGCTCGAGGAACACGAGCTGGTAGTCCTCGGCGATCTCCTGGGAGAAGCGCACGCAGCGGTAGCAGAGGATGCAGCGCTCGCGGTCGATCGCCACGAGCGGCGAGATCTCGAGCGGCTTCTCGAAGTGGCGCTTGGGCTCGATGAAGCGCGAGCGGCCAGGGCCCCAGCCATACGAGATGTCCTGCAGCGGGCACTCGCCGCCCTTGTCGCACACCGGGCAGTCGAGCGGATGGTTCACGAGCAGGAACTCGACGATCGCGTTCTGCGCCTCCTTCACGCGATCGGAGGTGGTGATCACGACCATGCCCTCCTTGACGGCCGTGGAGCAGCTCGTCTGGAGCTTGGGCATGCCCTCGATCTCGACGAGGCACATGCGGCACGCGCCCACCGGCTGGCCGAGCTTGGCCTCGTAACAGAAGTAGGGGATCTCGACGTCGCCCTGCTTGGCGGCGTCCACGAGCATCGTGCCCTCCGCCGCCTGCACCTCGCGGCCGTCGATCTCGAACGTGATCAGCTTGGGCTCTGGCCTTGGCATCGCTCGGTTCCTACGCTGCCTGGTCCGCCGCCGGCGCAGCCACGCCCAGCTCGATGCTCAGCCGGTCGGCCGCCTCGCGGGCGCGCTCGATGTGCTCCTCGAACTCGCCACGGAACTTCTGGATCATCGAGCCCACGGGCATCGCCATCGAGTCGCCGAGCACGCAGAGGCAGTTGCCGATGATGTTGGTCTGGACGTTGGCCATGATGTCGAGGTCCATCGGCGTGGCCTCGCCCGTGTCGATGCGCTCGAGCATCTTCACGGTCCAGTTGGTGCCCTCCCGGCACGGCACGCACTTGCCGCACGACTCGTGCCGGTAGAACTCCGCGAGCCGCAGGGCGACCGATACGACGGGCACGGTGTCGTCCACCACGATGATCGCGCCGGAGCCGAGCATCGAGCCCGCCTCCGCCATCGACTCGAACGAGTAGGGCCGGTCGAGGTCCTCCTCGAGCAGCACCGGCGCCGACGATCCGCCCGGGAACCAGAACTTGACCTTGCGCCCCGGCGGCGGCCCGCCGGCCAGGTCGAAGATGATCTCGCGCGCCGGGATGCCGAGCTCGATCTCGTAGTTGCCTGGCCGCTGCACGTTGCCGGACACCGACACGAGCTTCGTGCCCGCCGACTGGTCGGTGCCGTGCTGCTTGAACCATGCGGCACCCTTCGAGATCACCATCGGCACGTTGAAGAGCGTCTCGACGTTGTTGATCAGCGTCGGCCCCTGGTAGAGGCCCTGGTTGGCGGGGAACGGCGGCTTGAGGCGCGGGTTGCCGCGCTTGCCCTCGAGCGAGTCGAGCAGGCCGGTCTCCTCGCCGCAGATGTAGGCGCCCGCGCCGCGGTGCACCACGAGGTCGACGTTGTTCCCGGTGCCGAGGATGTCCTCGCCCAGATAGCCCTTGGCGAAGGCCTCGTCCACGGCGGCGTCGAGGATGTCCGCCACGAAGGCGTACTCGCCGCGGATGTAGATGAACGCCTTGTTCGCGCCCGCCGCGACCGCGGCGATGATGATGCCCTCCACGAGCCGGTGGGGGTTCTTCGACATGAGCAGCCGGTCCTTGAAGGTGCCCGGCTCGGACTCGTCGGCGTTGCAGCAGAGGTACTTGTCCATCTGCCCCTTGGGCATGAAGCTCGCCTTCATGCCCATCGAGAAGCCCGCGCCGCCGCGCCCGCGCAGGCCGGAGGCCTTGAGCTCCTCGACGATCGCCTCGGGCTCCATCTCCGTGAGGGCCTTGCGCATCGCGCTGTAGCCGCCGGTGCGCTCGTAGACGTCGATCGTGTGGAGGCCCGGCTCGTCGATCCCGTCGAGCAGCACCCGCGTCTCAGCCATTCGCGCCGTCCTTGTCCCAGGGCAGCCTGAAGCCCTCGTCGCTGAGGCCGCGGCCCGGCAGGGGCTGGCGGCCCTCCTTCAGCGCGGCGATCACCTCGGGCGCCTCGCTCGGGTCGATCGGGCCGACATAGCGGTTGTCGATCGACGCCATCGGCGCCATGTCGCAGGCGCCCAGGCACTCGAAGCCGCGGATGTTCGCGTCCTCGAAGTCGTCGCCCGCCTCCTGCAGCGCCTCGAGCAGCGCCTGGGCGTTGCGCAGGTTGCAGGCCACGCTCGTGCACACGTACACCTGGTGGCGGCCGAGCGGCTCGGTGTTGAGCATGTCGTAGAAGGTCGTGATCGAGGACAGGTAAGCGGGCGTGACCTGCATCACCGCGGCCACCTGCTCGATCGCCTCGGGGGAGCACCAGCCGTATACGCGCTGCGCGGCCTCGAGCGCCGGCAGCGCCGCCGAGCGGCGCTCCGGATACTTGGCCATGTGGTCGCGGATCTCACGCTCGAGCTCCGGCGGGACATCAAGGGACGAGAGATCGGGAATGGTCGCCGGATCCTTGGCGAGATCGGCGGGAGCATCCCAGCCGGTAGCCACGCCAGGGGTCTGACCAGTCGTCTCCGGGCTCTGGCCTCTGGCCTCTGGCCTATCAGTCACCGATCGATCCCCCCCAAGATCGGATCCAGCATCGCGACGGAGGCGATCAGGTCGGCGATGAGCGTTCCCTCCGACATGTCCTTCAGCGACTGCAGGTTGACGAAAGAGGGGTCGCGCATGTGCACGCGCGCGGGCTTCGAGGAGCCGTCGGCGAGGACGAAGCAGCCGAGCTCGCCGCGCGGCGACTCGACCGCCGAGTAGGCCTCGCCGGGTGGCACGCGGAAGCCCTCGGTGACGAGCTTGAAGTGGTGGATCAGCGCCTCCATGCTCGTGGCCAGCTCGTGCCGCGGCGGGAGGGCGATCTTGCGGTTCTCGGTGATGTACGGGCCCTCGGGCAGGCCGTCGAGCGCCTGCTCGATGATCTTCAGCGACTCGCGCATCTCGGCGATGCGCACGCGGTAGCGGTCGTAGTGGTCGCCCACGCTGCCGACCGGCACCTTGAAGTCGAACTTCTCATAGCCCGAGTAGGGGTCGGCCTTGCGCAGGTCCCAGGAGTGACCGGAAGCGCGCAGCAGCGGCCCGGTGACGCCGAGCGCCAGCAGCCGCTCGGTCGGGACGATGCCGACGTTGCGCGTGCGCTGCAGGAAGATCTCGTTCTTGTCGAGCACGGCCTCGTACTGCTCGATGCGCGAGGGCATGCGCTTGATGAACTCGCGGCACTTCTCAACCCAGCCCGGCGGGATGTCCTCAATCACACCGCCCACCTGGAAATAGCGCGGGTGCATGCGCTGCCCGCTCGACATCTCGAACAGGTCGAGCGTCATCTCACGATCCCGAATGCCCCACCACAGGAACGAGATGGCGCCGAAGTCGAGGATCGACGTCGCCATCCAGAACAGGTGACTCGAGATCCTGTTCAGCTCCATGTGGATCACGCGCAGGAACTGGGCGCGCTCCGGCACCTCCAGGTCCAGCAGCCGCTCGACGGCCATGCAGTAGGCCATCGCGTTGAAGTAGTAGGAGAGGTAGTCCATCCGCTCGACGAACGGGATCACCTTCCAGTAGGACTGGTCCTCGCAGCTCTTCTCGATGCCCGTGTGCACGTAGCCGATCAGCGGCGTGACCTCGTGCACGTACTCGCCCTCCAGCGTCACGAGCAGGCGCAACACTCCGTGCGTCGCGGGGTGGTGCGGGCCGATGTTGAGCGTGAACAGCTCGGTGTCCCGCTCGAGCTCCGTGCCATAGACCGGGGCCTGGCCCTGGTCCATCGCCTCCATCGTGATCGACTTCTCGCGCTCGCGGTACGGGACGGCGAGCGGATTCTGGCCCTCGTGGTCACTCATACCAGCGCGGCATCTCGTTCTCGTTGAAGGTGAAGATCACGGGCTCGCCGCCCATCGGGAAGTCGCGCCGCTGCGGGTGGCCCTCGTAGTCCTCGGGCATCAGGATGCGGCGGTGGTCGGGGTGGGCGCCGAACTCCACTCCGAACATGTCCCAGACCTCGCGCTCCTGGAAGTTCGCGCCCGGCCAGAGGTCGGACACGCTCGGCACGTGCGCGGCGTCCACGGTCACGCGCGTCTTCACGCGCAGGCGCTCGACGCGGGTCAGGGACAGCAGCTCGTAGTGGACGCCGAGGCGCGGCTCCTCGGGGAGGTAGTCGCAGCCGTGCACGCTCGACAGGAACTCGAACGGCTCGTCCTCGTGGCCCTTCAGGAGCTCGAGGACGTCGTGGACGCGGGCCGGAGCGACCTCCAGGGCCGCCTGCTCGCGGTAGTAGCTCGTTCCGACGACGGCGTCGTCACCCAGCTCGTCCCGCACGCGCTGGGCGATCAGCTCCAGTCCGGTTGCGTCAGGCACGTTCTTCGGTGCCCTGCGCCTGATAGCGCTCCCGCCAGCCGAGATCGGGCTGGTCGAGAATCTTCTTCTGGAGCTTGATGATCCCGTACATCAGCGCCTCCGGCCGTGGCGGACAGCCGGGAATGTAGATGTCGATCGGGAGAAAGCGGTCCGCGCCCGCGACGAGCGCGTAGTTGTTGAACATGCCGGCGCTCGACGCGCAGGCGCCCATCGAGATCACCCACTTGGGCTCCAGCATCTGGTCGTAGAGCCGGCGGATGACGGGCGCCATCTTGATCGAGACGCGCCCGGACAGGATCAGCATGTCCGCCTGGCGCGGGGACGCGCGCGACACCTCCGCGCCGAAGCGGGCGAGGTCGTTCCGCGGCGACCCGATCACCGAGATCATCTCGATCGCGCAGCAGGCGAGGCCGAAGGTGGCGGGCCAGACGGCGTTGGCCCGGGCCCAGTTCTGCGCCTTCTCGAGCGTCGTGAAGAGCAGCCGCTCCTCGACGTACTCCTCGAGGTCCGCGTCCGGCACGTCGCCCTTGAGCATGCGCTGCGCGGTCACCTGCCGGATCTTCAGGTCGTCGAGCTTCTGCCGGGTTACCTCCATTCGAGGGCTCCTCTCCGCCAAACGAAGACGAAGCCCACGAGCAGCAGCATGATGAATACGACGGTCTCCACCAACGCGAACGTACCCAGAGCCTTGAGCTGGATAGCCACCGGGTAGAGGAAGATCACCTCGATATCGAAGAGGATGAAGAGCATCGCGATCAGGTAGAAGCTGATCCCGAAGCGGAAGTTCTTTTGAACCTCTGACGGCAGGCCGCACTCATAGGGCTCGCGCTTCACCAGATTCGGCTTGCGCGGGCCGAGCACGTTATTCAGGAGTGTGAAGGCCGTCCCAACGCCTGCACCGAGCAGGATGAAGATGACCACGGGGAAGTAGCTCTTGAGCATCGAACGACGCCCGGTTATACCACCCTTGTGACATGGTGCTACATAGTGCGAAAGGTCGCTAGCTGACTGACATTCATATGGCCGTGGGCATCGCGGTCCTCGCAACCAATCTCGCGGCGGCTGTATGGGGTGGCGTCGCCTGGCTCCGGCGGATCCCGTCTGTGATCTTCTGGTACCTGCTGCGCGTGGCCCAGGCGGTCGTGATCGTGCAGGTCGCGCTCGGGCTGTTTCTCCTGATCGGTCAGGGCAGGCGCGCGGCTTCGGACCTGCACTACCTGTACGGCGTGTCGCTGCTCGTGATCGCCCTCGTGGCCGAGGGCTTCCGCGCCGACGTCGCCCGCCGCGAGATCGAGAGGCTGGGAATCGAGGACATCGAGGCGCTCGAGCGCCGCGAGCAGGTGCTACTCGCGCGCGCGGTCGTGCGCAATGAGATGGGGATCATGACCATGAGCGTGATTGCCGTGGTCACGCTGGCGCTGCGGGCGTACGCGACCGGCCGCTGAGCGGGTTTGCTACTCGGAGATCGCGACGCCGCAAGCTGCCGCGAAGAGGCCGGCGTTCTCGAGGACGTCGACCCAGCGCATGCGCACGCCGCGGAGCGCGTCGGCACCATGCAGGCCGTCCCGACGAGGTCCGCCCGGCAGTCGTCGACCATGACATCGGTGAGCGTCGCCTCTGTGAGGTTGCATCCCGTCAGGCGGCCGCGGGCGATCTCGACGCGCCGAAACGAGCCGGCGCGGGCGTCGAGATTGGCGAGGTCGCAGTCGCGCAACTCGCAGTCGATCAGCGCGAGGTTCGGGCGCTTCTCATCGGCGAGCGACGCTCCCTCCAGACGCGCCTCGACGATCCGCGCCGGCGACAGGTCGGCGGCTTCGGGCTCGGCGGGAAGGTCGGGCGGGTCGGGGCGCACGGGCGTCCCAGTCAACCACGCCGGAGACAGCTGTCGTCGGAGGCACGTTTGACAGGTAACTTTTTCGGCCGATGAATGGCGCGGCTATCCGATTCATGGGGGCTGAGCTGAGGCTCCCGGCGGAGCTGTCTCGTCTCCCCGACGCGCGCAACTGGGCGGACTCCGCCGCCGAGGCCTTCGGCTTCGACGAGATGGTGCGCTACCAGATCAAGATGGCCGTGAGCGAGGGAGTGGCGAACGCGGTCGAGCACGGCTCGGCCTCGCCGAGCGACGAGATCCATTTGCGCGCGATCAGCGAGGGCGACGCACTCGCCTTCTACATCCGCGACACCGGGACGTTCATCCCGCGCATCAGCCCACGCGGCGACATGCCCGAGCGCGGCCGCGGCCTCGCCTTCCTGGGCCAGCTGATGGACGAAGTCGACATCAAGCCCTCAGCCGGCGGCACCGAGCTGAGGTTCTGCAAGCGGCTGGCGCTCTAGCCAATCCGCACCTCCGCACTCCGCACTCCGCACTCCGCACTTCTGCCTTTGGTGCCCCGGCGGAGGCCTCAATCGCCGCCGATGTGGACGGCCGTCCGCGAATCCATCGCGAAGACAAGGCCGTCTCCGGCCACCGCCGGGGCGAGTGCTGTTTCGCCATCCGGCGCCTCGGTCCTCCCGGGCGGTCACTAATATGCCCGGCCGTGTCCCGCCCAAAGTTGCTCTGGGCCGCAGTCGCCGTGGCCGTTATCGCGCTGGCCGTCTCGGCGTGCGGCACGAAGAAGATCAACGCCGACAACTCCCAGCCGGACAGCCCGGTGCACCAGGGCGCGGTCCTCTTCCACGAGCGCTGCGGCGGCTGCCACACGCTCG
The DNA here is from genome assembly GCA_036494715.1 of Thermoleophilaceae bacterium. Classification (GTDB taxonomy): domain Bacteria; phylum Actinomycetota; class Thermoleophilia; order Solirubrobacterales; family Thermoleophilaceae; genus JAICJR01. The sequence continues at coordinate 22,176 of DASXNY010000045.1, forward strand.
CCGCCGCCGCCACGCACGGCTCGGCCACCAACGTCTCGCAGAAGGAGCGCACCGACGGGCCGGACCTCGACTTCCGCCACGAGAGCATTCAGGACGTGCTGTTCGCGATCCGCAACGGCGGTTTCTCGGGCTCGATCATGCCTGCCAACGTGGTGGTCGGGCCGGACGCGCAGAAGGTCGCGGCGTTCGTGTCGAAGTACGCGGGCTCGAAGTCGTCCACGGCGAAGTAAGGACAGCGGGAGGTCCGCCGTCCTAGACCTCAGATTCATCCGCCGCGACCCTGAGGCTGTGAAGGCCGCGCTCGCGCGCCGCGGCGAAGGGTTCGCGGACACCGTCGACAAGGTGCTGGCCGCCGACGAGCGCTGGCGCGGGCTCACCACGCGCGCCGAGGAACTGAAGGCAGAGCAGAACGCGGCCGGCAAGGAGGTCGGCGAGCTCAAGCGGGCGGGCGAGGACGCCGGCGAGGCGATGCAGCGCTCCACGGAGCTGAAGGAGCGCGTGGGACCGGCGGAGGACGAGGCGCGCCAGGCCAAGGCCGAGCTCGACTCGCTGCTCGTCACGCTGCCGAACATCACCGACCCCTCCGTGCCGGAGAAGGAGGAGGAGGTGATCCGGCGGGTCGGCGACGCCGGCAAGACCGGCAAGGATCACCTCGAGCTGCTCGGTGACCTCGTGGACATGGAGCGCGGCGCGCGCACCTCGGGCTCACGCTTCGCCTACCTCAAGGGTCCGGTCGTGCTGCTCGAGCTGGCGCTCGTGCGCTGGGCGCTCGACGTGGTGATGGCGCACGGCTTCACGCCGGTGATCCCGCCGGTGCTCGTGCGCGAGGAGGCGATGTACGGCACGGGCTTCCTGCCCGATACCGAGCAGCAGATCTACGCGCTGCCGCAGGACGAGCTCTATCTGGTGGGCACCTCGGAGGTGCCGCTCGCGTCGCTGCACACGGGCGAGCTGCTCGACGAGGCGGAGCTGCCGCTGCGCTACGCGGGCTTCTCGACGTGCTTCCGGCGCGAGGCGGGCGCGGCCGGCAAGGACACGCGCGGGATCTTCCGCGTGCATCAGTTCGACAAGGTCGAGATGTTCACGTTCGTGCGGCCCGAGGACTCGGCCGCGGAGCACGAGCGCGTCCTCGCCATCGAGGAGGAGATCCTCCAGGCGCTCGAGATCCCGTACCAGGTGGCCAACATCCCCGCCTGGGACCTCGGCGCCTCGGCCGCGAAGAAGTACGACCTCGAGGCCTGGCTGCCGGGGCAGGAGCGCTACCGCGAGCTCACGTCCGCGTCAAACACGACGGACTTCCAGGCGCGCCGCCTCGGGGTGCGCTACCGGCCGGAGGGCGGCAAGCCCGAGGAGGTCCACACGCTCAACGGCACCGCCGTGGCGGTGGGCCGCACGATCATCGCGATCGTCGAGAACCACCAGCAGGACGACGGGACGATCCGCGTGCCCGAGGTGCTCCACGCCTTCGGCGCCCCGGCGCTGATCGGCTAGCGCTGCCCGGGGGCCGGGCGGGGCGGGGGGCGCGTCAACCGCCGCTGGAAAAGCAGCGTGGAGATGCCCCCTACCTGCAGCGTCACGACGTTCACCGCAAGCACCCCGAGCGCTCCCCATGCCTTGTCCAGCTCGCCGAGGCCGGCGGCCGCGCCCAGGTAGGCCGCAGCCGGGATCGTGGTGACCGAGATTGCGACGCCGACCGCCGCGCTCGCCCTGGTCTCGAGCGACAGCATTCCGGCAACTCCCGCGGCCAGCGCGACCCCGATCGTGGCGGAGTTGACGGTCACGAGCCCCATCAGAGCGCCTTCGCCCACATGGAAGTCCGAGGGCAGATCGCCCGTCCAATTGAGCACGGCGGTGAGCAGCGCGGCGGTGCTCGCGGTCGCGCCGAGCCCGAGGATGAGGGTCAGCAGGGCTCGCCCGGTCAGCCTCCAGCGGAGCCCCACCAAACCCACGCAGACGGCGGCTATCGGCAGGAAGTCGGGACTGACGGCCATTGCCCCGACGATCAGCGTCTGGTTGTCGTCGATCACGCCGAAGGCGGCGATCACCCCGGCCGCGATCATGTAGACGAGGTAGCGCGCAACCGGTCGCGCGTTCTGCCTCGCCTGTCCCAGCACGTCGGCCCAGATCAGCGAGGACACGCCTGCCGAGGAGTGGAGCGTGCCGACATCGTCGAGGCGACTCAGCGCCACCTGCTCGCTGGGGAGCCCGAGCTCGCTGAGGAACTGCAGCACCGAGTCCGCCGAGCCCCGGTCGACCTCCGCGGTCAGCAGGCCCTGGCCGTCCCGGATACCGGGCGCCAGGGCGACGTGACGCGCGTGCCCCGCGTCCTCGAGGTCTGCTCCGACCTCGGTGAGCTTGCTTGACGGCCCGTAGACGCTCAGCTGCAGCACCGTCCGACCTCAGAAGATCGCGATCGGGTTCGCAGGCGAGCCCGTCCCATGCGGTATGCGCAGCGGTGCCGCCACGAACAGGAACTCCCAGCGCTGCTCCTCCTCGCAGCGCGCGACGAGGTCCTCGAACTGGAGGTAGTCGAACAGGTGCACACCCATGGCGTTGAGCGCCAGGACGTGCATGGGGAAGCCGACGCCTTCGATGGCGCTCGGGGCGGTGTCGTTGTTGCCGTCGGAGCCGAGCGCCGTCACCGCTCGCTCCCTGAGGAACGGGGCGGTGTCCGGATGGAGCCCCGCCTTGGCCTGGCTGGTGTCCCAGGGACCGCACTCCGCGAGCCGGCGCGCGTGCGCTGTCCGGACGAGCAGTACGTCACCGGGCCCGGCCTTCACGCGCTGGGCCTCCTCGGCGGCCTCGAGGTCCTCGCGGAAGATGTACTCGCCGGGCTCGATCCAGTCGACGCCGCGAGCGCGTGGGATGTCGAGCAGCACCCCGCGTCCCACCAGGCCGTTGACGAGGAGGTCGATCGCACCGCTGTCGGCGCCGCGCTTCGTCACCGTCGTCTCGGGAGCGCCTCCATAGAGGAGCCCGTCGAAGGCGACGTGGCACAGCGCATCCACGTGACTGTGTCCCTCGTTGTGGTAGTCCGCACCTACGTAGTCCTTCGCGAAGCGAAGGCTCCCTGAGCCCACGTCCGCGTCGGTGAGCATCGTCATGTGGTGATCGGCGGGTACCGGGTTGTCGATGCGCGGCTCGCTGTCGAGCTCGCGGCTCAACGTGACCGTGACGCCGCTCCGAACGAGCTCCGCCGCCGCCACGACGCGCTCCGGCGTCAGGTTGTTGAGCGCCCCGCGCTCCCCGTGGGAGGCGAAGCTGTCCCAGGTCGAGACCTCGTCGAACAGAGTTCGGAACTCGGCGTTCGAGAGCCCCGCCTGGGGCTGCTCGTGTGGAACCGCGCGCACGTCTTGCCAGATCGTCCCCTCGCCGTCAGGAGGGTTCATCACCTGATCCGGATGAACTTGTGCGCATCACCCGGTCGGGATGATGCCTTGGGGGCGCGGGTGCGCGAGCGTTATGTTCGGGCGCACCGCGAGCCAGGGGCAGCCGACATGACGATCACCGAAGGCACTCTCCAGGGACTGTCCGCTCTCACGCTCGACGGGGGCGACGACGGAATCAGGGTCACGTTCGTCCCCGGTGCGGGGATGGTCGCCTGTTCACTCGAGCACCGCGGCGAGGAGTTACTCGGCCAGCGCGGAGGTCTGGAGCACTACATCTCAGATCGCTCGACGATGGGCATCCCGCTGCTCTACCCATGGGCCAACCGCCTCGCGAGCTGGCGCTTCCGGCTGGCCGGGCGGGAGCTCGTGCTCGACGGCCCGCCGCCGGCGCGCCGACCCGCGCGGGACGAGGCCGGGCTGCCGATACATGGGCTGCTCGCTGCTGACCAGGGCTGGCAGGTGGAGGCGTTCCAGCCGCTCGACGGCGGCGGCGCCCTGCGGGCCAGCTTGGACTACGGCGCTCGCCCCGATCTGCTCGTCGGCTTCCCGTTTCCTCATCTGCTCCGCCTTGACGCGGTCGTCGCCGGGCCCAAGCTCACGGTTGCCACCACCGTCGTCGCCACGAGCGATGTCGAGGTTCCGGTGGCATTCGGCTTCCACCCGTACCTGTCGCTGCCCGGCGTGGACCGCGCCGACTGGGAGATCGAGGTGCCCGTGGAGCGGCGCCTGCTGCTCGACGAGCGCATGTTGCCCACCGGCGCGCTCATGGCCGTGACGGTGCCGCCCGGTCCGTTGGGCGCGCGCACCTTCGACGACGGTTATCTGGCTCCCGAGGGCTCGGAGCCGTTCGTGGTGTCGGGGGGCGGCCGCCGGATCGCGCTCCGCTTCGAGGGCGGCTATCCCTACGCCCAGGTCTACGCCCCGGCGGACGATGACGTGATCGCGTTCGAGCCGATGACCGCGCCGACCAACGCGCTCTTCGAGGGCGGGCCCGAATTACCGGTGCTGGCCCCGGGCGAGCGCTACGAGGCGGCGTTCTCGATCGAGGTGAGCTGAGCGCCACCGCGCCTCCGGCGGGGTGGCGGGTACGCTCAGGCCATCCGCCGCGCGGAGTCCCGGAGGGGTGGCAGAGCGGTTGAATGCGACGGTCTTGAAAACCGTTAGGCCGGGTTGACCGGTCTCGAGGGTTCGAATCCCTCCCCCTCCGCTCACAGGCCCGAAGGCCGCTCGCCCTCCTCGACCAGATTCCGCTGGGCGAGCGAGTAGAGCAGGGCGATCGCCGGGATCACAAGCAGGACCGCGGCACCGAACACGATCAAGATGCCGGTGAGTGCGTCATCGGGCGCAGCTCCGGCCTTGATCGTCAGCGTTTGGGGCAGCAGGTAGGGGTACTGCGCCACGCCCCAGGCCCATACCACGGCTGCCACGGCACCGAAGGCCAGCGGCCGGGCGCCGCGCGTCTCGCCGCGTCGCAGCAGCACGAGCACGCCGAGGCCGCAGAGCGCCGAGACGATCACCAGCGGCAGGCCCTCGTGCGTGAGCCCGTCGTACAGGTAGCGCGCGTCGGCGTGCAGGACGAAGATCCCGGCGAAGGCAACCGCGCCTGCAAAGAGGCCGGCGGCAAGCGCGCGCAGCTTGAAGTAGTGCTCGAGGTCGGGCGCCGCGGCGCGGCGGGCGTCGCTCACGAGGAAGACCGCCGACAGGTAGGCCGAGGTTGCCAGGAACAGGACTCCGATCAGAACAGACACCGCGTTGAGCCAACTCGTAACGGGATCGCCTGCCGCGTTGCCCACCGGCACCCTGCCGGCCGCGACGGCGCCGACGACGGTGCCCATGAAGAACGGGGTCAGCAGCGACGAGAGGCCGAAGATGCGCTCGGCGAGGTGCCTGCGCTTGGAGCGCTGCGCCGCCTTGTGGAACGCGAACCCGGAGCCGCGCAGGACGATCCCGAGCGCCGCGAGGCTGAGCGGGATGAACAGCGTCGAGAACACCGCTTCGAACGCCGAGGAGAAGCCCGTCCACAGAACTACCAGGACGAAGATCAGCCAGACGTGGTTGGCCTCCCAGACAGGGCCGATCGCCCAGTCCGCCAGGTCGCGCGCTCGCCGGCCGCGGTCGTTCTCGCCGCCGACGAGGCTCCAGAAGCCCGCCCCGAAGTCGGCGCCGCCGAACACCGCGTAGGCGGTCACGCCGATCCAGAGCACGCCCGCCACCGCGTCGGCCTCGCTCATCCGGCGACCTCGGAGGGCAGCGCGCCCGACGGGCCGTAGGGGACATCGGCATCCTCGTCGCCCGGCTCTGTGCGCCAGCGCCGCGACATTGCCCGCAGCACCACGACGAGGGCCGTCCCCAGCACCACGTAGAGGAGCAGTATCAAGACGAACGTCACCCAGATCCCGCTCGCGTGCGTGACCGCGTCCTTGGTGCGCAGCACGTTGTTGACGACCCACGGCTGACGCCCGACCTCGGTGACGATCCAACCGGACTCGAGCGCGACGACTGCGGCCAGGCCCGACACCGCGACGGCACGCAGGAACCAGGGCGTCTTCGGGATGTCGCGCTTGCGCCACCAGACGAACCCGAACCAGAGCCCGAGCGCTATCAGGACGGTGCAGATCCCGACCATCGTGTCGAAGGCCCAATGGAGCAGCGTGTCGAACGGCGGCCGGTTATTCGCCGGCACGGTGTTGAGCCCGGTGACCTGGGTGCTCGTGCTGCCGCCGACCAGGATCGAGTCGAACCCCGGGATGCCGATACCGCCCTTGATCCCGCTCGAGGTGCAACGGCCGTAGATGTATTCGGTCACGTCCGTCTTGGTTTTCTGAACGCACTCCATCGCGGCGAACTTGATCGGTTGGTCGCTCGCGATCGCGCGCGCGGCGGTGTCGCCGACGAAGAACTGGATGGGCGTGGCGATCGAGGCCACGGTCAGCGGGATCAGCAGGCCGAGACGGTGGTACCGGTCACGCCGTCCGCGCAGCATCCCGACTGCGTAAATCGACGCGACGATGAACCCCGTCACGAGGTACGCCGCCAGGATCATGTGCGGCACCTCGTACGGCACGGCCTTGTTGAAGATCACCTTGAGCGGCTGGACCGACGTGACGGTGCCGCTAGTCGGCGAGAAGCCCTGCGGCTGGTTCATCCACGAGTTGACGCCGACCACCGAGAAGGCACCGCCCAGGCCACTGATCACGACCGGAACGCCCGCCCAGAAGTGGTGCCACGGCTTCAGGCGCTTCCAGCCGAAGATGTAGATCGCGATGAAGATCGCCTCAAGGAAGAAGAAGATGCCCTCGATCGCGAACAGAAGGCCGAAGACCTTGCCGAAACGGCCGGTGAACGCCGGCCAGAGCAGCCCGAACTCGAACGACAGAACGGTGCCGGTCACAGCACCGACGGCGAACGTCACCGCCACGACCTTCGACCAGCGCTGCGCGAGCAGCAGTGCGTTGGCGTCGTCGTGCTTCAGGGCCCGGTAGTTGGCGATCAGCATCATCGCCGGGAACGCCACACCCAGCGACGCGAGGATGATGTGGAAGCCCAGCGTGAACGCCATCTGGCTGCGAGCGGCCTCCAACTGCGAAGCGAGTGTCAGCACGCCGGTCACGGTACTCGGCGATGATCGTCGCCTTCAGTCAGGTGTTCCTCATCCGGACCGGATGAAGCGACGCCGGCCCAAACGTAGAGGGGCGGTGGCCAACGAGCCACCGCCCCTCCCTAGTCCCCCCAAGCTGGCCTGACGCCTAGAGCTTCAGCGCGATCTTGCGCGTCTTGGTCGTCGTCTTGCCGTTGCTGCCCTTGGCTGTGATCCGCACCACAGCGGTCAGGTGCTTGTGGTGCTTCAGCGCCGAGCGGATCGCCGCCAGCACCTTCTTCGACGCCTTGAGCTTGAGTGTCGCGTTGCCGGCCTTGCGAAGCTTCTTCGTCGCCTTGGTGAAGCGGAAGACCTTCGCCGCGCCCTTGATCGACACGGTGCCCGTGGCGGTGAGGGTGCAGGCCTGGTTGCAGGATGCCCCGACGACCACGCCCTTCTGGCTCACGACACGCTGCTTCGTGCTGCCGCGCAGCTTGACCGACGGCCCGTGGCCGCTGGTGGTGCCGCCCGGGTTCGTGCCGGCGCCACCGCCGCCCGAGCCAGAGCCCGGGATGGCGACGTTCTCGCTCGTCGCGCTGGACGAGCCGACGCCGTTCGACGCCGTGACCCGGCAGGCCAGCAGCTGGCCGGCGTCCGCGGCCGCCACCGTGTAGGTCGGCGTGGCTGTGCCGACCGGGTTGCCGTTCTGCAGCCACTGGTAGGCGAACGAGGTCGGGCTGTTGGCCCACACACCGGGCGAGCAGGTGAGCGCCCCGCCGACCTGGAGCGGACCGTCGACCGACGGCCGCGCGAGGTTCGTGGGCGCGCTCGAGCCGAACTCGGCGAAGCCGCGCTGAGCGGAGTCGCCGACGACGCTGAAGGCGCCGCCCGCGAGGATCTGGCCGCCCGCCGTGGTGCCGAGCGCCGAGACCACGCCATTGGCCCCCGGGTTCCACACGTCGGCTGTCGGGGTGCCGGCGTTGACGGCCGCCAGGTTCTGGCGCGCGCCGCCGCCGACGTTGGCGAACGAGCCGCCGATGAACACCAGTCCGCCCGAGGCCGTGATCGCGTTCACTGCGCCGTCCGGGTTCGGGTTCCAGAACTGGTTGGCAGTGCCGCTGCTGGCGTCGACCACGGCGAGGTTGCTGAGCGCGCGGCCGTCGAGCGACGTGAACTCGCCGCCGATGTAGACGCTGGCGCCCGACACGACGAGCGTGCGGACGATGTTGTTTGCGCCCGGATCCCAGGTCGGGTCGAGTGCGCCCGTGCTCGGGTTGACGGCCGCGAGGTTCGCGCGGGCGTTGCCGGCGCCGGTACCGACCGTGTCGAACGCGCCGCCGAGGTAGACCAGCGACGGGCTGACGGCAATCGAGGTGACCTCGTTGTTGCCGGCGGGATCGACGTTGGGATCGAACCCGGTATCCGCGCCGCTCGTGGCGTTCACCGCGGCGGCCAGGTTGTGCGTCGCTCCAGCGACGCTCGTGAAGTCGCCGCCCAGATATAGCGTCGAGCCGTTGACCACGAGCGCGTCAACGAGCGCGTTCGGGGCCGGGTTGAACGTCGAGTTGACCGCGCCGGTCGAGGAATCGACCGCCGCGAGGAAGGTGCGACCGGTCGAGCCGACCTGCGCGAAGTCGCCGCCCAGGTAGACGAGCGAGCCCGAGCTGGCGAGCGCCCGCACGGTGTTGTTGACGTTCGGGTCCCAAGTGGGATCCACCGCGCCGCTGTCCGCGTTGATCGCCGCGGCGTTGTTGCGCGTGACCCAGTTGATGAGCTTCAGGCTGCCGCCGATGTAGACGTGTGAGCCGGACACCGCCACCGTGGCGGTGAGGCCGTCGTCGGCCTGCGGGTTCCAGCTGTCGGCGAGGCCGCTGGTCGAGTCAACGGCCGCGTACGCGGAGCGCGCTGCGCCACCGGCGACCGAGAAAGTGCCGCCCAGGAAGACGCGCGAACCGGACACGGCCAGCGCCTTTGGAAAGCCGCCCGACGCGTCCGGATCAAAGCCCTGAAGCACGCCGGTGGTGCTTACCGCGGCGGCGCCGTTGCGGACGGTCGTCCCAATGTGAGTGAAGTTGCCGGCAAGGTAGACATTGGAGCCGGAAACCGCGACCGCGTAGACCGGGCCGTCGACGGCTGGCGCCCAGGTGGCGTCGAGCGCGCCGTTGCTCGTGCTCACCGCCTCTGCCCTGCTCGTGAAGTCGCCACCGACGTACAGCGTGGAGCCGGACACGTCCATGCCACGCACCACTCCGTTGGTGTCGGCGCTCCAGCCGCTCACGGCGGTGCCGGTCGAGGCGTCGACCGCCGCCAGGTTGGCGTGCGCGCTGCCGCCCGCGTTCGAGAACGTTCCGCCCAGGAACACGGTCGAGCCCGAGACCGCGACCGCGTCGGGGCTGCCGCCCGAGACGTTCGGGTTGAACGCCGCGACCGCGCCGTTCGAGGCGTTGACCGCGGCCGCGCCGTTACGCGTCTGCGCGCCGACCGTGCCGAAGCTGCCGACGATGTAGACGGTGCCGCCGGAGAGCGCGAGACCGACGACGTTGCCGTTGGCGCCCGGGTTCCAGTTCGGGTCGAGCGCACCGCTCGGCAGAATGTGTGCGAGGTGGCCGCGGGCCGCCCCGCCGAAGGTCGTGAACGAGCCGCCGACGTAGAAGCCGCCCGAGCCGTCCGGGACCGCGGCGGTCACGCTGTCGTTCGGAGTTGCGAAAGACTTGTCGAGTGCACCACCCGTGCCGTCCACGGCGGCGCCGCCGTCGGCTGTCTGGCCGACCTCGCTGAAGTTGCCGCCTATGTAGATCAGGCTGCCGGCCTGCGTGATGGCGTTGACAGTGCCGTCGGTACCGACGGTGTCAGCCGGCGTGGTGCTCAAAGCCGCGAATGCGGAAGAGGCGCCGAAACAGAGAATCGCTGCGACCATCGCCGCCGCGAGGGCGCCTAGGTGCATTCGCTTGAACCTCATGAAAATCCTTTCCGAGGGGCCATGTGCGCCGGTCGTCGAGCGGTGTCCATTCCGCCAACGCCGGGTGGCGATCCACGAGTCCCGCCACCAACTTGCGCCGTGGTTCCATTCTCATCACGAGTGCCGCCCTGTCAACCAAGCTGGCGCGGCTAGCATCCGAGGCATGAGCGATCAGACCATCGCCGCTCACATCGAGCGGCTTGTCAGCGAAGAGCACGAGCTGCGCTCGCGCGAGAAGGTGGACAGCCCCAACGACGATGCGCTAGCGAAGGATGGCGAGCGTCTGCGGGAGGTCGAGGTAGAGCTCGACCGCTGCTGGGATCTGCTGCGCCAGCGCCGGGCGCTACGGGATGCCGGCGACGATCCCGATCAGGCGAACGTGCGCGACGCCGGCACCGTCGAGAATTACTGGCAGTAGAGCCCCGGGCTAGGGCTCGCGGCCGAGCACCCAAGTGCCGTGGACGCTGAGCGCGTAGCCGCTCGGGAGTTCGGTGATCGTGGCCGCCACGTCGCCGCAGTTCGGGCAGCGTAGGACCATGCCCGCGCCGCGGTGAAGACGGTGCGCGCCGATCGGATTCTCGGCGTGGCAGGACTGGCACGTGCGCTCGGCCGTGGTCACCTCGAGGGCGAAGATCTGCTGCAGCACCCCGGCCGCCTCGTTGCCGTCTGTGTACAGCTCACCTGTGGCCATTCTTCATCCTCCCGTGGGTCCGAAGCGCTCGGTGCGAACGCTATGCGGGTCGTGTTCGAGCTCGACGAGGAGGCGCGCCGCCTCCTCCACGAAGGGTGTCGGCCCGCAGACATAGATGGTCGCGCCGGCGCCAGGGTCCGGACCGAGCGCCAGCAGCATGTCGCGGTCGATGCGGCGCGTGTAACCGTCCCAGCCGAACCAGTCCGGCGGCGCGTCCCCGCGCGTCAGGGTGATGTGCGATTGCACGCCGAGACCCGGCAGCTCGCGCAGCTCCTCGGCGTAGAGCACGTCGTCGAGCGTGCGTGCGGACAAGAGCAGGCGCGCATCGCGCTGCGCGCCGGTGGCGCGGCGGTGGCGCAGCATGGCCATCAGCGGCACGAGCCCGGAGCCGCCGCCCACGAGCACGAGCGGTCCTTCCTGCTCGGCACGCCAGGTGAAGTAGCCGCCGATCGGACCGCGCAGCTCGAACTGGTCGCCGGCGTGCGCCTCCTCGACGAGCCATGGCGAGACCTCACCGTCGTCCACGAGCTCGACCGTCAGCTCGAGGTGGTCGTTCTCCGGCGCCGAGGCGATCGAGTACGAGCGCTGCGCCTGGTAGCCGTCATCGGCGGTGAGCCGGACGTCGACGTGCTGCCCCGCCAGGTGCCCGGGCCAGTCGACGTCGAGCACGAGCGTCTTCGCGTGCGAAGTCTCCGTGCGCGACTCGCGGATCGTCGCCGTCAGCCAGGGCAGCGGCTGGCGGAAGACGTCGCCTAGTCGCCCCAGTAACGCTGCTCCCGCCATGGATCTCCGTAGTTGTTGTAGCCGTACATCTCCCAGAATCCCGGCTCGTCGTGCTCGCCGAGGTTGAGCCCACGCACCCACTTCGCGCTCTTCCAGAAGTAGAGGTGGGGGACGAGCAGCCGCGCCGGTCCGCCGTGCTCGGGGTCGAGCTCCTCGCCACCGTAGCGGTAGGCGATCCACGCCTTGCCGTCGCGCACGTCCGCCAGCGGCAGGTTGGTGGTGTAGCCGCCATCCGACCAGGCGACGACGAACGCGCCCGCCGGCTCGGTGCCGTCGAGGAGCGCGTCTACCGGCACGCCGGTCCAGTGCGTGTCGAACTTGGACCACTTGGTCACGCAGTGGATGTCGACGGTCACGTCCTCCGTCGGCAGCGCCGCGAACTCGTCCCAGGTCCACGAGCGCGACTCGCCAACTGCGCCGCCGATGCTGAAGGTCCAGTCGCTCAGTGGGGTGTGCGGAGTCGGCCCGGCGGACAGCACCGGGAAGTCCCTCGTCAGGTACTGCCCCGGCGGCAGCCGTGCCGCCTCGGCGTCCGCCTGCCGGCGCCCGTGGAAACCGCGTGATATCGGTGGGTTGCCCCGGCTCATACGTAGCGCTTGACGAAGTCGAGCGAGATCTGCGCGACCTCACGCCAGCCGCTGTCGATCGTGAGCGAGTGGCCGCGTCCCCCGACCTTGCGGATCTCGGTGACGCCGGGGTTGTGCCGCTGCTTCTTGAACGACGCGTTGGCGATCGCCCAGGGCACCGTGTTGTCCTTCTCGCCGTCGACGATCAGCAGCGGCCCGCGGGCGGGGTTCTTCGTGTTGACCCTCGCCTCGGTGCCGGGATTGATGTTGGCGGTGGCGGCCTGGAACAGCGGCTTGCCGGAGCCGGCGACCGAGTAGGCGTCGTAGAGCTGCCTGGCCTCCTGCTCGTCGACGGCGTTCGCGAAGGCGAAACGGAACTGCTCGTAGGAGAGCCCGACGGCGCGGTTCCAATTGCCAGGGTTCTTGAGCACGGGCATCGCCGCCTTCAACGCCGAGACCGGCAGCGGAAGCACTCCGCGGAAGGGGGCGGGATCGATGGCCACCGACGCGGCCGCAAGACCGCGGCCGGCGATGATCTGGGTGAGCAGCCCGCCGAAGGAATGTCCGATCACGGCCGGCTTCTTGTCGAGCGCGTGAATCACCTCGGCCTGGTGATCGGCGATCTGCGTGATGGTCTTGCCCGCGAACACGTCCGGCTTGGCCTTGGCCTCCTCGACGGTGGCGGGATCGTCGGGCCAGTCCGGAGCCACGGCGGCGAAGCCCGCCTCCTCGAAGTACGTCCCCCAGGCGTCCCAGCTGCCCGCCAGAAGCCAGAGGCCGTGGACGAAGACCACCGGGGTCTTGCCGCTCGCGTTGGCGCGTTCGACCTGCTCGGTCTCACGTGCCGTGACCGTCGCCATACGCATCGCCTTCCTGTCGCGGTATCGGAGGGGCGATCGCTCCCGCGTCGATCAGTCCCCATATTCGCATCCCGTGTACTTCGGCGTGCGCCCGGGCGGCGCTAGTACTCGTCGTGGTAGCGCCACCACTGATAGGGCGGCGTCTGCGGCGTTCCCTCCGGCGAGTCCTCCCACTCCTCCTGGCGGCCCAGCGGCGTCAGGTCGAGGAACGTCCAGTTGGGGCCGAGCGCCTCGACGCCGCGGTTGCTCGTGAAGTAGGTGCGGTAGACGCGGTCCTCGTCGTCGCGGACGAAGACGCTCAGGCCGAAGCCGCCGCCGATCCCGCAGGCGCGGTTGAAGTCCTCGTCGAGCGTTGCGAACCAGGGCCGATCCCAGCCCATGCGCTCACGGTGGGCGCCAATCTCGCGCTGTGGCGCGCGCGAGGTCAGCACGAGGGTGGTGTCGCGGGCGTTGAGGTGGGCGGGGTGCCCCATGTTGTCGACAAACGCCGAGCAGCCGCCGCAGGGCTTCGCGCCGGCGTCGAGCATGAAGTGGTAGACGATCAGCTGCCGGCGACCATCGAAGAGGTCGAGCAGGGTGGCCGGCCCGTCGGGACCCTCGAAGCGGTAGCCCGCGTCGAACTCCACCATCGGCAGGCGGCGGCGCGCGGCCGCCAGCGCGTCGCGGGCACGCGTCTGCTCCTTCTCCTTGGCGCGCAGCTCCTCGAGCTCGGTCTGCCACTCCTCGGGCGAGACGACTGGTTGCGTGAGCTTCATCTCGGCTCCTCTCATAGGGTCGGTTCCTTTGAGGAACGCACCGTATCACAGCGAGTTCCTTCAGGGAACTAAGCTACGATGAAGCCCATGCAACGGACCCGGTTCGGCGACATGCACTGCTCGATCGCGCGCACGCTCCACATCGCGGGCGAGCCGTGGTCGCCGCTGATCATGCGCGACGTCTATGTCGGCATGACGCGCTTCGACGACATCCAGCGCGACCTCGGCATCTCGCGCAAGGTGCTGGCCGAGCGGCTCGACTGGCTCGTCGCGCGAGGGATGCTCGAGCGCCGCGCCTACTCCGAGCGGCCGCCGCGCTACGACTACGTGCTCACAGAGATGGGTCAGGAGTTCTGCGGCGTGCTGCTCACCATCAGCGCGTGGGGCGACCGCTGGACCGCGGGCGAGGCGGGACCGCCCGCGCTCTTCCGCCACAAGGGCTGCGGCGAGTACACCCACGCCGAGATTCACTGCGCGGCCTGCGGCGAGCCGCTGCGCTCGGAGGACGTCGAGGTGGAGCCGGGCCCGGGCGCCGATCCGGCACTCCTCGCGTCGCTCGGGAGCTAGCCCACCGCCTCGATCCAGTCGAGCCGCCGGCCGCAGAGCGTGCGCGCCTGAGTGGCGGGCACATAGAAGACCGGGCGACCCGTCGCCTCGCTGCTGAGCACGATCGGGCCGAGCGGGAACGGGTCGCCGGCGCTGCCGGGATGCAGGCTGCCGCGCTGGTAGAGCAGGCTGATCCGGTGGCGGCCGGCCGAGAGCGCGAGCGAGCCTAGCTCCGCGTACGAGGCGCCGTGGCTCAGCCGGTCGCGCATCGAGGCCGCCGACCTGCCGTCGACATCGATCTCGACGCGCCCGCGGAACGAGCCGCCGATCCAGACGCCGTAGCGCCCGCCGCTAGCGAGCGTGGTGACCGTGCCGGCGCTGCCCGAGGAGTCAGGCAGCATGTAGTTGACGTTCGGGGTGACCGGGTTCCAGGCGGTCGGGTGGCTCATGCTGCGCAGCGTGATCAGCGTCGCGGGCGTGCTGCTCACCGCGGCGAGCCGCCCGCCGCTGCCCGCCCGCTGGGCGAGCGCGAGCACGTCGGCGCAGTTGGGGACGGCGCCGGAGTTGACCTCGTCCCCGAGCGACAGGTGCGCGATCACGCGCGGCAGCGGGTTGGCCGCGCGCTGCCAGACGTCGTACCAGCGGCCCGCCGACACGAGGTGGTACGGCGCGGGCGGCCGGCTGCCCACCGGCGAGCGCCTCAGCACCAGCGTCTTGTAGACGAGTACCGCCTGCGTATTGAACTGATCTATGTCGGCCGACTCGCCCTTGGGCAAGAGCTGCCCGCTCCGCAGCGGGATCTGCCTGATGCGTAGCTCGGACGCGCCCTCGGGATCGGCGTCGCGCAGGAAGTGGCGCACACCGTAGGGCTCGTAGTCGGTCATCAGCGTCGGCCCCTGGCCGGCGGTCTGCTCGCCGATCTGCTCGAGCTCGGCGAAGCGGTCGCGCGGCGCGAGATTCACGCCGCCGTAGGCGAGCACGTTCGACCACAGCACCCCGCCCGCGAGCAACACGCCGACGACTACGCCCGGGACTGCGAGCCCTACGTCGACTAGCTCGCTTACGCCGGCCGCCGCCGCGAGCAGCACCGCCGGCGACGCGATCGCCAGCGCCTTCGCATCCACCCACGGCGAGGCGACCAGGTACACGATCGCCCCCGCGAGCCCGACGCCGCCGATGTAGAGGAGCGGCGGCCAGGCGCGCCGCAGCCAGGCGCAGTACCCGCCGTAGAGCGCGGCCGCGATCGCGAGCGCGATCAGGATCGCCGTGGTGGCGAGGTGCGGCGAGCGCAGCCGGAAGTCGTCCACCGGCCAGATGCCCGCCACCTGGAAGACGTTCAGCGGCTGGAGCAGGTTGGCGAGCCGGCTCTGCGTGGTGATCGTGGAGGCCGCGGGCTCGCCGAGGAACTTGACGAGCAGCAGGGCCGGTATCCCCAGCACCAGCGCGCTGCCCGCGAACACGCCGGCGCGCCGCGCGGCCGGCGCGCCGCCGGCGCGCAGCACGAGCGCAACCAGTGCCGCGACGAGCAGCGGGGCGAGCCAGACGCCGCCCGCGTAGCTGAGCGCGCCGAGCGTCGCGGCCACCACCACGGCGGGCGGCACCAGGCTGCGCATGGAGCGCGCGCGCACGGCGGGCAGGAGCAGCGCGGCGAGCAGCGCCACGAGCCACGCGGTCGCGAGCTCCTTCACGCCGCCCCACATCGTGTAGCCGAAGAGCAGGGCCGACTGGGAGGCGATGAACGCCGCGAGCGCCCGCCGCAGGGGCGACTCGAACAGCGGGCACCCGAGCTCGTACAGCGCGCACGCAAGCAGCGCGGCGAGCATGGCGAGGTAGGGCTGGTAGAGCCAGGCGACGTCCTTGCCAGTGAGCACGTGCCCGATGCCGAGCGGCAGGAAGCTGCCCACCGGGTAGTCGCTGTCGAGGTAGAAGTGCAGCATCGCCCGGTAGGTGGAGGGCTCGAGCCCGGCGAGGCTGCGCCCGTGCTGCATTACGCGGTCCGTGATGCCGAGCCAGCTGGCGGTGTCGTCGAGCTTGATGTAGCCGGCGAGGGTGGGCTCGCCCGAGAGCACGATCGGCGCGGCGTAGACGAGGAAGACTCCGAGGCCGGCTCCGAACGCCCACCAGTCGAGCCGCGGCAGCCGCCGCCCCGCGCGGACCGCCAGCGCGAAGCCGGCCGCGGCCAGCACAATCACGAGCGGCGCGCTCAGCTCGGCCGTCGCCTCCGCCATCGTGGTGAAGCCGGCGACGACGACGATCGCCGCGAGCCCGACGCCGGGCAACAACACGCCGGGCAGCGGCATGCCCGCGATCCGCTCGACCAGCAGCCCGCACCCGAGCGCCAGCGCCAGCAGCAGCGCCGGGAACCCCAGCCAGCACAGCAGCATGGTCACGGGGCCTAGATTCGCAACGAACGCGAATTTCCCGCTAAGGAGCTACAGCTGGCCGAAGTCGAACGAGGCCTTGTGCGGGAACGAGCCGGGCTTGCCGTAGCCCAGGATCATGACGTCGTGGGCCTTCATCTTGTAGTTCACCGGATCGGCGACCTGCTTGCCGTTGACCCACAGCTGCAGCACGTTGCCGTTGCCGGCTTTGTACTCGCCGAGCTGGTTGTTGGTGAAGTCGACGCCCCAGATGTTGATGAACTCGCCGAGCGTGAAGGGGTAGTACTTCGTCGACTCCATGTGCACCACGCCGGTGGTGTCATGGGTGTGGATCGGCGAGATGAAGCGCCCCTGCGGATCGATGCCCAGGTTGGCCGGCACCGTCGTCTTCTTGCCGTTGATGTAGACCTGAAGGTTCGCGTGCACGTGGTAGCCGACGTCGGTCTGCTGCGGGAAGTTGTAGGACGCGAGCCGCTGGGCCAGGAACGAGTACTCGGGCTTCCACGGCGCGGGCCCGACGCTCAGGCCGATGTCGCTCGCGCCGTTGTCGCCGCCGCTGGCCGCGCTAGAGCTGCCGCCACCGCCGCCGCTCGACACGATGATCACCACGACCACGGCCACGATCACGGCGAGCAATCCGACGCCGCCGCCGATCTGGAGCCGACGCTTGCGCTCGGCCGCCACCTTGGCAGCCCGCTCCCGCTCGATCCGCTCCTGACGGAGCCGCTCCTTCTGTTCCTTCCGACTGCTCAAGAGGGTGAAAGGTAGTAGGTCAGACGGCGCGGAAGGGAACCGGCGCGGCAGTCCTTATGACTTGTTTACCCTTGCGCTCCGCGCGTCGCAGGGGCGCGTGGCAGGGAGCAGACAGGGGAACTGATGGGTCTTTCACGATCCGGCGTTGCGGGCCGGCTCTCCTCTAGAGCTGGGGCAGGGGAACGAGTCGCAAGCCCGTGATGGCGGACCTCCAGGGCAGCGGCAGGGTGGAGCTCGTGTTCGGGGACGCCGGCGGGACATGGCGCGTCCTCGACAAGAACGGCCACGAGTCACCGGCCGGCCATGCGTGGCCTGGATGGCCGATGCAGGCGAGCGTGGAGGCGGCGCTATCCCCAGTGCCGCCTCCCGACCGCCCTTTGCGGGCAGCCGCTCCGGTTAGCCGATCGGCTTGATCGCGCCCGACTGGACGACGGCCTTGGCCGCCGCCGGCGACGGCTCGAAAACTTCGAGCAACAGGTTCGACTTGGGGTAGGTCAGGTAGACGCTCGTGGGGTGTGCGCTGTCCTGGACCGCGATGCCGCCCTGGGCCAGGGTGAAGCGGATGGTGCCGTGGCGCTTGAGCGCCGCGTTGATGCGAGCCATCGGCTTGCTCGTGGGGTAGGTGCCGACCGTCAGGAAGTCGGCACGCGGGTCACCGACCTGGATGCCCGGCGGGAGATAACGGACGTAGACGTTGCCGTTCTTCGTCTTGGTGAGCTCGTAGGTGTAGTCCTTCTTGGCGCCCGCCCAGTAGAGCGGGTGCTTAAGGGTGCCGGCGAGCTTCTGCAGGGTGGAGAGGCTGGCGGCCGCCGGCTTGGGCGCGGACGACTTGCTGCTGCTGCCGCCACCGCTGCCGGCGAGGACGAAGGACAGGACCAGTGCGGCCACGGCCGCCGCCACGACGACGACGATCGCGGTGCGCAGGATGTTCCAGTTTGGACTCTTGGGGGAGGGGGCTTCGATCACGCTCGGTACCTGGGTCGGGTCTTGTCATCTATCGGACTGGCCGCGGATTTCTTGAGGCCTGAAGCCGAAAAAGCCCGCTAGCAAGCGCTTTCTGGACACCAGCCCGGCCTGAAAAAAGGTGTCGAACTTGTATGGACAAACGGCGGAGGCTGACTTACGTTCGAGATCTGACAGGTCAGAAGTCAGGGATCTGACCGGACTCATATCTCGCTCGAACGGACTCGACACCTCCCTGGACGGGAGGCGGAGGAAGGGACACGGATGAACCGTCCAGCTTTCAAGCTGTTGCTTTTGACGCTCGTATCGGCAGTGCTGATGACCGGCGTCACGGCGAACGCTCAGGCGGCGACGCACAACGGTGCCGCCCAGCTCGCCAAGAAAAAGAAGAAGACCAAGAAGCGCGCAACCCAGACCGACCCGCCGCGCGGCGTCAAGGGCCCTCGTGGTCCGCAGGGCGCGGCCGGCCTGCAGGGCGCGGCCGGCCTGCAGGGCGCCCAGGGTGTGCAGGGCCTCGCCGGCACCCAGGGTTTGGGCGGCGTCGAAGGTCCTGCGGGTCCGCAGGGGCCCGACGGCCTTCAGGGGCCTCCCGGTCCGCAGGGGCAGCAGGGTGACCCGGGCCCGGCAGGCGCGACTGGCGCTCAGGGTCCTGACGGGAACCCGGGCGCGACTGGCGCTACCGGTCCCGACGGCAACCCCGGCGCGACTGGCGCTACCGGTGCTGACGGCAACCCGGGCGCGACTGGCGCTACCGGTCCCGACGGCAACCCCGGCGCCACTGGCGCTACCGGTCCCGACGGCAACCCCGGCGCCACTGGCGCTACCGGTGCTGACGGCAACCCGGGCGCGACTGGCGCTACCGGTCCCGACGGCAACCCCGGCGCGACTGGCGCCACCGGTGCCCAGGGCCAGCAGGGTGACAAGGGTGGCGATGGGGAGCAGGGCCCAGCGGGTCCGCAGGGCCCCCAGGGCATTCAGGGCGAAAAGGGCCCCCAGGGCGACCCCGGTGAGAAGGGTGCCGACGGTAACCCGGGCACCACTGGCGCTCAGGGTCCGCAGGGTGCCGAGGGTAACCCGGGCACGACTGGCGGCCAGGGTCCGCAGGGCGGCGACGGTAACCCGGGCACCACTGGCGCTCAGGGTCCGCAGGGTGCCGATGGCACCCCGGGCGCTGCCGGCGCTGCGGGTCCCCAAGGTGATCCCGGTCCCACGGGTCCCCAGGGCGACCCCGGCCCACAGGGCCAGCCCGGTCCGCAGGGCCAGCCCGGTCCGCAGGGCACCCAGGGGGCGCAGGGCACCCCGGGACCGCAGGGCGCGGCCGGCCCGTCGGCTGACGTGATCGTCAAGACGGCGAGCACGACCAGCAGCTCGGCGACGAGCGTCACGCTCATCTGCCCCGCCGGGCACACCCACGCCCTCGCTGGGGGCATGGATGTGAGCGACCTCGGTACTGGTCGCACGCTGACCAGTTCCGTTCCCGTCACCGGCACGACGACCACCAACGCCGTTACCGCCACCGACGGTTCATCCGCCACGGGCTGGCGGCTCGGGATCAGCTCCAGTCTGAGCACGGGCCACACGCTCAGCCTGTGGGTGATGTGCGGCAGCTAGGGGGGCTGCAGCAGTAGGGCAGAAGTAAGAACGCGCACGGGTAAGAGGCGGCCCCGCTCAGGCGGGGCCGCTTCGCGTCTCACAAAGAGGCGAGGCGGCTAGGTCTCGCTGGCCACCGGCTGCTGCTGCATTGCCGGCGTCTCGGGAGCCTCCCGGTAGGGGTGCTCCTCCTTCGCGTCTTCCTCGTGGTAGACGCTCTCTGCGTTCACGGCCCAGAGGTCGTGGTTCTTGCCGCGGACGAGGTTGTCCACCGCGCGCATTGCGGTGAGCATCGAATGGTCCGAGTTGTTGTAGCGATGCAGCCCGTTGCGGCCGACCTGCTGGAGGTTGCCGATCGTCTCGAGCCACGAGCGGATCGAGGCGACGCGCTCCTCGTAGTCGCGGTCGTACATCGGATAAGCCTTCGGCACGCGCACGGCGTAGCCGCGCTCGACCTTGGAACGGGGGGCGAGTCCGAGCTGGTCCAGCTCGGTGGAGGCGAGCGCGACGAGCTCGTCGTCGCTCATGCTCCACAGCTCGTCCCCCTCGAAACAGAAGTATTCGAGGCCCACACACGCCTTCGACTGGTCGGGCACCATCCAGGGGCTCCACGAGCGGTAGTTCTGGATGCGGCCCACCTTCACGCCCGGCTCGTGGATGTAGATCCAGTTGTCGGGGAAGAGGTCGTCGCCGTCGAGCACGAGCGCGACGGTGAGGAAGTCGCGGTAGCGCAGCCCGCGCGCAGCATCGCGCACTTCGGGCGGCGCCAGCGGGCGCGTGATCTCCACGGTGGAGCGCAGTGGCAGCGAGGAGATCACCTGGCCGGGCACGATCGTCTCGCCGCCGGCCTCGACCTCCACGATGCGGCCGTCCTCGTCGGTCACGAGACGTTCGACCGGCGTCTCGGTGCGGACCTCGCCGCCGAGTCGGCGGATCTCGCCGGTCATGGCCTCCCACATCTGACCCGGGCCGTAGCGCGGGTAGTGGAACTCGGAGATCAGGCTCTTGACCTTGTTGCCGCGGTTGCCGAAGAAGGCCGCCTTGGCGGCGCTGAAGAACGACAGGCCCTTGATGCGCTGGGCGGCCCACTCGGCACGCAGCTCGGAGGTCGGTACGCCCCAGACCTTCTCCGTGTAGGACTTGAAGAAGAGGGTGAACAGGCGTTTGCCGAAACGGTTGGAGACCCACTCCTCGAGACTCTTCTCCTCGCCCTTGGGCTTGACCGCGGCGACGAGGTAGGAGGCGAGCGCGCGCGTGAGCTCGACTGGGCCGAGCTTGCGGATCACGTCCGGGCCGCGCAGCGGGTAGTCGAGGAACTTCTTGTTCCAGTAGATGCGCGACATGCGCGGGCGCAGCAGGAACTCGTCGTCGAGCACCTCGTGCCAGAGGTCGTCGACCTCCTTCGACTTGGTGAAGAAGCGGTGGCCACCGAGGTCGAAGCGGTAGCCGTCGCGCTCCTCGGTCATCGCGAGGCCGCCCACCTTCTCGTGTGCCTCGAGCACGATCACCGGCAGGCCCTGCTTGGCCAAGAGGTAACCCGCGGTGAG
The DNA here is from genome assembly GCA_036494715.1 of Thermoleophilaceae bacterium. GTDB lineage: Bacteria > Actinomycetota > Thermoleophilia > Solirubrobacterales > Thermoleophilaceae > JAICJR01. The sequence continues at coordinate 43,536 of DASXNY010000045.1, forward strand.
GCCGGCGGGACCCGCTCCGAGCACCACGGTGGGCTTCTCGAGCAGCGCTGTGCGCCGCTCAGCGGGCGCGGTAAACCGGCGTGTTGGTGGCAGCGACTGGGTCATGAGAGGAGGGGCGGAAGCAGGAACGATGAGCGCGCGGTCGGCTAGCCATGGCGAACCCGTTCGCCCTACGCCCGTAGTTCTACCAAGTTCGGGCGCATCACTAACCCGCGTTAACACGCGTGAATATGAGCGCCCTCAGGCCCTTGGGGTGGTAATCCGAGCGCAAATGCGGCAAGCGGTGGGTCAGTTTGAAGCGCGGATCGTGCTCTAACGCACGAGCCCAGTCGGCCGCGCGCTGGCGCACAAGGCTCGTCCAGGGAGCGCCCCAACCGCCCGTGCCCTCGACGATCGGGCGCAGCAGCAGCACGTGCTGTCCCGGCTTCATCCCGGCAAGCAGCGGCTTGAGGTTCTTCTTCGGCGTGGCGGCCTTGAGGCGGTTCATCGCGTCGACCCAGTTCATGTAGGTCGGGTCCTTCACCGGTCCCATCTCATTGGCCCAGCGCAGCCCCGGCGGCGCGTAGTAGTCCACCACCGCGATCTGCTCCGGGTGCGTGACGATCGCGAGGTCGCCGCGCTTGAGGAACGGCGCGGCCGTCCACATCACGTGACGGTCGATGCTCTTGTGCGCGATCGAGCCGAACGGGATCCAGAAGGCGAGGATCAACAGTGTCGCGACGACGCCGAGCCGCCCCGCGCGCGAGAGACCGACGCCGGCGATCAGCAGCAGCGGGCCGACGAACGCGGCGTAGTAGCGGTAGGCCCACGCGGGCGAGACCTGCGACCCGATGAACGCCCACAACAGGGTCCCGAAGAAGAGCACGAGCCCGGCGATCGTGGCCGCGCGCTGGAGCCGCGGCTCGTCGCGCTTGAGCATGGCGGCGAGGCCGAAGCCGCCGGCGAGCAGGATCGCCATCGCCATGCGGTCGCCGTCCACGGTCATCGACGCGGCGATGCGCAGGCTATGCAGGGACGGCGGGGTGGACCAGGGGGCGCCCGTGTGCCGCGCCTGGAAGATGAAGTTGGGGAGCCACGGCAGGAAGAGGACGAGCGCGCCGCCGAACGACAGCAGGCCGTCCTTGAGCAGTGCGCGACGCTCGTCGGCCTCGGCCTGCCAGAGCAGCAGCGCCAGCGCGGTGAGCGAGGCGGCGATGAAGAACAGCGCCCAGTTGTGCGTGTAGAGCATGAGCGCGAGCGACAGCGCGAAGCCGATCAGGTAGCGCCGCCTGCGGAACACGAACGCGTGGATGAAGCAGGCCGTGCCGAGCAGCGAGAACAGCACCATCCACGAGTACATGCGCGTCTCCTGCGCGTACGTCGTGAGGTAGGTGTTGGTGGCGAACAGCGTCGCGGCGAACCAGCCGGCGCGCTCGTTGAAGAGGCTGCGGCCCGCCCACCAGCCGACCGGGATCGTGATCAGCGCCGGCAGCAGCGAGAGCACGTGCGTCACCTTTTCGGTCGTCCCGAACAGGGCCATCCACACGTGCAGCATCAGGTAGTAGAGCGGCGGCGAGCCGTCCTGGCGCAGCACGTGCGGAATCGAGAAAAAGTGGTGCGAGGAGATACCCCACGACAATCCCTCGTCGATCCAGTAAGCGGCGGCGAGCTGGCGCGTGCGCAGGAACGCGGACAGCAGCACGAGGAAGGTGAGCCCGAGGACGGTCGTCCAGACCACCGGGAGCGGCCGGGCTCGCACACCGGTAAGTCCTCGCCGGCGGACGGGTGCCGTTGCCATTTTGCGGACGATAGTCAACCAGCGAGCGGCCGCGGCGCGCTTGCCGCGTACCCTTGAACCGCGATGCGGGTCGACTGGGCTATCCCCTGCCGGTACGCCGAGGTCAACGGGGGCCTGGCAACGGTGGTGGGCGCCCAGGTGGACGCGGTGCGCGTGGCGGAGTTCCCCGCGCGCGTCGGCACCTGGCTCGCGCTACGGCTCGTGTTCGGCGACGAGGAGGCCTCGTCGGATCACGACGTCCTGATGAAGATCCTCGACCCCCAGCTCGGCGAGATCGGCGAGACGCGCACCAACCTCACGCTCGGGCCGCCGAACCCCGAGAAGGCGCCGGGCTGGGAGGGCAGCCACCTGATGGCGACTTTCGTCCAGTTCGACGCGGAGTCGGACGGCACGCACACGTTCGAGCTCTACGTCGACGGGCGCCACCAGCAGACGCTGCCGTTCAGCATCCGCGGGCCCGCGGACTAGCTCTCGTCGTCCTCGTCCTCGACGGCGCCCGGCACCGACTCGTCGGACTTCTTGGTCTCCCAGTCCTTGCGGACCTCCTCGATGTGCTCACCGAGCTGCTCGTTGCGGCGCTCGAGGTCCTCGACCTGCTCGTCGAGGGGATCGTGTTCGCGTTCACTCACTCGCTGTTGTCCTCCTCGGCGGCCTCGCGCTCCGCGTCCGCGCGCTCCTCGAGCTTGCGCTTGAGGTAAGCGGCCTTGTCCGCGCGGCGGTCGGGTTGCGAGGTGTCCTCGCCCGCGGGGGCGCGGTCGGATTCCACGCGCGCCTCCTCCTCGCGCTTCATCTGCCGCACGCGCAGCTCTTGGGTGGTGGGATCTTCGTCGTTCATCCGCCGGCCTCCATTCCTGCCAGTTCGCGGGTCCGCGCGAGATGCTCGAGCGCCCGCGACTCGAGCTGGCGCACACGCTCGGGTGAGAGCCCGAGCCGGCGGCCGGCCTCGCGCAACGGCGCGGGCTCGTCGCCGCCGATGCCGTAGCGCAGCGTGACCACGTCGCGCTCGCGCTCGGGGAGCTGATCGAGCGCGCGGCGCAGCGTCTGCTTCTGCAGGCTCACGCTCACCTCGTCCTGCGGCTCGGGGGCGTCGCTCGGCAGGAGGTCGGCGAGCGAGCTGTCCCCCTCTTCGCCCACGGGACGGTCGAGGCTTGTAATCGTCCGCGCGGCCTCGCGGACCTCGTCCACCTGGCTCACCGGCAGCTCGGCCGCGAGCGCGATCTCGTCGTCGGTGGGGGGCCGGCCGAGCTTCACGGACAGCTCGCGCTCGGCACGCGCGATCTTGCGCTCGCGCTGGCCGACGTGCACCGGGATGCGGATCGTGCGCGACTTGTTCGCGACGCCGCGCTGGATCGCTTGGCGGATCCAGAAGGTGGCGTACGTGGAGAACTTGAAGCCCTTGCGGTAGTCGAACTTCTCGACCGCGCGGATCAGGCCGAAGATGCCCTCCTGAATCAGGTCGAGCAGCGGCAGGTCGTGGCCCTGGTACTTCTTCGCGAGCGACACGACGAGCCGCAGGTTGGAGTTGATCATGCGCTCCTTGGCGACCATGTCGCCGCGCTCGACGCGCTTGGCGAGCTCGACCTCCTCGGCCGCGTTGAGCAGCGGGTAGCGCCGGATCTCGTTGAGGAAGAGCTGGAGCGCGTCGGTGGTGATGCCGGCGAGGTCGGTGTTGGTGAAGTGGATCTCCTCCGTGGGGACCCGCCCGCAGTCGTCGGTCACGTGGACGCCGCGCGCCTCGAGTGACTCCTGGAGCTCGCCGGCCTCGTCGTCGCTGAGCTCCAGGTCCTGGGCCAGCTCCGCGAGGTCTGACAGGTTGACGCAGTCCTCATCCTCGCCGTGCTGGATCAGCCGGTCGACGCGAGTCAGGAGCTGGTCGACCGGCATTAGGTCTCTCCCGGCGCTATCTGCGGCTCGGGGCGCTCGGGCGGCTCGTCCGGCGGATCCGGATCGGGCTCGGGCACTTCCGGCGCGTCGGGCGGTGGCGGCTGCTCGGGCGGCGTGGGCTCCGGCACGGTGGGATTGCCGGGATCGGGCGTTGGACTCGGCTCCGGGTCCGGCACGCTCGGCTCGCCCGGGTCGGGGAGCGGCTGCTCGGGGGTGTCTGGGGTGGGCGGAACTTCCATCTCTCTCGGCTGTACCCCGCGCTGAAAAGGGTAAAACGATCGCTACAGGCGGGCAATGATCGCTGCGGTCACCGCCTCGAGCAGCGGTCCCATCGGTATCCCGGCGACCGTTCCTGCACCGCTCACGACCCGTGGATCGCCGCCGTCGCTTTCCACCATCGCGCGGACCGTGACGGGCACGGGCTGGCTCCCGCCGAGCAGCCCGCCGGCGATCCCGCCGAACAGCCCCCCGAGCCCGCCGCCGACTCCCGAGCCGAGGTAGCTCGCAAGCGCGCTTGGCGTGAAGCTGGCGTTCACCCCCAGCTCGTACGTCTTGTGGCCGCTCGAGCGGTCGAGCGTGAAGCTGTGGGTCTGGAACGGCCCGGTGGTCACGTCCGTCATATGGATGTGCGCGGCCCCGAAGCCATCGAGATCCTTGAGCGGGTGGCGCTTGCCGCCCGTGAGCGGCACGCTCAGCCCGCTGCCCGTCACGTCGATCGAATCGCCGCCGTGGAAGAGCAGCCGCAGGGCCGGGAACGCGTGCAGTGAGACGTGCGCCGTGCCGCCGTCCTCGGTCAGCTTCTTCTCGATTTCGTGCTCCGCGAGCGGCGGCAGCACGAGCTGCGTCACCAGCAGGACGACGATCAAGAAAGCCACGGCGAGGCCGATCGGGAGGGCTACGCTTCGGCGCATACAATCCCGAAGTCTCCCGGAGAGGTGGCCGAGTGGCTGAAGGCACTCGCCTGCTAAGCGAGTAGGGGGCGCAAGCTCTCTCGCGGGTTCGAATCCCGCCCTCTCCGCTCTCTTCGCAGGCGGAACGCGCCCTCGCCTGGTACGGGCCGTTTCCATTCCTGGACCGTTTTGGAATGGTCTTTGACCCTTGACAGGTGGTCGGACGGACGCGAAGCTCTCGCTTGGCATAAACGAAAGGCGACTTGCGGCGCATTGCCGGGCGGAGCCCGGCGCCGTGGTCCTTTTCAACCGGACCCGTCGCGAGCTCAGCGCTCGTCAACCGCCCCGCAGGTCGTGTCCGCCCCCCGATAAATCGGGTCGAGGCTAAGGAGCGAGGCCATGGCTGACGAGTTTCCACTGGCGTCTTTGTACGGAATGAGACCCGCGCCGCAGCGGGTGGCTCAGGCCGGGATGTCCGCACTTGAAGAGGAGCTTCAAGGTCGGTTCGATCGGACGCGGGCCGACGAGAAGGAGAGGGTCAAGGCCTTCGACCCCATGGCCAAGGCGTTTGTCGCTTCGCTCGGCGGGGAGGAACGCGTCCGCCCCACGCTCGAGCGTCTGGCACGCACTGAGGATCGCCGCAGGAAACAGAAGCTCGCGCCGCCGGATGTGGCCGGCCCGGCAGAACGCATTTTCACCGGCTCGATCGGCGCGACCGTCGTCCCCACGTACAACTACCAGTGGACATGGAGCGCGCAGGACGGGGGCGCAAGCGTCGGCGTCAACGCGAACCGAAATAACGGCGCGATCGGCTTCGATCTGTGGAACGCGGGGCAGAGCGCGAGCGCAAGCGCCGCGACAGCAGTCGGCTTCTTTTTCCGCCCGATGGTCACGAACGGGATCTTGCGTATCTCATCGAATCCCGCCTTCAACTACTCGTGGTGGACCAGTTGCTGGCTCGCCTCAGCGCACTCGGATGGGTGGCTCGGCTTCTATGTCGGTCGCTACACCCTGGCTGGGGGGTTCGACGGGGCTCCCGTATTTCAACAGAGCATGCTCTGGAACGACGATTCGTGGTTCTCGGGCGCTGGATTCCACAGCGGCTCAAACTCTGGCTATCCGCTTTTTGCGCAGTCCAACGTGGACAGTGCCCACTGGTATGCGATCTGGGTGTGGTGCGGCGGACGTGCAACGGGCGCCGGCTGGGGAAGTCCGTTTTCTGGAAGTGGCGCCGGCTCGAGCCTCGCCGCAACGGTCCCGTCGATCACCTGGGAGCTCTTCTAGCGGCGCACCTCGGACGGACGGCAGGCTAGAGGCACTCGTTCGTGTACTGATCGAGAATGGAGTCGCCGAACGAGTACCAGAAGGCCATGTCACCCCGGTCGGTGGAGTCGTCACCTAGTCCGTACGCGGCGCAAGCGACATCCAGGAGGGCCTCGCAGGGGTCCGAGTCAGCAGCCGCTTGAGGCTCCCTCCTGACCTTCCCTCCTAGCTCCTCCAGCCGGGCCGTAACCCGCGAACTGAGCGCTGCGGTGCGCTCGGTCAATGGCTCAAGTCGATGCGCCAGCCGTTCCCGAGCTTCGAGGCCGGCGACTCCACGCACCTCGTGATCTCTGCGAGCCGATGCGGTTCGGATCGCTTGCAGGTGCGCGCGCAGCGCGTCCATCGGGTCGCCGTCGGTCTCGTACTCGGCCATGCTGGCCACCTCTTGCGTTCGGGTTCGTCTCAAGGTAGACCGCTGGTGCGCGCCACGCATCGGGGGCTACCACCCTAAGTTTGAGGTCACACCGCGTTGCGTCGTGCAAGCACGTACCACTGGATCGTCAGGAACTCCATGATCCGGCCGCCGGTGACCCTGCTCGCGAGCGCTCGCTTGCGCGACTCCGGCGCGGCATGGTCGACGGACAGCACCTCGAGCCCCGCCGCCTCGAGCAGCTCCACCGCATCGCGGCGGCCGAAGAAGCGCACGTGCGTCACGTCCATAACTCCCTCCGGCTCGTAGCGGAAGCGGCCGTGGACAAGCAGCGGCAGCCACAGCGCCTTGCTGCGCGCGTTGGGCAGCGAGAGGTGCAGCTGGCCGCCGGGCTTGAGCAGCGCTGCGAGCCGGCGGGCCGTGTCCCAGGGGTCGTAGAGGTGCTCGAGGATGTCGTAACAGAGCACCGTGTCGAAGCTCTCGTCGGCCCAGGACAGGTCGTCGGGCACCGCGCCGCAGACGACCTCGTCGTAGCGCTTGCGCGCCTCGGCCGCGAAGCTCTCGTCGAGCTCGATGCCGGCGACGTGCGTGGCGCCGCGCCGGCGGAGCACGTCGATGCCGGCGCCCTCGGCGCAGCCGACGTCCAGCACGCGCCCGAGCGGCTCGCGGATCAGCCCGAGCTTGTGTTCATGGCTCAGCCGCCCGTAGTCCTCGCCCCGTTTCCGCACGAGCTCGAGCCCGATCGGGCCGCGGGGGCGATCCATGGCGGGGCATGCTAGCCGCGCCCTGCGAAGGCCTCGGCGCAGACTGCTGCGGCCGCCCCCACGTGCCGCCGGTCGGTGCCGCAGCAGCCGCCGATCACCGTGAGCTTGGGCAGGCGCTCGATCACCTCGCCGTAGGCGGCGGCCAGCTCGCCCGGGTCGCCGCGGTCGAGCCCGTCCGACTCGTCGAGCTCGGCGTGACTCTTGCGCGAGGCGTTGGCGCGCAGCCCGCGGATGCGCTCGAGCCACGGGCCATCGTCGTCGAGCGCGTCGGCGAAGTGGCTCGGGTGTGCGCAGTTGACCATGAAGTAGGCCGCTGCCGAGCCGCTGGCGGCATCGGTCTCCTCGATCGCGTCGCGGAGGCCCTCGCCACTCGGTAGCCGGCCGTCGGTCTCGACCGTGTACGAGATGACGCTCGGCACCCCGGCCGCCTGCGCCGCGCGCACGATCCCGATCCCCTCGGCGGCGTTGGTGAGCGTGAGCGCGCAGATGAAGTCCACGCCCGCGTCGGCCAGGGTCGCGATCTGCGCCGAGTGGTAGCTCTCGGCCTCCTCCGGCGACATCACCGAGTTCGGCGAGTAGGCGTCACCGCGTGGGCCGACGCAGCCGCTGATCAGGATCGGGATGAGGGCATCGTCGTGCTCGGCGCGTAGCTCCTGCGCGAACGCGACGGCGCGGCGATTCACCGCCTCGAGGTCCTCGGGCGAGTAGCCGAGCTCGGCACCCCAGTCCCGGCTCGCGCGCCAGGTGACCGTATCGAGCAGCATGCCGACCCCGCGCTCGCGGGCGATCTCGAAGAAGTCGTCGAAGTAGGCGCGCATCACCTCCGTGTTCTGCTCGTCGGCCAGTAGCGGGAAGGACGCGAAGCACGGCAGGTCGATTCCGTGCTCGAAGATCAGCACCGTCTCGATGCCGGCGTCGGTGATGAAGAGGCGGTCGCCTCTGAGTTGGGGGAGTTCTTGGAAGGCCATGCGCGCGATCGTCTCAGGAACGTGAGTACCCCGGCAATGGGTGGCGCCCTGTAAACGGCAACTATCCTGCCCACCGTGTTCGGGGCCTACGCCGCCGCGGCGGTGATCCTCGCCGCCTCGGTTGTGATCGGGCTCGCGCTGTGGCGGCTGTCTGGCTGGGAACGGGCGTCGTTTTGCGCGCCCGCCGCCGGCTTTGCGCTGATCCTCGCCGTCGCAGAAATCGCGGCGCGGCTGCCTGGGCGGACGATCACCGCGGCCGTGGTGCTCGGCGTGCTCACGGTGATCGCCGTGCTCGTGCTATTCGCCGATCCGTACCCGCCGGGCCTGCATACGGGCGATGGCTTCGCGCTGGCGATCGTGTCGCTGCTCTTCGTGGGCCTGCCCTTCGCGGTGAGCGGCCACTTCGGCGTGCTCGGCGTCGGCGACAACAACGACATGTCCGTGCACATGGGCGCCGCCTACTGGCTGCAGACGCACGCGGTCCAGCAGGACGTGATGCTCGTCAAGCCCGGCTACCCGCTCGGCCCGCACGCGCTCGCCGGCACGCTCGGCACGGCGCTGGGCATGAAGATCGAGCAGTCGTTCACGGCGGTGATGATGGTCGTGCCCGCGCTCACCGCGCTGGCGGCCTACGGCGGCCTCGAGCGCCTCCCGCGCGGGCCGCGCTTCGCCGGCGCGTTGCTCGTCGGCTTCGCCTACATGGCCGCCTCCTACTACGCCCAGGGCGCGTTCAAGGAGACGATCGAGGGGATGCTGCTCGTCGCCTTCGTGCTCGGGCTGCGCGAGTTCGCCGGCGAGCTGCACTGGCCGCAGGCGCGTCAGGCGGTGCCGCTCGGAGTGATCGTGGCGGGCACGGTCTACACGTACAGCTACCCCGGCATCTACTGGCCACTGGCTGCGCTCGGCGTCGCCTGGCTCGCGATGGCGGTGCGAGGCGGTCCCGGCTTCGTGGCGCGCGGCGCGTACCTCGTCCGCGACGCCGTCTGGCCGCTGGCGGCAGGGGCGCTCGCCTTCCTCGTCGTGGTGCTGCCGGACGCAGGCCGGCTCTGGAAGTTCGCGAGCTCGCACTACGCCAACGAGCCGCCCGCGGGTCTCGGCAACCTCGTGCATTCGATCACGCCGGCGCAGACGCTCGGGATCTGGCTCACGCCGGACTTTCGCTTCGACCCCGACCCGCGCTGGCTCACGGTGATCGGCCTGGCGCTGGCGGCCGCCGCGCTCGTGTGGGCGCTGCTCATGTGGTGGCGGGAGGAGGACGTGACGGTGCCGGCGGCGCTCGTCGGCGCGGTGGTGGTCTGGCTCGTCGCGTCGAAGACGAAGAACCCTTACAACGCCGCGAAGGGGCTCGCGATCATGTCGCCGCTCGTGATGCTCCTGATCGTCAGCGGCCTGCTCGCTCGGCGCCGTGAGCGGCGCTTCGCGCGGCCGGGCCTCGACCGCCTGCGCGCGCCCTTCGCCCTGTTCGTGGTGGTGCTCGCGGCGGCGTCGAGCTTCCTGGCGTTGCGCGACGCGCCCGTCGGACCGAGCTCGCCGCGGCAGCAGCTCGGAACGTTCCGGCCCGACATCAAGAACAAGGTGACCTACGCGCTCTACGACGACGACTTCGCGCTCTGGCAGCTGCGCGACGGGATCGTCGGCCGCTTCCGCTTTCTCTACACGCCCCTGCTGATCCCCCTGCGCGCGGAGAAGCACTGGGCGCCGGGACAGCAGGTGGACTTCGACTCGCTGACATCGGCCACTCTCGACAAGGCGGCCTACGTGGTCACTGCCCGCAGCTCGTTCGCCAGCCAGGTGCCGCCCAACTTCCGCCTGGCCGCGTCCACGCCCCAGTACCAGCTGTGGCAGCGCACCGGCCCGACACCGCCACGCAGCGTGCTCGAGCCGGGCGGCCGGCCGGGCGCGACGCTCGACTGCACAACCGCTGCCGGCCGTGCGTTGTCGAGGCGGCGCGGCGTCGCACACGTGATCCCCGCGCCGGTGGTCAACGGGCCGGCCTCGTGGTCGCACGACGTCAAGGGCGCCGGCGACTCCGCCAGGCAGCAGCTCAGCTTGCCGCGCGGCACCTGGGAGATCTCGCTCCAGTACGTGTCGCGCCGCCCGGTGACCGTGAGCGCCAGCGGGTTCACGACCAAGCTGCCCGGCAACCTCGCGCGGATGGGGCCGTACTTTGCGGTGGGCAGGGTCACGAGCGATGGCAGCACGGCGGTCACGATCGCCGCGAAGGTCGCCAAGCTCGGAACGTTCGGGCGGCTGCTCGGAGCAAAGGGACACACGCGCGCGCTCGACTCGTTCCGGAGCGGAACGCTGGGTGGCGTCGCCGCCGTGCGCACCGGCGCCACCGGCGCGACCGTGCCGCTACGGCAGGCCTGCGGCCGCTACGTGGACTGGTACCGGCTCGGCTGAGCGCGGCTAGCGCAGCCAGGTGCGCACGATCGCCTTGGCGAAGCCGAGGCCGTACCCGAGCGTGGCCGGCTTCTTCGTCTCGCCGTGCATGCGCTTGGCCACGGTGATCGGCACCTCTTCGAGGCGCAGCCCGCGCTTCGACGCCTCGATCAGGAACTCGGAGGCGTGGAACTGCTCCTGTCGCAGGTCGAGCTTCGACAGCGACTCCGCCTTGATCGCGCGGTAGCCGCTCGAGCAGTCGGTGATCTCGGTGCGGGTGACGGTGGTGAGCACGCGGTTGAAGACGCGCAGGCCGAGCTCGCGGGAGAACGTATTGGGGTCCGCGCTGCCGAGCGTGCGCGAGCCGTTGACCGCATCGGCGCGCCCGCCGACGATCGGCCGCACGAGTCGCTGCATCTCCTCCGGCAGGTGCTGGCCGTCGGCGTCGAGCGTGACCACCATCGCGGCGCCCGCCTCGATCGCCAGCGCGTAGCCCGTGCGCAGGGCTGCGCCGCCGCCGCGGTTCTTCAGGTGACGAGCCACGACGGCGCCCGCCGCCTCGGCCGCCTCCACGGTGCCGTCGCCGGAGCCGTCGTCGACGACGACGACGGTGGTGGCCAGGCCGCAGACGCGCTCCGGCACGCGTGACACGACGGCGGCCACGTTCTCGCCCTCGTTGTACGCGGGAATCACGACGAGAATGCCGTTGCGCACGCGACCGTCAAGGTCGGGCAGGGCGACTTCCTGGTGTTCGACTAGCTGGGTCAAAGGGGCTCGCACATCGTGGCTAGAAGGCCGGTCACGATGCGGTGAGGGTGAGGGGCTAGGAGAAGATTCTTGTAAATGACGCGTGACCGTGCGTTTGTAAAACCCGTTCCGTCGGTATTGTCACGCCTGTGCAAGTCCTCATTTTGGGCGGGGACGGCTATCTCGGCTGGCCGACCGCCCTTCGTTTCTCGGCCCGCGGCCACGATGTTGCCCTCGTCGACAACTTCGCGCGCCGCTACTGGCACCTCCAGCAATCGACTGATTCGCTGACTCCGATCCGGTCCCTCGAGGATCGCATCTCCGCGTGGGAGGAGCACTCCGGGCATCGGATCAAGGCTTACGTCGGGAGCGTCCACGAGGGCGACTTCCTCGATCGCGTCGTCGGCGCAGTGCTGCCCGACGTTGTGATCCATTACGCCGAGCAGCCGTCCGCGCCGTTCTCGATGAAGTCGCGGCATCACGCGGTGCTCACGCAGCAGACGAACGTGATCGGCACGCTCAACCTGATGTTCGCGATCCGCGAGCACGTGCCCGACTGCCACATCGTCAAGCTCGGCACGATGGGCGAGTACGGCACGCCCAACATCGACATCGAAGAG
>DASXNY010000046.1:0-15866 GCA_036494715.1 Thermoleophilaceae bacterium
CGCCGCTCGGCCGCGCCGGGTCGTCGATCCCGTCCGGCACAACGAAGTGGACGGTCGTCACAGCGGCCGCTCGTAGGCCGCCCACGCTATGTGCGACTCGTGCAGCGTCACGGCCAGCCCGTCGAGCTCGCGAGCCGTCTCACCGAGCGCGCCGACGCGCACCCTTTCCGCGAGCCGATCCGCAACCACCCGGGCGAGCGCCTCGGTGGTGGTGTTCATGCCCTCGAATGCCGGCTCGTCGTCGAGGTTGCGGTACGTGAGCTCTGCCAGCACTTCGTGCAGCTGCTCCGCTGCTCGACCGATGTCGACCACAATGCCGTCGCCGTCGAGTGCTGCGCGCCGGAACGTGGCGTCCACGACGTAAGTCGCGCCGTGCAGGCGCTGCGCCGGGCCGAACACCTCGCCGCTGAAGCTGTGGGCGATCATCATGTGATCGCGGACGGTCACGCTGAACACGATCTACTCCCCGTCGTAGGTGATCGTGTGGCACAGCGCGGGCAGGCTTCCGGCGGCCAGCCGCGCCATCACCTCGGGCAGCTCGCCGAAGCGCGACTGCCCGGTCACGAGCGCGTCGAAGGCGGGGTCGCGCAGCAGGTCCAGCGCGAGCGCCAGCCGGTCCGCCGTGGTGCGGCGCCCGGCGCGGGCGGGGGACACGGCGGCCACCTGGCTGGCGCGGATGGCGAGCCGCCCCGAGTGGAACGCACCGCCCAGCGAGAGGCGCACCTCGCTGTCGCCGTACCAGCTGAGGTCGATCACCGTGCCCTCCGGCGCGAGGAGGTCGAGCGAGCGCTGCAGCCCGGCGGACGTCGCGCTCGCGTGTACGACCAACTCGCGACCGTCGGGTGCGTCGTCCGGCACCGCGAAGTCCACGCCGAGCGCCGCCGCGACGTCCGCCCGGCCGGCATCGACGTCCACGAGCGCGACCTCCATCGCCGGGTACCGGCTGAGCAGGCGCGCCACGCAGCAGCCCACCATCCCGGCGCCGACCACGGCGACGCGGTCGCCGATCAACGGTGCGGCGTCCCACAGCGCGTTCACGGCGGTCTCCACAGTGCCCGCCAGCACGGCACGGGCGGGCGGAACGTCCTCGGGCACGACGGTCACGGCGGCCGCCGGCACCACATAAGCGGTCTGGTGCGGGTACAGGCAGAAGACCGTGCGCCCGCGCAGCTCCGGCGGCCCCTCCTCCACAGCGCCGACGTTCAGGTAGCCGTACTTGACCGGCGCCGGGAAGTCTCCCTCTTGGAACGGCGCTCGCATCGAGGCGTACTGGCTTGGCGGCACGCCGCCCCGGAACACGAGTGTCTCCGTGCCGCGGCTGACGCCCGACCGCAGGGTGCGCACCATCACCTCATCGCGTCCCGGCGCGGGCAGCGTGACCGGCCGGATCTCCCCGCAGCCCGGCTCGCGGAGCCAGAACGCATGCGCATTGACGTGCACAGGCCTCACCTTGCCAGAATCAGACGCCGCACCGCGCAGAATTGATCCCCGGAGGTATCGCGGCCTCCTTGTCCTTTACCGTGGAGGTGGCGAAGCGGTAGACGGACGCCGGCCTGCGAGCCCGGACGTCGGTCTTGTTGTTTGGCATCGGTTGCATGTCTGTGTCCTTTCGTGAGGGTGGGCGGCCCCGCCCGTAGTTGGGCGGGGCCGATCCGGTCCGGGTCGATGGGTCCTAGCGATGCGCGTGCGCCCGGCTGGCCCGGGACTTGCTCAGCGCCAGAGTCGCCCGTTGCGAGCTCGAGGCGATGCTGCCCGAGTCACCCGTCGTGGCCAGCGCGACGACCTTCAGGTGGCCCTTGCGGTCGGCCAGGCGCCGGACGCCCTTGGCCAGCTTCACGGTCACCGTCGTCGTAGCACCGGGACGGACGCTGTAGCGCGCACTCCCGAGCTCGAGGATGGCCTTCACTCCCGCGAACCTGACGGCCTTCGCCGTACGCAGGGAGAGCGTGCCCGTGCAGGTGCCGGACGACGCCGCCGGGCAGCTCACCTTGATCGAGGCCCTGCCGCCCTTCACCTTCAGCGTGCCGCCACGGATGGTCGCCGGGCGAGTCGAGCTGTCCACCTGCGGACGGTCGATGTTCTCGAAGCCGTCGAGGATGTCGAGGTCCGAGGTATCGGCCACAACCGAGTCGTTGCCGGCGCCGCCAACGGCGAGGTCGGCAGTGTTGTCGCGCGTGTCCACCTGGTCGTCGCCATCGTCACCGGAGACGAAGTCGATGCCGCCGCCGGGGGTGATCGTGTCGTTGCCCGACCCTCCCAGGAACGTGTCCGAGGAGGCACCGCCGGTGAGCATGTCGTTGCCCGCGCCGCCCGCAGCGGTCACCGAGTAGCTGCCGACGTCGCCGACCGTGATCGCATCGTCGCCGCCGAGGCCGTTCGCGTGCATCGTCTCGCTGGAGCCGATGTCGAGCGAGAACGGAACGAGATTCGTTCGGTCGAACTTGATCCGGTCGCCGTTCGGCTGGACTGTGAACACATCGCCCGCCGTCGGAGAGCCGTTGACCTCGACATCGTCACGGCCGTCGTCGCCGTTCATCACGTCGGTGCCGTCGCCGTTGTTCCACACGAGCGTGTCGTCGCCGGCGCCGCCGTTCATCGTGTCGGTGCCGCGGTCGCCGACGATGCGGTCGTCTCCGCCGCCGCCGCTGAGGACATCGTTGCCCTCGCCGCCGAGAATCAGGTCCGGCCCATCGGAGCCGGTGATCGCGTCCGCTCCGGCGCCACCGTCGACGGACAGCAGCGTGAGCGCGCCCACGCCGTCACTTGCGGTCAGCGAGTCGTTCCCGCCGAGCCCGTTGACCTGGAAGCGCTCGGTTGATGTGTCGAGGGTGAACGGCCCCAGGTTGGTCCGCTGGAACTTGATGCGGCCCGCGTTGGAAGCCATCGTGAACACGTCGCCGAGCGTGGAAGAGCCGTTGACCTCGACCGCGTCGTTACCGGCGTCGCCGTCCATCGTGTCGCTGCCGTCGCCGTTGTTCCAGACCAGCGTGTCGTTGCCGTCTCCGCCGTTCATCGTGTCGGAGCCCGCGGCTCCAACAAGGCGGTCGTTGCCGGCGCCGCCGTCCAGGAGGTCATTGCTGTCGGCGCCGGTCAGGACGTCGTCGCCGCCACCACCGCTCAACGCCGCGCTGACGATCTCCGTCTTCTTCGCCAGCACAGTTAGCGAGTCGTTGCCGTTGCCGCCGTTGATCGCGACCTTGAACGTGCCGTCGGCCGGCACCGACTGGGTGCCCGGCGTGGCGCTGTCCCAGTCTATGCCGGTGGCGAGCCCGCCCGACACCTGGCCGTGCACGAGCAGGCCGCCCGACACGGACACGGTCACGTTGTTGTCGGCGTCGTCGAGGTTGAGCGTCGCGGTGCCGCCAACGACCGACGCCGAGCTGACCGCCGCATGGGCGGGTAAAGCGGTGGCGGCCATGCCCGCGAGGGTCGCCCCAAGCGTGGCCAGAATCGTTGCTGCTTTCACGTCGAGTCCTTTCGGTGGGCTAGTGGGTCCGCAACAAGGACGCACGGTCCGACGAAACCTTTCCCTCAGCTGAGGCGTCCGGCCGGAGCATCTCCGCGACCTTCTGACGAGCCCGGAAGACGCGTGTCGTCACGGTGCCTTGGGGGACCCGCAGGGCCTTGGCGGCCTCGTGGTACTTGAGCCCCGCGACGTCCACGGCCACGAGCGCGTCGCGGAACTGCGGCGGTAGCGCCGCGATCGCCTCGTAGACGAGCCGGCCCTCCACGACCTCGTGTGGCTGCCGCACGGACGCGTCCTCGAAGCGGTCGATTTCATCGGCTGTTGCCAGCGCGGGCCTGCTGCTGTCACGGCGGTACTGGCTGATGAACACGTTGCGCAGGACGCGCACCAGGTAGCCGAGGTCGTCATCGTGCCGAAGGAACCGGGGCTTCGACAGGACGCGCACGTAGGTGTCCTGGACCAGGTCCTCGGCGCGTTCCCGCGACCCGCAGTACGCCATGGCGACGCGGTAAAGCCGGTCGAGATGGTCCCCGGCTCGGTCGGGATCGAGAAGGCGTGTCCCGGGAGGGTTCGCGGCGGCCATGAGCTCACTCGGGAGAGGCCTCGCCGCACGCGAGCGCCCTGACGTCGTCGGTGGTGAGGGTCTGGCCGCCGATGCCCCACTCGCCGCTCGTGACCTCTTCGACCATACACCACGTGACCCGGCGCATGCTCTCGCCCGCCACCTCGATCATGGCCTCGCTTAGGCGCTCCACGATCTCCCGCCTCTGAGGGCCGGTGAAGACGCCCTCGATGAGCTTGACCTGGATGAGCGGCACGCTGTTCTCCTTCTCGGGACCGATTGCTGACATCGCCCATGCTCAGGCCGCACTGCGCGCGGCACATCGGGCCCATCCCCTGACATCGACCCCTGAACATTGCGTCCGGCCCCGAGGGCGGCGTACGATCGGCGGGCGCATGGACAAGCCCACCGTCGCGCGGCCGGCCACGCTGCTCGAACGCGAGCGGGAGGTCGAGCGCATCCGCATCGCGCTGCACGCCGCGGGACGGCGGGGCGGAGGAGCAGTCCTGATCGAGGCCGCTCCCGGGATGGGTAAGTCACGGCTGCTCGAAGAGGCGCGCGTGCTGGCGCCGGAGCTCGGCTTGCGCGTCTTGGCCGCGCGGGCGACGCAGCTCGAGCAGGGGTTCCCGTTCGGGGTGGTGCGCCAGCTCTTCGAGCGTCCCTTGCTTGAGGCCGAGCGTGGCGAGCGCGAGCGCTGGCTGGCAGGCGCGGCCGGCCTGGCTGCGGATGTGCTCACCGCAGCGCCGGCACCCGCATCGACGGCGGGCACCGACTATGGCTTGCAACACGGCCTGTACTGGCTCGTGTCCAACCTGGCGGCCGATGCGCCGCTGGCACTCGTGATCGATGACCTGCAGTGGGCCGATGCACCGTCGGCCCGCACGCTCGCCTTCATCGCCCGCCGGCTCGAGGGGCAGCCGCTTGCGCTCATACTCGCCAGCCGACCGCTCGATCCCGCCCGTACGCACGCCGCGGCGACCCTCGCTGCCGACCCTGCCACGGAGGTGCTGCGTCCATCGCCCCTGACGCAGGCGGCAGTGCGCGCGCTCGTGGCCGCCAGGCTCTCCGCCGAGCCCGACGACCGCTTCGTGCGCGCCTGCACCGACGTGACCGGCGGCAACCCGTTTCTTGTCGGCGAGCTGCTGGACGAGGCGGCGGCTCACGGCCTCGAGCCGACCGCGGCCGCGGCGGCTGAGGTCGGCGCGCTCGTGCCGCGCGGCGTTGCGAACGCGGTGCTGCTCCGCCTGTCACGCCTGACCCCCGAGGCCGGTGCGCTGGCGCGTGCGCTCAGCGCGCTCGACGACGGCGCGCAGATGGGCGATGCGGGGCTGCTGGCGCGACTCACCGCCGTCGAACTCGAGACCGCGATGGCCGCGCTGGTGTCCGCGGGAGTGGTCGAATCCGGCGGCACGCTGCGCTTCGCGCACCCAATCCTCCGGACGGCGATCTACAACGACCTCTCCCCCGCCGAGCGCGAGCGCCTCCACCACGGCGCGGCGACGATCCTGCGCGAGCGCGGAGCGACGCCCGGCCAGGTGGCCGCCCAAGTGATGCACACCGAGCCGACCGGCGACCCGGCCGCGGTGTCATTGCTTCGCGAGGCCGCTCGCGGTGCCCTGGCGTTGGGCGACGCAACCGGCGCGGCCGCCCTCCTCTCCCGTGCCCTCGACGAGCCTCCCTCTCAGGCCAAGCGCACCGCGGTGCTGCTGGAGCTCGGCCAGGCGCTGGCCCGTGCAGGCGCGCCCGAGGCGATCGCTCCCCTGTCGGAGATCGTCGAGCGCGGCGAGGAGCCGGCCGCGATCGCCGCTGCGGCGATCGAGCTCAGCGGCATGCTCTTCTTCGCCGGCCAGACAGCTGAAGGAGCGGCGATCCTGCGCCGCGCCCACGACCGGCTCCCGGCGCGGGGCGCGGCAGCCGAGCAGCTCGAAGTCGCGCTGCTGGGCCTCAGCTCCACCTCTGCGTCGGCGCGGCGCGAGGCCGCAGCGGAGATCGCCGCCCTGCGAGACCCGGGCGGCCCGGCACGCGACGTGCTGCAGGCCACCACGCTCGCCACCCTGGCGATGGACGAGGTGCTGCACTTGCGCTCGGCGTCCGTCGCGGTCGACCTCGCGGAGCGCGCGCTCGCGGCGGGCCTCCCCCTCGAACCCCACCGTGGCCAGAACTGGGCGAATTTGGCCTTGGCCGCCCTCGCGATCGCAGACGGCTTTGACGCGGCCCTACAGGGCACGGACGAGATCCTCGCGCAGGCCCGCCAGCAGGGCGCGGCACTGACGGTCGTGACGATGTCGGCGCTGCGCGCGCTCATCGCGGTGCGCCACGGAGACCTGGCGGCGGCACAGGCGGACGCGCAGACGGCGATCGAGCTTGCCCCCGACCTGCTCGGCGCGAGGTTCCTCGTGCTGGCGGTGTCCGCGGCGGTGGTCGCGGGTCTCGAGCGCGATGAGACCCCCGAGTCGCTCCGACAGCTGATCGACCGCACCGGGGTTCGCTACGACACCGAATTCACGTCGAGCTCCCAGCTGTGCTACGCGTCTGGCGTGCTTCGCGCCGCCGCCGGCAACCATGAAGCCGCGATCGAAGAGCTGCTTGGCTGCGGGGTCGACGATCCGGCGTTCGGCGGCGAGAACCCAGCCATACTCCCGTGGCGATCAGCGGCAGCTCTTTCGCTGGCCGAACTCGGTCGCGACGACGAGGCTCGCTCCCTGGCCGCGGACGAGGTGCAGCGCGCGCAGGCGTTCGGTGCGGCGAGCGCGATCGGCGTTGCGCTGCGCGCCCAAGCGCTCGTCGGCCCGCCCTCTGAACGAGCGAAGACCCTGGAAGCCGCGCTCGAGGCGCTGGAGCCCTCGCCGGCGCGGCTCGAGCACGCACGTGGGCTGCTCGACCTCGGCGCCACTCTGCGCGCCGCCGGGCAGCGCACCGCGGCCCGAGCCCCGCTGCTCGAGGCGCTTGAGCTTGCGGCCCGCTGCGGCGGCCGAGTGCTCGTGCGACGCGCCCGGGCCGAGCTCGGGGCGGTCGGCGTCCGGCCCCGCACCACGGACCAGACAGGAGCCGACTCACTCACCCCCAGCGAGCGCCGCGTGGTCGACCTCGCCGCGGGCGGAGGCACCAACCGGGAGATCGCCCAAACCCTGTTCGTCACCGAGAAGACGGTGGAGACCCATCTCGGCCACGCATTCCGCAAGCTCGATGTCTCGTCCCGGCGACAGCTGCCGGACGTGCTCGCGCGCGCGGGTAGATGACCGGCTCGGCATCCTCAGACCTCGTTCAGCTCCGGCAACACCTCTCGCACCCCACCGTCGCCGCGCTCAAGGATCCCTCAGCGCTACATTCCGCTCTGCAGACCCAAGCCGACTATCGGACTCGAACCGATGACCCCCTCCTTACCATGGAGGTGCTCTACCAACTGAGCTAAGTCGGCGCGACTGCCGAGTGTAGTTGAGATGATTCGCCGCATGGCGACGGCGGCGGCGAGGCAGTCGGCCCAGGCGGGCCCGAGCGCGGAGGCGCTCCGGCGCTTCCTCGACGGGGAGCACCGGGAGATTCGCGAGCGGGTGCGCGAGGTCATCGCACGGCCGGAATTTGCGCCTCCGCGCGACGTCTCGCGCGCCGAGCATCGGGAGCTCGTGTTCGAGCGGATGCGCCGCCTATCCGAGGAGGGCGGGACCGGTACCGGCTTCCCGGTCGAGTACGGCGGGATGGGCAACGTCGGCGGCGCGGTGGCCAGCTTCGAGACGCTCGGCCTGAGCGACCTGTCGCTGCTCGTGAAGTGCGGCGTGCAGTTCGGCCTCTTCGGCGGGGCGGTACTGCACCTCGGCACCGAGCGCCATCACAAGGCCTACCTGCCCGGCGTCATCTCCACCGAGCTGCCGGGCTGCTTCGCGATGACGGAAACGGGCCACGGCTCGAACGTGCAGGAGGTCGGCACGACGGCGACCTATGACCCGGACACGGACGAGTTCGTCGTCCACACGCCCAACGACGACGCGCGCAAGGACTACATCGGCAACGCGGCGGTGCACGGCCGCGTGGCGGCGGTGTTCGCGCAGCTCAGCGTCGGCGGCGAGACGCATGGCGTGCACTGCCTGGTAGTCCCGCTCAGGGACGACAGCGGCGACACCATGCCCGGGATCCGCATCGAGGACTGCGGCGAGAAGCTCGGCCTCGAGGGTGTCGACAACGGCCGCATCTGGTTCGACCACGTGCGCGTGCCCCGCGACGCGCTGCTCAATCGCTATGCGGACGTGGACGACCAGGGCAAGTACACGAGCCCGATCGAGAATCAGAACCGCCGTTTCTTCACCATGCTCGGCACGCTGATCCAGGGGCGTGTGAGCGTGGGTGGCGCATCGATCACAGCGTCAAAGCTGGCGTTGACGACGGCGATCAGGTACGCCTGCGTGCGCCGGCAGTTCAGCCCACCGGGCGGCGAGGGCGAGGCGCTGCTCATGGACTACCGGGTGCACCAGCGCCGCCTGCTTCCGTTGCTGGCGAAGACCTACGCGCTCCACTTTGCGCAGGAGACGCTCGTTGCGGAGCTCCATCGGGTATTCACGGATGACGCCGGGGACCGCGACCGACGCAAGCTCGAAGGCCTCGCCGCCGGCGTCAAGGCCGCGGCCACCTGGCACGCCACCCACACGATCCAGGTCTGCCGTGAGGCCTGCGGCGGCGCCGGCTACCTGGCGGAGAACCGCTTCGCCGCGCTCAAGGCAGATACCGACGTCTTCACCACCTTCGAGGGCGACAACACCGTCCTCCTGCAGCTCGTGGCGAAGGGCCTGCTCACCGACTACTCCGCCCGCTTCGGCGACCTCAGTCAGCTCGAGATGGTGCGCTTCGTCGGTGCCCAGATGTTCGACACGGTGGTGGAACGCTCGCTCGCGCGCCAGCTCGTCGGCGCGGTGCTGAGCGCCGTGCCCTCGAGTGACGACGAGCCGGCGGTCGAGGAGCGCGACTTCCACCTGCAGCTCTTCCGCGGCCGCGAGGAGCACGTCCTCGGCGGCGTCGCGCGCCGGCTCAAGCGCGGCATCGACGACGGCCAGGACTCGTTCACGGTGTTCAACGAGTGCCAGGACCACGTGCTCGAGGCCGCGCGCGCACACGTGGACCGACTGATCCTCGAGTCGTTCGTGGCCGCGGTCGAGCGCAGCGAGGAAGGACCGACGCGCGACGCGCTGTCGTCCCTATGCGATCTCTACGCGCTGTCCGCGATCGAGCAGGAGCGCGGCTGGTACTTCGAGCACAGCCGCATGTCGGCACCGCAGTCGAAGGCAATCACGCGCACGGTTAACCGGCTGTGCGGCGAGCTGCGCGAGATCGCGCTGCCGCTCGTCGACGCGTTCGCCATCCCCGACTCGCTGGTCGGGCCGATCGGCAAGCGCGCGAAGTCCTAGCCCCCGATACTCGAACCGGCGAAGCCGAAGAACCAGATCGCGAAGCCGAGCACCGCGATCGACACGGACACGACCATGGTCATCTCGAGCACGGTGAGCCGGCGCGCGACGTTGCGCTCGCCGCGCATGCTCTTGAGCCACGGCGCGCGGAAGCGCACCTCGGAGTCCTGCCCCGTCACGCGCGCGTATACGTGGTCGAGGCCAAACAGCAGCTTGCCGGCGATCGCCATCGTGATCGGGATCGCGAAGATCAGCAGCACGTAGGGACCGAGCGACGGCTGCGAGCTGTCGACCATCCTCGATACCAGATAGATCCAGCCGACCGGGATGCCGATCCAGAGGAACACGCTGCCGACCGCCATCACCAGGATCAGGAACAGTGCGACCGGCGTCGTGAGGATCGTCTGCCACACCGTCCTGCGCCTGCCCCCCGACGAGCCGTCACCCTGCCGATGTACGGCCGTGTTTCCCATGCTGCCAGAATGTTCCCACGTTCGGATGCGGCCAAAACAAGGGTAGAGCCCGAGCACCAGCGAGCGACACGGAGGCGATATGGCGAATCAGGTCAGCGAGCAAGAAGCACGACAAGTCGCGGAATCCGCGCGCGAGTCCGAGTGGAGTCAGCCGAGCTTCGGCCGGGAGCTCTTCCTCGGCAGCTTCAAGCTCGACCTGATCCACCCGCAGCCGAAGCTCTCGGCCGACGCCGTCGAGAAGGGCGAGCGCTTCCTCGAGCGCCTGCGCGCCTTCCTCGAGGAGAACGTCGATCCGCTGCAGATCGAGCGCGACGCGAAGATCCCGGACGAGGTGATCGACGGGCTCAAGCGGCTCGGCGCGCTCGGCATGAAGGTGGGCGAGGAGTACGGCGGGCTTGGTCTCTCGCAGGTCTATTACAACCGCGCGCTGCAGCTCGCTGCCGCTTGGCACGGGTCGCTGTCGGCGCTGCTCTCGGCTCACCAGTCGATCGGCGTGGCGGAGCCGCTGCGCCTGTTCGGCAGCGAGGAGCAGAAGCGCAAGTGGCTGCCGCTCGTGGCCAAGGACCACATCTCCGCCTTCCTCCTGACGGAGCCCGACGTGGGTTCCGACCCCGCGCGCCTCGCCTCCACGGCCACCCCCAGCGAGGATGGCTCGGGCTACGTGCTCAACGGGCACAAGCTGTGGGCCACCAACGGGGCGATCGCCGACATCGTCGTGGTGATGGCGAAGGTGCCGAAGAGCGAAGGCCACCGCGGCGGGATCTCGGCGTTCGTCCTCGACTACAAGAGCGACGGCGTCACGGTCGCCCACCGCAACCAGTTCATGGGGCTGAAGGGCATCGAGAACTCGGTGACGCTGCTCGAGAACGTGTTCGTGCCGAAGGAGAACCTGATCGGCAAGGAGGGCGAGGGGTTGAAGATCGCGCTCTCCACGCTGAACACCGGGCGCCTCGCGCTGCCTGCGATCTGCGTGGCCGCCGGCAAGTGGTCGACCAAGGTGGCGCGCGAGTTCGCGAGCGAGCGCGTGCAGTGGGGTCAGCCGGTGGGCAAGCACGACGCGGTGGCGCAGAAGATCGCCTTCATCGCCGGCAGCGCGTTCGGGCTCGAGGCGATGCTCGACGTCGCGTCGCGGCTGGCCGACGACAAGCGCCAGGACATTCGCATCGAGGCGGCGCTGGCGAAGCTGTACGCGTCAGAGATGGGCTGGAAGATCCTCGACGACCTGATGCAGATCCGCGGCGGCCGCGGCTACGAGACGGCCGAGTCGCTCAAGGCGCGCGGCGAGCGGCCGGTGCCGGTCGAGCAGGCGCTGCGCGACATGCGCATCAACCGCATCTTCGAGGGCTCCACCGAGATCATGCACCTCTTCATCGCGCGCGAGGCGGTGGACCAGCACCTCGCGGTGGCGGGCGACATCCTTGACCCGGACGTCGCCGCGGGCGACAAGGCCAAGGCGGCGATGCAGGCCAGCGCCTTCTACGCCAAATGGCTGCCGTCGCTCGTGCTGGGCGAGGGTCAGAAGCCCGGCTCGTACTCGGAGTTCGGCTCGCTGGCCGAGCACTTGCGCTTCGTCGAGCGCAACGCGCGCAAGCTCGCCCGCTCGACCTTCTACGCGATCGGCCGCCACCAGGCCGGGCTGGAGAAGAAGCAGGCGCTGCTCGGGCGGATCGTGGACATCGGCGCCGAGCTGTTCGCCATGGCGTCGGCGGTGGTTTACGCGGACACGATCAAGTCGGAGCAGCCGCAGCGCGCCGATAGCGCGTTCGAGCTCGCCGAGCTCTTCTGCACCCAGGCGGAGCGGCGGATCGGCCACCTCTTCCACGAGCTGTGGTCGAACGACGACGCGCACAACTACCGAGCCGCACAGAACGTGCTCGACGGGCGCTACGAGTGGCTCGAGGAAGGCGTTCCGGATCCGGCATCCGCCGGCTCCTCCGAGATTGGGGACGTGGGGATTGCGGAGGGCGAGCCTGAGGGCAAGCGGCGGCGCGGGTTCCGCCGCAGCAGCAAATCGGAGGAAACCGCGAAGACCTAGGCCGCGACTTCGGCCCGCAGGGCGGGCGCGACCTGCTGGGCGAGCAGCTCGATCGTCTGCCAGTCGAAGGGGGCGGCGGAGCCGAGCAGGAAGTCGCCGGCACCCGCTTCGACCCACGGCTTGAGCTGCTCGACCACCTGCTCCGGCGTGCCGATCGCATAGGTGAACTGCGAGGGGCCGGCGGCCTCGAGCTCCCTGCGGCGGTCCGCCACGCCCGCCTCGTCCTCGGCCAGCGCCGCGCGCATCGTCACGGACACGCGGATGTCCGCGGGGTCGCGCCCCACGTCAGTGCAGTGCTGAGAGAGCACGTCGAGCTTGTGCTTGAAGACGTCCATATCGCCGTAAGCCGTGTTCCAGACGTCGGCGTGCTCGGCCACGATGCGCAGCGTGCGCTTCTCGCCCGAGCCGCCGATCACGAGTGGCAGGTGCTCCTGCACCGGCTTCGGGTCCATCTGCGCGTCGCTGAGCTGGTAGTGCTTGCCCTCGAAGCTGAAGCGCTCCTGGGTCCAGAGCCCGCGCATCACGTGGCAGGCCTCGTCGAGCATGTCCATGCGCACGCCGATGCGGGGGAACGGGATCCCGTACTGGTCGTGCTCCTTCTCGAACCAGGCGGCCCCCACTCCGTACTCGCAGCGCCCGTGCGAGATGTGATCGATCGTGGCCGCCATGTTGGCCGCCACTGCCGGGTGCCGGTAGGTGACACCGGTGACGAGGATCCCGCAGCGGATCTTGGTCGTGTGAGCGGCCAGCGCGGCCATCAGCGAGACGCCCTCGAAGCACCCTCCCTCGGGGTCGCCGAAGATCGGCATGAAGTGGTCGAACACCGACATCCAGTCGTAGTCGAGCTCGTCCGCGCGCTGCCAGAGCTCGAGCAGCTCGTCGAACGTCGCGTTCTGCGGACCCGCGTGGATGCCAAAGCGGATCCGATCCCCAAAGATCTGCATCGCTTACGAAGGATAGGGTGCGGGTCGTGCCAGGTACCCGCCCCCTCCTCATCGTCGACGCGCCCTCGCTCCTCTACCGCGCCTTCTTCGCGCTGCCGAAGTCGATCAAGGGCAGCGGCGGGACGTCGGTCAATGCACTGCTCGGGAGCTCCAATCTGATGCTGCGCGAGGTGGAGGAGCACGACCCGCGCGCGGTGGTGCTCTGCTTCGGGCCGGATGCCGCCGAGTACCGCGTCGAGCTGTACGAGCCGTATCACGCGGAGCGCCCGCCGGTTCCCGACGAGCTGGCGCCGCAGTTCGCCGCTGCGCCCGACTTCTTCGCGAGCTTCGGCTGGACGTCGGCGATCTCGGACGACCATGAGGCAGACGATGTAATGGGCTCGCTGGCCGTCGCCGAGGAGAAAGCCGGCGGCGACGCACTGATCCTCACCGGCGACCGCGACATGTTCCAGTGCGTGACCAAGCGGGTGAAGGTGCTCTACCTCAAGACCGGCGTGAGGGGCGGCGAGCTGGTGGACGCCGGCGAGGTGAAGCGCCGCTACGGCGTCCCGCCTGAGCTCGTGCCCGACTTCATCGCGCTGCGTGGCGACCCCTCCGACGGCATCCCGGGCGCGAAGGGCATCGGTGAGAAGACCGCGGCCGAGCTCCTGCAGCGCCACGGCTCGCTCGAGGCCGCCATCGCGGGCGCGGTGCGCGAGCGCCCGGCGCGCGTGTCCGGCGCGCTGAGAGACCAGGCCGACGAGCTGCGCATGTTCCAGGACCTGGCGACACTGCGGCCGCTCAAGGTCAAGCGCCCCAAGGACCGCGAGACGAACTACAAGCGCGCCGCGAAGGCGGCCGCCGAGGCAGGCATGGGCCAGCTGGCGGGACGGTTGGAGAAGGCCGCGGGCCAGTAGGCACTCTCAGCTCGGCAACTCCAGATCGACCCACAGGGGCGCGTGGTCGGACGGCTTCGTGCCCTTGCGCGCGTCGCGGTCGATGTAGACGTCGGTGACGGCCGAGGCCAGCTCGTTGGCCAGCAGGATCAGGTCGATCCGCATGCCGAGCCCCTTGTGGAAGTTGCCGGCGCGGTAGTCCCAGTAGGTGAACGGCTCGCCCTTGACGATGCGCGGCTGCAGGTCCGTCAGCCCCAGGTCGAGCAGCGCCTTGACCGCGTCGCGCTCCGCCGGGGTCACGTGCGTGCTGCCCTCGAACGCCGCCATGTCCCAGACGTCCTTGTCAGTGGGCGCGACGTTGAAGTCGCCGCAGACCACGAGCCGGCGGCCGGCCTCGATGTCTGCCTGCAGCGCGGTTCGAAAGGCGCGCAGCCACGCGAGCTTGTACTCGAAGTGAGGGTCGTCCGGGGTGCGCCCGTTCGGCACGTAGACGGACCAGATGCGCAGGTCACGCCAGGTGATCGCGAGCGCCCGCGCCTCGGGGTCCGGGAAGCCCGGCTCCTCGTCGAAGCCGCGGGCGACGTCGGCCGCATCCACCTTCGTCAGGATCGCCACGCCGTTCCACTGGCCCGCGCCGTACGTCGCCGCGACGTAGCCGAGCTCGGAGAACTCTAGGTGCGGGAAGTTCTCCTCCGCGAGCTTGGTCTCCTGAAGGCAGAGAACGTCCGGCTGGACCTGTGCCAGCCAGTCGAGCACCCGCGGCATCCGGGCCGCGAGCGAATTGACGTTCCAGGTGGCGAGCCTCACCTACGTGTCGATGCTCTCACAGCGGCGGCGCGGGCACGGTTACGGTCGGCCTGACCGCTGGACTCGCGCATATTCCCCTAAGGAGATTTCGATGAGCTTGAAGACCCAGACCGCCCCGGACGAGATGTCGCAGGCGCGGACGCTGCCGCAGCTCGACGCGAGCTCGCTCGTAGACGGCGAGCGGCTCGAAGCGGAGGTCAAGGAGATGTACCGCCGCGTAGCCCGCGAGGACGAGGCCGCACTTCATTTCCAGGTGGGCCGCGACCTCGCCGAGCACCTCGGCTACACCCCCGCGCTGCTCGACGCGATCCCGGCCGAGGCCGCGGCGTCGTTCGCGGGCGTCGGCTACCACCTCGACCTCGCGGCGCTCCAGCCCACGGAGGACGTGCTCGACCTCGGCTCGGGCTCGGGCACCGACGTCTTCTGCTCCGCTGTGCTCGTGGGCGAGCTCGGCCGCGTGGTCGGCGTCGACATCACGGACGAGCAGCTCGGCAAGGCCGCGCGCCTCCGGGACGAGGCCGGCTTCCCGCAGGTCGAGCTCGTCGAGTCCCACATCGAGCAGCTCCCCTTCGAGGACGAGAGCTTCGACGCGGTGATCTCGAACGGCGTGATCAACCTGTCGCTGCTCAAGGGCCGCGTGTTCGCCGAGGCGGCGCGCGTGCTGCGCCCGGGCGGCCGGCTCGCGATCGCCGACATCGTGAGCGGCCAGGCGCTCAAGGAGCGCACACGCCGCAACGTCGAGCTGTGGGCGGCCTGCATCGGGGGCGCCATCCCGAAGAGCAACTACCTCCAGGCGATCGCCGCCCAGGGCCTCGACGTCAGAGCAGTGCGCAAGAACGACTACCGCTTCATCTCGGAGCGCGCGCTCGACGCCTGCAGCACCTACGAGGTCGAGAGCATCTCGCTGCTCGCCGTCAAGCCCATCTCATAGCGTTCGGCGCGTCATGCCCGACGCGCGCCTGCCCTATGAGTTCGCCGGACCGCTGAGCACCGCTCGGCTCGACGTGCGGGCGATGACCACCGACGACGTGGACGACGTCTTGGCCTACCAATCGCGCGCGGACGTCTGCCGCTCGACGTCGCCTTGGGGATGCGCGAGGGAGGCCCACTTCGTCGAGCACTCCTGGTTCAAGGGCGAGTGGGGCGACACCGGCATTTACGCGCTGCTCGCCGCGAGTGGGAGTAGTGGGGGGAGCAGGATTCGAACCTGCGTAGGCTAAGCCAACGGGTTTACAGCCCGTCTCCTTTAACCACTCGGACATCCCCCCGAGCGGCTGTGGAGTCTAGCCCGCCGCCCGCGCGCCGTCGCGC
>DASXNY010000047.1:0-2143 GCA_036494715.1 Thermoleophilaceae bacterium
CCTCGACCACGAGATCGGCGCCTTGGTAGCCGCTCAGCTCGAGGACGGCGTCGGCGGGATCGTCGCTGGCTACGTTGACCCCCGTCGCGCCCAGCTCCGCGGCCCGCCGCACCCGGCTCTCATTGGGATCGCTGACCACCACCGCGCCGGCGCCGAGGGCCAGCGCCGCCTGCGCGGTCAGCAACCCGGTCGGCCCGCCGCCCATCACCGCCACCACCTGGCCGGGCTGAAAGCCCCCGCGGTGAAGCACGTCGACGGCAGTCACGGCGTTGTCGCCGACCAGGAGCGCGGCGTCATCGGAGACGTCGTCGGGCACCTTGCGCAGCGTGAGGTCGGCCTCGGGCACGCCGATGTACTCTGCCTGGCCGCCGGGCAGGTCGCCGAACGCGAACCCGAAGCCGAAGAAGCGCAGCATCAGGCAGCGGGCGTGCTGGCCCCGCTGGCAATGCACGCAGTGGCCACACGAGACCGAGAACGACCCGGTCACGCGATCGCCGACCTCGATCAGCCGGACGTCGGGTCCGATCTGCTCGACGATGCCGAAGTACTCGTGGCCGATCGGGAAGTCCGGCTCGATCGTCACCCGGCCGTCCAACAGCATCAGGTCGCTGCCGCAGATGCCGGCGCGGGTAATCCGCACGACTGCCATTCCCGACTCGGTGAGCTCGGGGTTCGGCACCTCGCGGAGCTCCACCCGCCCGGGCTCGGCCATCGTCACCGCGATCATCTGGTCACCTCCATCGCGGCACTGCAAGCGCTCGCGCAGCTCGCGGTCATGTGCTCTCCGATTCCTGGGCGTACCCGAGCGTCTGCAGGTAGTCCTCGTCCAGCTCTCGCCACACGGTGGCGATCGACTCGACCGCCGGGTCGAACGCGTGGTCGAGCTCACCGTCGAGAAGCCGTCGTTCAGCCTCCCTCAGCCGAGCGATGTAGTCCCCGAAGCGCGGCGCAATCTCGGCGGTTCGGCGCAGCGTGGGCTGGACCTCCTCGACGATCGCGACCAGCTCGCTGATCAGGCGCCGACGCTTGGCCGCGTCCGCCGCGTTCCACCGTGGCTCGAGCGTCTTCACCCGGCGCCATGCAGCCGATAAGGGCTCGGAGACGATGTCGAGCAGGGCGACGTCGATCGTGGCGCGATCCTGCTCCGAGAGGGTCCTGTGAAGACGGTGTCCGGAGTCGGTGAGGGTGAACCCGTGCGGCGTCGAGCAAATCAGGCCAGCCGCCTCCAGTTGACGCCCATCGCCCGGCAGGTGCTTGAGGCTGCCGCGCAGAGCCAGTGCATGCACCGCTGGGAATACCTCGGCCGGGTCGAGCTTCATCTCAGGCTCCTCCCTCTGTCGTCGCGGGGCTGGACCGAGGTTTCGCCGAGGCCCATCCCGCGCCCGATCACCTCCTTCATGATCTCGTTCGTGCCGCCGTAGATCCGTGATATGCGCGCGTCGGCATAGTCGCGCGCGATCTGGTACTCGAGCATGTAGCCGTAGCCGCCATGGAGTTGCAGGCATGCGTCGATGACCCGTCCCTGCGCTTCCGAGCACCAGTACTTGGCCATCGCGGCCTCGTCGGCCGTCAGAGTCCCGTCGACCGTGGCCAGCAGGCAGCGGTCGACGAACGCCTGCGCGACCTCAACCTCGGTTCTTGCCTTGGCCAGCTCGAAGCGCGAGTTCTGGAAGGTCCCGATCGGACGGCCGAACGCCCTGCGCTCGAGTGCATACTCCAGCGTGCGCTCGAGCGCGCCACGCGCAGCGGCGACCGCGCCGACCGCGATCGATAGCCGCTCCTGTGCGAGGTTGTGCGTCAGGTGTTGGAAGCCCTCGCCCTCGGCGCCGATCAGGTTGGCGGCGGGGACACGCGCGTCGGCGAAGAACAGCTCGGCGGTGTCCTGCGCGTGCTGGCCGAGCTTCTCGAGGTTGCGCCCGCGCGTGAAGCCGGGGGTGTCGGCCTCGACGACCAACAGGCTGATGTCCGAATGCTTGCCAGTTGACCCCGTCCGCACCGCGGTGATGACGAGCTCGGCATTCAGACCATTGGTGATGAATGTCTTCGAGCCGTTGAGGATGTAGTGCTCGCCGTCGCGGACCGCGCGGGTCTGGATGCCCTGGAGATCGGAACCGGTTCCCGGCTCTGACATCGCGATCCCCAG
>DASXNY010000048.1:0-7022 GCA_036494715.1 Thermoleophilaceae bacterium
GCCCGCTTGGCGCGACTATCTCGCTATGGACTCTGGGCTCAATATCCGCCTCGCCAATGGCGATGAGGATGCGGCTGTGATTCAGCGGCTTGCTCGGCTTGGGGCTGCTGAGGCGCCGCATGGTCCGGCGCTGCTCGCTGAAGTGGATGGGGAGGCTGTGGCGGCGATCGGTTTCGTCGATGGGCACGCCGTCGCGGATCCGAGCCGGGCGAACGCGTCGCTCCTCAGCCTGCTGCGCCTGCGCCGGCTCGAGACGCGCGCGATCGCGTTCGTGTTCGGGGCCTAGCGGAGCGGGGACTGTCATCGCCTGAAGGATTTGGGTGTAATAGACCCCCAAACCCTTCATTAGATGAGCGCAGGCCGGCCAGACCGCCCGCTGGCGCCGCTCTTTACCGCAAGGCGAGCTGCGGAATCGGGACCGGCCTAGCGGCCGCGGTTCAAGCTCGCGAGCTGGCCGGCCAGCCACTGGCCCTGCGTCTGGCTCCTGCCGAGCGCCGACTCCATTGCCGCGAACTGCCGCTTGAGGCGGTCCTGCTTGAGGCTGAGCCGCTCGTCCATCGCGGCGAGCTGCGCCGTGATCTGCGACGAGTTGGACGACTCGTGCGCGATACGCGTGTCGAGCTCGCCGCCCGCCTCGGTGCTCGGGTGAACGATGGCCTCGAGGCTGCGCGCGAAGCCGCCGTCACCCAGCGTCTGGCCGAGCAGCGCGTGCAGCGCGTCGCGGTTGCTCGCGAGCGCGTCGGTGAGCTTCTTGTCGTCGAACTTGAGTCTCCCCGCCACGGCGTCCTGGTCGAGCGGGCCGGACCCCGTCGTGGCGCCGGTGGAGATGCCGATGTCGGCGAGCATGCGCACGCCCGTCGGGTTGGAAGGCGCGCTGTAGCCGTAAATCCCGGTGCGCAGCCGCGCGATCACGGCCTGCAGCGACTTGTCGCCGTGCAGCACGCCCTTGGTCGCCTCGGACTCCGTGGTGGGGTTGGCCACACGCGCCTCGGTGAGCCTGCCGTTGATGAAGTCGACGGTCGAGTTGTACTGGTCGACGAACGTCCTCACCTTGGCCTTGATCGCCTCGTTGTCGGGCACGGGCGCGCTCACCGAGACGGTGGCCGGCTTGCCCGCCACCGTCACGCCCTTCAGCGTCAGCTGCAGGCCGGGCACGGCGTTCGTGACCACGTTGGTCGGCGCGCTGCGCTCGACGCCGTCCACCTTGAAGAGCGCGTCGAGGCCGGCGCGCACCTTGTCGGTGTCCTCGCTGATCGACTCGCCGCTCGCGCTGAATGTGCCGGCGGCGCCCGGTGTCCGGCTCGACAGCACGAGCTGGCGCTCGCCGCTCTCCGGATCGGTGACCGCCGCGGCGTACACGGGCATCCCTGACGAGGAGTTGATGTCCGAGACCAGGTCGTCGAGGCTCGTACCCGCCGTGACGTCGATGCTCACGCCGCCGATCGCGATGGTCGCATCGGCGGCGGGCGGCGCGTAGTCGTACGAGCGCTGCTCGGCGCGCGCCAGCCGCACGACATCGATCTGGTAGCCGCCCGGCCCAGTGGGGCCGACGCTCGTCACTGCCACGCGTGAGCTGTCGGTGCTGTCGGCGGTCTGGGTGTCGGCCCAGAGCCCGGCGGAGCGCAGGTCGCGCGCGGCGTTCTCCAGGTGCTTCAGCCGCGTCGACACGTCGCGCAGCGCGTCCTGGCGCACCTTCGACACGCTCTGTTGCAGCTTCAGGCGCGTCTGGCCCTGGCGTTCGATCGCCATGAGCGACTGGACGACCGAGTCGGTGTCGACGCCCGAGGCGAGACCGGAGAGGCTGAGTGGCGCAGGAGAGGTCATGGCGAGGCGACCCCAGCGCGCGAGAACCGGGAAGTTCAGCCCGGGTGATCGGCAGGCGGGCCCACGCCTTTAGCCCCGCGACCTGAATTACGATTCAAGTCCGGACTCCGATGGGCAAGATCGCGAAGACCACGCGAGGGCAGGCGACTCGGGCGGCGCTGCTCGACGGCGCGCGAACTGTGTTCGAGCAGGACGGCTTCGTGGACGCGCGCATCGCGGACATCACGGCGGCCGCCGGCACCGCGCTCGGCTCCTTCTACACGTACTTCGAGAGCAAGGAGGAGATCTTCAACGCCGTGGTCGACGCGCTGGGGGAGGAGGGGCTCAACCCGCCGTCGCTCGCGTACGTGGCCGGCTACGAGAAGGACCTCGTGGCCAGCATCGCCGACCACCACCGCGCCTACCTCGAGGCCTACGAGCGCAGCGCGCGGCTGATGAGCGTGGTCGAGCAGGTGACCAACATCAGCGACAGGTTCCGCCGCCGCCGGACCGCCCGCGCGCAGGCGTTCATGACTGACAGCGCCGAGGCAATCCGCCGGCTCCAGGCGAGCGGCCGCGCCGATTCGGCGCTCGACCCGGTCAACGCCTCGCGCGCGCTGTCGAGCATGGTCAGCCGCAGCGCCTACATCGCGTTCGTGCTCGAGGAGGAGGGCCCGGAGGCGATCGAGCCGCTGGCCGAGACGCTCACCTCGCTGTGGGTGAACGCCCTGCGGCTGCGCGTTCAGTAGACGGCGCGCCCGCCCGACAGGTCGTACATCGCGCCCGTGCTGAACGAGCAGCGCGTCGAGCACAGCCACGACACGAGCTCGGCCAGCTCCTCGGGCTGGCCCATCCGCCCCATCGGCACGCGCGAGAGGAACAGCTGGCGCTCCTCGTCCGTCGTCTTCGCGGTGAGCCCGGCGTCGATCACGCCCGGCACGACGCAGTTCACGAGCACGCCGCTGCGTGCCGTCTCCTTGCCCACCGACTTGGTGAGCGCGATCAGCCCGGCCTTCGACGCCGAGTAGGCGGCCATCTCGGGGTTGCCGTCCTTGCCCGCGATCGAGGCGATGTTGACGATGCGGCCGAAGCCCTGTTCGAGCATGCCGGGCAGGCACGCGCGTGTGCAGTGGAAGGCGCCGCCGAGGTTGATCTCGAGCACGCGCCGCCAGTCTTCGGGCGGGTACTCGTGGACGGGAGCGGTGGGGCCGGCAATGCCGGCGTTGTTCACGAGCACGTCGATGCTGCCGAAGCGCTCGCGCACGGCCGCGGCCATCGCCTCGGCCGACTGCGTACTCGCCACGTCCACCTGGACCGGGAACGCGCCCTCGGGCCCGCCCGGCTCGAGGTCGGCGGCCGCCACCTGGAGCCCGTCCTCGAGCAGCCTGCGGACGATCGCCCGACCCAGCCCGCCGGCGCCTCCGGTGACGATCGCGACACGTGGCTCGGTCATCTGAGTCGCCCTTCTTACCTCAACTTGAAACCCGATTCAAGTTGCGCCTAGACTGGCGGGCCGGAGGAGTCATGGAGACGAAGACAGCCGGACAGGCGATCGTCGAGATCCTGCGCGCCGAGGGCGTGCGGCACGTCTTCGGGCTGCCGGGCGGCCACGTGCTCGGGATCTACGACGCGCTCTACGCGACCCCCGAGATCACACACGTGCTCGTCCGCCACGAGCACGCGGCCGCGAGCATGGCCGCGGCGAGCGCACAGCTCACCGGCGAGCCGGGCGTCTGCCTTGTCACCGCCGGGCCCGGCTGTACCAACCTGCTGACCGGCGTCGCCGAGGCGTACGTCGGCTGCCTGCCGATCGTGATTCTGTCGGGCCGCGGCGCCACTGCCAGCGCCCACCGCGGCGCCGCGCAGGAGGTGTCGACCGAGCAGATCTTCGCGCCGGTGACGAAGTGGTCGGTGCGCGCGGACCGCGCGGACCTGATCCCCGACCTCGTGCGCCAGGCGTTCGCCATCGCGCGCGAGGGCAGGCCCGGCCCGGTGCTCGTGGACATCCCGCGCGACCTGCTCGACAGCGACGTGCCCGCGCGCGAGTACCTGCCGGTGCCGCGCCAGGCGCGCCAGCCGGGCGCCGAGCGCGACGTGGCCGCGGCCGCCACCGCGCTCGCCCAAGCCGAGCGGCCGCTGATCGTCGCGGGCGGCGGTGCGATCGCCTCCGGCGCCTCCGCCGAGATCGTCGCGCTGGCCGAGCTGCTCGCGATTCCGGTGCTCACCACGCTGTCGGGCCGCGGGGTGATCCCCGACGACCACCCGCTCTCGGCCGGCGGGCTCGGCGCGCACCGCACCGCCCTGTCGGCCCGCCTGCTCGCGGAGGCGGATGTCGTGCTCGGCCTCGGCGCGCGCTTCGAGGAGATGGAGACCAACTGGCGGCCGGGCTTCGTGCCCGCGCCCGATGCGACGTACATCCAGGTGGACATCGAGCCCTCCGAGCTCGGCCGCAGCGTGCCGGCGCAGGTCGGCATCGTCGGCGACGTGGGCACGGTGGCGGCACAGCTCGCTAAGGCGCTCGGCCACTCGGCGGGCGCGCTCGCACCAGGCGTGCACGCGGACCACCCGCGCACCGCCGCGGTGGCCGCGGAGCTGGCTCGGCTCGACGCCGCCGCCGCCCGGCAGGCGGCATCCGAGCAGCAGCCGATGCATCCGCTGCGCCCGATCCGGGCGCTGCGCGACGCGCTCCCGCGCAACGCCACCGTGGGCTTCGACGTCGGCTGCCTCGCGCAGCACATGGCGGGCGCGACGCCCTACTTCAAGGTCTTCGAGCCGCGCTCCACGATCGTTCCGTCGAGCTTCTACGGCATGGGCTTCGTGGCCGCCGCGCTGCCCGCGGCGCGGCTCGTGCACCCGGACCGCCCCGCGGTCTGCTTCGTCGGCGATGGCTCGTTCCAGATGGTGATGAACGTGCTGCCGGTGGCCGCCGAGTACCGGCTCGGCGTGACCTGGTGCGTGCTCAACGACAACTCGCTCGGCTCGATCCGCGACATCCAGCAGTACAAGCTGGGCGACCGGATCATCGCCACCGACTTCGAGGTCCAGCCCGACTTCGCCACGATCGCCCAGGCCTGTGGCTGCCACGGCGAGCGCGTCGAGGAGGGCGACGCCGTGGACGAGGCGCTGGCCCGGGCGCTCGAGGCGAACGAGCGCGGCGTGCCCGCGGTGGTCGACGTGCTCGTGGCCCGCGAGCGAGTGCTCGGCAGCCTCGAGCACTACGCCTTCTACCCCCAGGAGCTGGTCGAGCGGGCGCGCGACGAGGCCGCGCTGGCGGAGCGCGAGTGATGCAGCTCGGCTTCGGACAGCCCGTGGGCGCCCTCTGCCAGTTCGCCTACACCGTGGGGGACGTCGAGCGCGGGATGACCGACTTCGTCGAGCGCCTAGGGGTCGGGCCCTGGTACGTGCGCGGTCCGATCCAGCCGCCGGACGCGCGCTACCGCGGCGGCCCGAGCGAGGGCGTCTTCAGCATCGCGCGCGCGTTCAGCGGGCACGCCATGGTCGAGCTGATCCAGCAGCACGACGACTCTCCGTCCGTGTTCCACGAGGGCGACGGCCCGCGCCGCTACGGCTTCCACCACTGGGCGATGATGACGACGAGCTTCGACGACGACGTCGAGCGCTATCACGCGCTCGGCTACCCGGAGGCGTTCTTCGACCGGCTGCCGTCCGGCTCGCGCGTGATGTACGTCGACGCCACGCGCGACCTGCCCGGGATGCTCGAGCTGGTCGAGCACACCGAGGCGCAGGAGGCGGTCTACACGAACATCCAGCAGGCCGCCGACGGCTGGGACGGCAGCGACCCGATCCGCCGCGAGGGTTGAGGTGGGACGCGTCGACGGCAAGATCGTGGTGGTCACCGGCGCCGGCGGCGGGCAGGGCGCGGCCGAGGCGCGGGCGCTCGCCGCCGACGGCGCGACCGTGATCGCCACCGACGTGGGCGTTCCCGAACTGGGGGAGGGCATCGACTGCCGCGTGCTCGACGTGACCTCGCAGGACGACTGGCGCGAGCTCGCCGCCCACATCGAGGAGGAGCACGGCCGCCTCGACGGCCTCGTGAACAACGCGGGGATCTCCCTCCGGATGCGCATCCTCGACCTCACCGTCGAGGCGCTCGAGCGCGTGATGCGCGTGAACGTGGGCGGCCAGCTGCTCGGCATCCAGACCGCCGTGCCGCTGATGAAGGACGGCGGCTCGATCGTCAACGTCAGCTCGGTGGCGGGCCTCGTGGGCTACCACAACGTCGGCTACGGGATCAGCAAGTGGGGCGTGCGGGCGCTCACGCGCAGCGCCAGCATGGAGCTCGGCCCGCTCGGGATCCGCGTGAACACCGTCATGCCCGGCTACATCGAGACGCCGATGACCGCCGCCGCGCCGGAGGCGTTCCGCGAAGCCAACCTCGTGATCACGCCGCTCGGGCGCGTCGCGCAGGCCGAGGAAGTGGCGCCGCTGATCGTCTACCTGATCGCGGACGAGTCGTCGTTCGTCACCGGCGCCGAGATCGTGATCGACGGCGGCCAGACCGCGCACGGGGGCGCCAAGTTCCTGTCCGACGCGGTGCGCGCGGCCGACCCGGACAGGCCATAGAGAGGAGCGAGGCGATGCCTTCAGTCGAGACCGTGCGCGGCCCCGTCGACACCGGCGAGCTCGGCCCCACGCTGATGCACGAGCACATCTTCATCCTGCAGCCGGAGGCGCTGCAGAACTACGGGCACACGTTCGGCGGCTACTGGGACGAGGAGGAGCGCGTCGCGGACGCGATCGCCAAGCTCACGCGCCTGCACGAGGGGGGCATCCACACGATCGTCGACCCCACGGTGCTGGGGCTCGGCCGCTACATCCCGCGCGTCCAGCGCGTGAACGAGTCCGTCGACCTCAACATCATCGTCGCCACCGGCGTCTACGCCTTCCTCGAGCTGCCGAACTTCTTCGGCTACCGCAGCGCGGACGCGATCGCCGAAGTCTTCGTGCGCGAAATCCGGGAGGGGATCGACGACACCGGCGTGAAGGCCGCCTTCCTCAAGTGCGCGGTCGAGCGGCACGGGATCGTCGGCGACGTCCCGCGCGTCCTCGAGGCGATAGCCAAGGCGAGCATCGAGACCGGCGCGCCGGTGATGGTGCACACCAACTCCGCGGCGAAGATGGGGTTGCCGGCGCTCGAGACGCTCACCGGGCACGGCGTCGACCCGGGCCGGATCGTGATCGCGCACACCGGCGACAGC
>DASXNY010000049.1:0-5287 GCA_036494715.1 Thermoleophilaceae bacterium
CTCGAGGATCTCGTCGGCCACGCGGTCGATGTCGTCCATGTCCGACAGGTCGGCCGGGTGCACGTGCGCCGTGCCGCCCGCCTCCTCGACTTCGTCGCGCAGCTCCTCGAGCTTCTCGCGCGTGCGCGCGACGAGCACCACGGTGCCGCCGGCCTCGCCGATCTTCTTCGCCACCTCGCGGCCGATGCCGCTCGAGGCGCCGGTCACCAAGATCACCTTGTCCTTCACCGCGGTCGAGAGGCTGCGGTCGCGGAACAGGGCGGGGTCGAGGTTGCGCTCCCAGTAGTCCCAGATCTTGGCCGCGTAGCTCGACAGCGGGGGCACCGCGATGCCGGTGCCGGTGAGCGCGCGCTGCGTGTCGCGGGCGTCGAAGTCGGCGTCGAACTCGCGGTGCTCGAGCGCCTGCGGCGGGATGTCGAGGTCGGCGAGGATCTGGTCGCGGATGCCCTTGACCGTCGGGATCTGCAGCAGCCCCTTGGCCACCTGCGGCGGCACGATGTTCGTGAGGTGCGCGTCCACGCGCATCGCGAACTGGGGTGCGTGGGCGGCCTTGGCGAACTCGTTCAGTGCCCGGCCGGCCGACATCGGCTTCGGGTCC
This sequence comes from Thermoleophilaceae bacterium, assembly GCA_036494715.1. Taxonomy (GTDB): domain Bacteria; phylum Actinomycetota; class Thermoleophilia; order Solirubrobacterales; family Thermoleophilaceae; genus JAICJR01. The sequence continues at coordinate 599 of DASXNY010000049.1, forward strand.
ACCAGGTGGAACGTGTTGCCGTAGAGGTCGTTGTCGTCCATGTGGGCGATGTGGTCCATCGCCTTGGCCACGAAGTCCACCGGCACGACGTTCAGCGCCTTGCCCTCCGGCCCCGCGAGCGGGAACCACTCGGGCAGCGCGTGGCGCAGCTTCTGGATCAGCTTGAAGAGGTAGTAGGGACCGTCGATCTTGTCCATCTCGCCGGTCTCGGAGTTGCCGATCACGAGGCCCGGCCGGTAGATCCGCAGCGGCGCCTTCACCGTCTCGCGTGCGAGCTTCTCGGATTCGAACTTGCTCGCGTGGTAGGCGTGCGGGAGCTTCTGGCCCTCGTCGAACATGTCCTCGCGGTAGAGGCCCCTGTAGTTGCCGGCGACGGCAATCGAGCTCGTGTGGTGGAAGCGCCCGACCTCGATCGTGTTGGCGAATTCGATCGTGTGGCGCGTCCCGTCCACGTTGGCCCGCCGCAGCGAGTCCTCGTCGCTCTCGATGTCATAGATCGCGGCGAGATGGAAGAAGTGGTCGATCTTCTGGTCGAAGCCCTCGATCCCGAGGCCTGGCTTGGACAGGTCGCCGGCCACCGGAACGAGCCGGTCGCCCGCCCGGAGACGCTGCCCGAGCTCCTCGAGACGGCCCTTGGATCCCTCGCGCACGAGGGCGTAAACCGTGCCATCGCGCTTCAACAGCTCCTCGACGAGATTCCTCCCGATGAACCCCGTGGCGCCGGTGACGAAGTAGTTCACGTCCCCTCCCTCTCGCTTGGACGGCCCCACTGTACCCGCACCCGCCCAGCGGGGCCCTGGGCTTGGCTCACTTGGGATTCCTCAGCGGCTATGGGGTATTGACCTCGGCCCGCCGCGGGAGGAAACTCCGGAAGGCATTTGGCAGCAGGCCGGATAGTGGAAGGTACGTAGTGCCCTCCGCAAGGCGCTCGAATGCGTCGCCGGCCTACGTCGCGGGACGACGCTCCCGCGTAACGGCGGGACCACGTCACTGGTCCCGCCGTTGTTAGCTTCCGGGCGATGAGTGACGACCAGCTCACCCTCGCTGAAGCCGCCGCTCAGGCAGGTGTGACCACCGCCACGCTGAGGCGCTGGGCGCGCTCCGGGGTGATCCCCGACGCCGACGGCGATTCAAGCTGGAGCCCGGTCGCGGTGGCCCATGCGCGGATCGTGGCCCGCCTGCGCGCCCGCGGGCACAGCCTCGACGTGATCCGCCGGGCGGCGCAGGAGGGGCGGCTCGCCTATGGCTTCGTGGAGGACCTGTTCCCCTCGCCGCCGCGCCGCCACTCGATCGCGGAAGTGACGAAGGAGACCGGCCTCGAGAAGGCGCTGATCGAGCGCATCTGGACGACGATCGGCCTGCCCCAGCGCGAGCACGAGGACTTCTCGGACGAGGACGTGCAGGCTCTCCACTACGTCGCCGCGGTGCTCGACGCCGGCTTCCCGCTCGTGGCGTTCCTGCAGCTCACGCGCGTGTATGGGCAGACCCTGTCCCAGATTGCCGACGCCGAGACGCGCCTGTTCCACATCTACGTGCACGAGCCACTCATGCGCGAGGGTGTGCCCGGCTCCGAGATGGCCGAGGAGATGGAGCACCTCGCGCGCGACCTGCTGCCGCTCGCCTCGCCGATCATGGACTTCATCCACCGGCGCTTCCTCCAGCACTTCGTGGAGCAGGACGTGGTGGGCCACATGGAGGTCGACTTCGGCGGCGAGGACGCTGAGCTCGGTCGCATCCGCGTGGCGCTCGCGTTCTGCGATCTGGCCGGCTACACGCGCTTCACCGAGGAGGAGGGCGAGGAGGAGGCGCTCTCGTTCGTCGAGCGCTTCATCGAGTCGGTGTCCGAGACGCTCCCCGACGACGCCCGCGTGGTCAAGACGATCGGCGACGAGGTGATGATCGTCGGCGGGGACCCGCGCGCGCTGGTGGACTGGGCCGTCGGCTTCCAGCGCCTGTTCGACGAGCGCCCCGCGCCGCGCATCGGCATCCACCAGGGTCCGGTGATCTACCGCGACGGCGACTACTTCGGGCGCGACGTCAACCTCGCCTCGCGCGTGGTGGCGCGGTCACGCGGCGGCGAGGTGCTGGTCACGGACGCCGTCGTGGAGGCGGTGGGGGACGGCGACTACCTCGCGTTCGAGGGAATCGGCACGGTCAAGCTCAAGGGCTTCGACGAGCCGCACAGCCTGTTCCGTGCCTACCCGCGCCAGTAGCGTTCAGTCCATGTCCGAGCGAGCCCTCGAGGCCGCCGCAGACAGCGGGTTGATCCGCGCGGGCGCGCCGCTGCTCGTGATGCTGTCGGGCGGCGCCGACTCGGTCTGCCTGCTCGACTGCGCCCTCGCGCTGGGCGCGCAGGTGTCCGCGTTGCACGTCAACTACGGGCTGCGGGCCGAGTCGGACGCGGACGAGGAGCACTGCCGTGCGCTCTGCTCCTCGCTAGGCGTCGAGCTGACGATCGAGCGGGTGCGGCTGCCCGAGGCGGGCAACCTGCAGGCCGAGGCACGCGACCGCCGTTACGCGCTCGCCGAGCGGCACGCCGCGCCGGGCGGCGACTACGCCAGCGGCCACACGGCCAGCGACCAGGCGGAGACGGTGCTCTACCGACTGGCGGTCTCCCCGGGCCGGCGCGCGCTGCTCGGGATGGCGCCGCGCCGCGGCCGGCTGGTGCGCCCGCTGCTCGCGGCCACCCGCGAGGACACGCGCGAGCACTGTCGCGCGCGCGGGCTCCCGTGGGTGGAGGACGTGTCGAACGCGGACCCGCGCTTCGCGCGCGCGCGCGTGCGCGCCGATGTATTGCCCGCGCTACGGGAGCTGAACCCCGCCGCCGAGCGCACGATCGTCGAGACGAGCCGGCTCTTGCGCGACGAGAGCGAGGTGCTCGACGCCGCGGTGGACGACGCGCTCGCGCGGCTCGGCGAGCTGGCGCCGTCGATCGAGGAGCTGCGCGCCCTGCCGCCGGGGCTGGCGCGGCTCGTGCTGCGGCGGCTCGCCGAGTCCGCCTCGGGCGGCTCGTACTCGCTCGCGCGCGAGCGGGCCGACGCCGTGCTGCGCCTCGGCGAGCGCAGCGGCAGCGCGTCACTCGACCTCGGCGGCGGCCTGCGCGCCGTGGCCGAGTACGGCACGCTGCGCTTTACGCGCACGGCCGACGCCGCGCCGCCGCCGCCCGCCAAGCTGCTCGTGCCCGGCAGCGCCCGCTTCGGCGACTGGCAGGTGTCCGCCGCGCTCGGCGAGGGCGGCGAGGCGCTGCTGGCGGCCGAGCCGCTGGGCACGGCGCTGACCGTGCGTTCCTGGCGCGAGGGCGACCGCATGCGCCCGGCGGGCCTCGGCGGAACGAAGACGCTCCAGGACCTCTTCACTGACCGCAAGGTGCCCCGCGCCCTACGCCACTCCCTGCCGGTGGTGACCACCGAGGAGGGGGAGATCGTGTGGGTGGCTGGAGTGGCGGTCGGCGAATCCTTCAAGGCCGCGCCCGGAGAGGCGGAGCTGGTCAGCCTGTCCGCGCGCCAGCTCTGATGGTCCGCAGGGCTTTTCCCCGCTCCCCGCCACCCGCTCCCCGCCACCCCAGCCGATAGCCTGCCCCCAATGCCCGCCGACTCCGCGATAGGCGAGATCCTTGTGCAGCCCGACGAGCTGACGGCCCGGGTTCGTGAGCTCGGCAAGGAGATCTCGCGGGACTATGACGGCCGTGATCTCCTGCTCGTCGGCGTGCTCAAAGGCGCGGTCTTCTTCCTCTCGGACCTGATGCGCCACATCGAATGTCCGTGCGAGGTGGACTTCATGGCGGTCGCCTCATACGGGTCGAGCACCGACTCCTCGGGCGTCGTCCGCATCCTCAAGGATCTCGACATCCCGATCGAGGGGCGCGAGGTCCTCATCGTGGAGGACATCGTCGACTCGGGTCTAACCCTCTCGTATCTGCTGCGCACCCTCAACGCACGCAATCCCGCGACGCTCGAGGTGTGCGCGCTGCTCACCAAGCCGGAACGCCGGAAGGTCGACCTCCCGATCCGCTACGTGGGCTTCGAGATTCCGAACCGCTTCGCGATCGGCTACGGGCTCGATTACATCGAGCGCTACCGCAACCTGCCATACGTGGCCGTTCTGGCTGATCCGGGGTAGCCTCGAACTCGTAGGTTCTGACAGTGAAGAGATCGGGCGTTGAGCGCGTTTATACCGGCAGGAACGCCAAATCCCCCCTGCTACGCTTGCCGTCCGCTCGTTAAAGGCGTGGGGCCCCGCGTCGACTAAACACCGGACACAGTGAGTCGTTTCTTCAAAAGCGCCGCCTTCCCGATCCTCATCGTGGTCGTGCTGGCGTTCTTCGCCCAGAAGCTGATCAGCCCGGGCACGCATACTCACTCGCCGAACTACTCGGGCTTCCTGACTCAGATCGACAACGGACAGGTCAAGTCCGTCACGATCAACACGAAGGACAACACGATCGACGTCTCCCCGACGCCGAACGCCCAGCCCGACAACAAGAAGTACACCACCGCCTATCCGGACAACACCGAGCAGAACCTGATCAACCAGCTGCGCGATCACCAGGTCCCGATCGACGTGAAGGGCAAGGGGGGATCGGGCTGGCTCTCGGTGCTCACCTACGTCTTACCGTTCGTGATCTTCCTGCTGTTCTGGCTGTTCATCATCAACCAGATGCAGGGCGGCGGATCGAAGGTGATGTCGTTC
>DASXNY010000050.1:0-71887 GCA_036494715.1 Thermoleophilaceae bacterium
CCGGCCGCGGTCAGCGCGTCGCGCGTGTCGCCGGCCAGGAACGGCGCGGGCGCCTCCTCGATCAGCTTCTGATAGCGGCGCTGTACCGAGCAATCGCGCTCGCCCAGGTGCACGACGGCGCCGTGGTCGTCGGCTGCCACCTGCACCTCGATGTGGCGCGAGTCGGCCACGAAGCGCTCGACGTAGAGCCGCTCGTCGCCGAACGCCGAGCGCGCCTCCGCCACCGCCACGCCGAACAGCGAGCGCAGCTCCTCCGCGCTGTGCGCCAGCTTGATGCCGCGCCCGCCTCCTCCCCCGGCCGCCTTGAGCAGGACCGGATAGCCGGAGTCGGCAGCGAACTCCTCGGCCTCCGCGAGCGTCGCCACCTCGCCGCCGGGCACGAGCGGCAGCCCGGCCTCGAGCGCGGCTTCGCGGGCGCGGAGCTTGTCGCCGGCCAGCTCGATCACCTCGGGCGGCGGGCCGACGAAGCGGATCGCGTTCTCGCGCGCGAGCGCCGACAGGCGCGGGTTCTCCGCGAGGAAGCCGTAGCCGGGGTGGAGCGCATCGCAGCCGGTGCCGAGCGCGGCCTGCACGACGAGCTCGGGCCGCAGGTAGCTCTCGCCTGCGGGCGCCGGGCCGATGCACACCACGCGGTCGGCCAGCTCGGCCGGGAGCCCGTCCATGTCGACCTCGGAGGCGCCCACGACGCACTCGAGCCCGAGCTTGCGGCAGGCGCGCACGATGCGCACGGCGATCTCGCCGCGGTTGGCGATGAACACGCGCGTGAGGGCCATCAAGCGGGCTCGACCCGGAACAGCGGCTGCCCGTACTCCACGAGCGCGGCGTTGTCGGCGCAGACCTCGACGACCTTGCCCGCCACGCCCGCCGGGATCGAGTTCATCATCTTCATGACCTCGATGAGGCAGACGATGGTGTCGGGCTCGACCGTCGCGCCAACGTCGACGAATGGTGCGGCTCCCGGTGCTTCGGCGCGGTAGAAGGTGCCGAGCATCGGGGAGTCGATGGTCGCGCCATTTGGTGATTGGTGATTGGTGATTGCTGATTGGTCTGTGGACCGTGGACCGTGGACTGTGGACTCGGCGGCTCCGCCGCGGAGCACGTGGAGCTTGAAGCCGTCGGTCTCGATCAGTAGCTCATCCAAGTCCGATTCGTCGATGAGCCGCAGGATCTCCCTCACGTCGTCGTCGTTCAGCGCCACCTATTGCTCCTTGTTCGCGCCGAAGGTGCTCATCAGCAGGGACATTGCGGAGCTGGGCTTGGCCTCTGTCTGCTCCGGCTTCGCCAGTCCGGTGACGGGACGGGACTGGACCACGAACAGCTCGCCGTCGCGCGACCGCGCCCACTCGATGTCCTGGCGCGAGCCGAAGTACTTCTCGACGCGCTTGCCGACGTCCACGAGGGCGGCGAGCGCGGGCTCGTCGAGGCAGGACTGGTCGCGCCGCTCGTCCGGCACCGCCACGCTCACGGCTCCGCCCTCGGCGGGCACGTACTCCACCGTCTTGGTACTCACCTGCTCGCGGACGAGCTCCCTGGTGACCTTGCTCACGAGGTAATCGTCCGGGGTCACCTCGCCGCCCACGACGGCGAGGCCGAGGCCCCAGCTCGCGTTGATCGCGACCATGCTCGGGTCGCCGCTCACGGGGTTGCACGTGAACATCACGCCGGACACCTCGGCGTCAACCATGAGCTGAATCGTCACGCCCATGGCAGGCTTCTCCGCGGCGTCGCCAAGCCGCGCGCGATAGGAGATGGCGGGCGCGCTGTAGAGGCTGATCCAGCAATCGCGCACCGCATCGCAGATGTGGTCCACGCCGCGGATCCACAGGTAGGTCTCCTGCTGGCCGGCGAACGTGGCCTCCTGGCTGTCCTCGCCGAGGGCGCTCGAGCGCACGGCCACCGCGGCGTCCGCCAGCGTTTGGTAGCGCCGCGCCACCTCGTCGCGCACCGGCGCCGGCACGGACGCCGAGCGCATCGCCTCGCCGATCGCCTGCGAAGCCGCGTTGACGGCGTCGACGTCGCCCGGCGAGACGCGCGCCATCGAGCTAGCGATCACGCCCTCGAGGCCGGCCTCGGAGACGAACAGCCGGAACGCATCGGTGGAGAGCGCGAATCCGGGCGGCACCGGGATGTCCGCGGCGATCAGCTCGCCCAGGGTCGCGCTCTTGCCCCCGAACTGCGCGGCGTCTGCCTGGCGGAGCTCGGCGAGTGGACGAGTGAGCTCGGCCACGCCCGCGTCCTCAGCCCGAGCTTCCGTCGAGGATCGAGACCGTGCCCGCCGTGCCGTCCACGCGGATCGTCTGCCCGGTTCGGATCAGCGCCGTGGCACGGCCGGTGCCCACCACCGCCGGCATGCCGTACTCGCGACAGACGATCGCGGCGTGCGACATCACGCCGCCGATGTCCGTCACGGCCGCCGTGATCTTGGAGAAGATCGGCGCCCAGGCCGGCGAGGTGATGCTGCAGACGAGGATCTCGCCCTCGCGCACGTCCGCCACCTGGTCGACGGTCTTGACCACCCGCGCGGGGCCTTCGACGGTGCCCGGCGAAGCCGGCGCGCCGATCAGCTCGGTGGCCGCCGGGTCCTGCGAGTGCGCCCACTCGTGCACGCGCTGCGTGGTCACGCCCCAGAGCATGATCGTCATCGGGTCGGTGACCACCTCGGGCGCGATGCCCACGGCGGGCGGCGGCGTCCAGTCGGCCAGCTTCGCGAGCAGCTCCTTGCGCCGCGCGACGATCGGCGGCCAGAAGCTCGGCCCGCGCGGCGCGCCGCCGGTGGCCCAGCAGAGCACCAGCTCGTCGAGGGCGCTCATCACCTCGTGGCGGCCGAGCTGGAAGATGTCCTCGGCGTCCTCGAGGAAGTCGTGGCGCGCCAGCAGCTCGCCGAACTCGCGCAGCTTGTTCCACCAGCGCGTGAGGAACCAGTAGTCGCAGAAGAACTTGTGCTCCTCGACGTAGGGGAACACCATGCGCGCGAGCCTGAGCAGCTCGTCGAACGGCGGCTTGGCGTCGTCGGGGAGCAGCTCGCGGTACTCGCTCGCGAGGCGGTCGCGCTCGCGCTCGATCTCCGCGGTCGGGCGGTCGATCTGCTTGCCGGCCTTGAGCGCGTTGATGTGCCCGATCAGCGACGCGTACGGAATCGCCGGCTCGTCGAGCCAGCTGCGGTAGTAGTGGTAGAGGCCGTCGCCGGTGGCCATGTTGAACCAGGGGTCCTTGACCTGCTCGAGGTCCTCGAGCCAGGCCTTTCCGGCGTCGCTTTGCGAGAGCTCGGCCTCGATCTCATCGGGGGTGCGCCCCTCGACGAATGCGCCGTCGACGCCGTCGTCGATGGCGCGGCGGGCGAGCCGCCGCAGCTCGGCGTCCGGCCTGAACAGCAGCACGTCGATCCCGGCCACCATCTGCGCGATGTGCTGCTCGGGGATGTCCGGCAGGTTGGCCTTGCAGTGATCCGAGAAGGTGGCGTATGTGCCGTAGCCGAGCAGCAGGAACTCGAAGTGGCGCTGCCACATCATGTCCCCGAGCCGCAGGGTGCGCTGGTAGGCGTCGAGCACGTCGACGAAGGCGGTGTTGCGCGTGTCGTCGTACATCACGTCGTCCGGCTCGTACTCCGGCAGGTCCGGCACGCGCAGGTTCGTGATCTCGTCGATCAGCGCGCGCACCTTGGTCTTCCACTTCTCGTAGAGCTCGGGCCAGTTCTCGTAGTAGTAGCCGGCGCGGCGCTGGAAGAACTCGACCCGCTCCGCGATCTTCTCCGGGTCGGTGACCGGGTTGCCCGAGATGTAGATGAAGCCGTTGATCACCCGGTAGTCGATGCCCATTGCGGGCGGGACCGCGAAGACGCGGTTCTGCCAGGCGCCGACCGCCTGGTAGGGGCTGTCGATGCACTGCACGTCGAACGCCGGCATCGGCACCGGGAAGTGCATCGAGTTCCAGAACCAGAAGCGCTTCTCGTCCGCCTCGCGCCGGTCCTCGTCGAACAGCGCGTAATACGGATACATCTCCTCCCAGCCCTCACAACCGGGCGGGGTCTCGATCTCGTACGGACTAGGAAATGCCCCAGCAATGGGTGTCGACGTGGCCACTCCGTCCCCCTCCTAGGTGATTAGCCCTTGTATACAGCACCGGGCCAGGGGGATGTCAATCTGCCTTAGATGCGTGCTGCGGCGGCTTCGGCGAGTGCCTGGAAGAGCCGGCTCTGTTCGTCGGCCTCGGGGTGCCACTGCACGCCGAGTACCCAGCCGCCGCCCGTGGTCTCGACCGCCTCGACCATTCCGTCCTCTTCGGTGCGGCCGGTGATCACGAGGCCCTCGCCCAGCTCGCCCACCGCCTGGTGGTGGTGGCAGCGCCCGATGTGCACCTCCTCGCCCACCGCGCGCGCGGCGAGCGAGCCGGGGTCGAGCGAGATCGTCTGCTCGTTGCCGTCGAAGGTGCCGACGATCCGGCGGTGCGGTCCGCCGCCGTTCACCTCGGCGATGTGTTGCACGAGCGTCCCGCCGAGTGCGACGTTGAGCGCCTGCATGCCGCGGCAGATCCCGAGCACGGGCATGCCCCGCTCGATCGCGCCGCGGAGCAGGGCGAGCTCGAAGGTGTCGCGGTCGGGGTAGGTGGACTCGGTCAGCGGGTCGCGCTCGGCGCCGTATGAGGCTGGGTCGAGGTCGGCGCCGCCGATCACGATCAGGGCGTCGATCTTGTCGAGCAGGACGAGCGGGGCGCGCACGTCGACCGGCAGGATCAGCGCGACGGCGCCCGTGCGCTGCACGGCCGAGACGTACGTGTCGGCGACGAGCTGTGCCGTCTGGTCCCAGTAGCTCCAGCGCGCGCGCTCGCGCACGGCGCAGAGGCCGATCACCGGGGTGTCATTGGGCTCCACGATCGGCGATGATAAAGGACTCGCAGGCAGACCTTTGGAGGAGTCATGGCCGACATGCTGCAGGTAATCGAGCCCGCAACAGAGCAGGTGCTCGCGGAGCTGCCTCACGCGGATGCCGAGGAGACGGACGCCGCCATCGGCCGCGCGAAGGCCGCCTTCCCCGCGTGGCGCGACATCGCGCCGGGCGACCGGGCGAACCTGCTGCGGCGGATCGCGTCAGCGGTGCAGGAGCGGGTCGAGGAGCTCGCGACGCTCGAGGCCCGCAACGTCGGCAAGCCGATCTCCGACGCGCGCGGCGAGGTGGGCATGGTCGCCGACGTCTTCAACTACTACGCGGGCGCGCCCGAGCGGCTGCTGGGCGACACGATCCCGGTGGCCGGCGGCATCGACATGACCTTCCGCGAGCCGCTCGGCGTGGTCGGGCTGATCACGCCCTGGAACTTCCCGATCGCGATCGCCTCCTGGAAGCTCGGTCCGGCGCTCGCCGCCGGCAACACGATCGTGCTGAAGCCCGCCGAGCTCACGCCGCTGACCGCGCTCGAGCTCGAGAAGATCGCGCTCGAGGCCGGGCTGCCCGAGGGCGTGCTCAACGTGGTGGTGGGCCCAGGGCGTGTCGTGGGCGAGCGCATGGTGCAGCACCCCGACGTCGCCAAGGTCGCGTTCACGGGCTCGACGGAGGTGGGCCGCCGCATCGGCGCGCTGGCCTCGGACTCGATCAAGCGCGTGACGCTCGAGCTGGGCGGCAAGTCGGCCAACATCGTGTTCGCCGACGCGGACCTGGATCAGGCCGCCGCCTCCGCCCCGGGCGCCGTGTTCGGCAATGCCGGGCAGGACTGCTGCGCGCGCTCGCGCATCCTCGTGGAGCGCTCGGCCCTCGACCGCTTCATGGAGGCGCTCGAGGAGGCCGTCGACTCGCTGCGCGTCGGCGACCCGCTCGATCCCGACACCGAGATGGGCCCGCTGATCTCGGCGCAGCAACGCGAGACCGTGTCCTCCTACGCGAACGGCGACGCGCCGGTGGCGATCCGCGGCAGCGCCCCGGACGGCCCGGGCTTCTGGTTCCCGCCCACGGTGCTCTGCCCGGTGTCGAACGACGACCGGGCGGCGCGGGAGGAGATCTTCGGCCCCGTGGCCGCGGTGATCCCGTTCGACGGCGAGGAGGAGGCGGTGCGGCTCGCCAACGACACGATCTACGGGCTCTCGGGCTCGATCTGGACCCGCAACGGCGCGCGGGCGCTACGCATGGCACGCGCGGTCGAGGCGGGCGCGCTGTCGGTGAATTCAAATACGTCCGTGCGGGTAACCACGCCGTTTGGAGGCTTCAAGCAGTCCGGTATCGGGCGCGAGCTCGGGCCGCATGCGCTAGAGCACTACACCGAGTTGAAGAACGTCTTCGTCGCCACGTGAGAGCTGTTCAGGTCACTGAGTTCGGTGGGCCGGAGGTGCTCCGGCCCGTCGATGTCGAGGCACCGGCGCCGATTCCGACGGAGGTGCTCGTCGAGGTGCACGCCGCTGGGGTGAACCCGGTGGACTGGAAGACGCGGCAGGGACGTGGCGCGGCCGGCGCCGCCGGACCGCCGCCGTTCATCCTCGGCTGGGACGTGGCCGGCGTCGTGACCGAGCTCGGCCGCGGCGTGACCACGCTTGCGCCCGGGGATCGCGTGTTCGGCATGCCCTGGTTCCCGCGCGCGGCGGGCGCCTACGCCGAGTACGTCACGGCGCCGTCGCGACAGTTCGCGCGCATGCCGGACGGGCTCTCGTTCGAGAAGGCGGCCGCGCTGCCGCTGGTCGCGCTCACGGCCTGGCAGGCACTGGTGGACACCGCGCAGGTCGGCGACGGCGACACAGTGCTCATCAACGGCGCGAGCGGCGGCGTCGGGCACGTGGCGGTTCAGATCGCGAAGGCGCGCGGCGCCAGGGTGATCGGCACTGCGCGCAAACCCAACCATGACTTCCTGGGCTCGATCGGCGTGGACGAGTGCGTCGACCGCGAGGCCGTGCCGATCCAGGACGCGGCGCGCGACGTCGACGTGACGCTCGACTTCGTCGGCCCCGAGAACACGCTGCCGGCGCTCGACACCCTGCGCCAGGGCGGGTTGCTGATCGCGGTGCCCGGCGGGCCGAGCGAGGAGGGCGTGGCCGAGGCCGAGAAGCGCGGGATACGCGTCACAGGGATCCTGGTGGAGCCCGACGGCCATGGGCTCCGCGAGATCGCCGCGCTGATCGAGGGCGGCGGGCTCCAGCCGACGCTGCACGAGACCTTCCCGCTCGAGGAGGCCGCCCGCGCCCACGAGCTGCTCGAGGCGGGCGGCGTGCGCGGCAAGATCGTCCTCGCCGTCAAGTAGCCGAGAAACCTGAAAGAGCCGAGGCCCCCCCGGGGGCCCCGGCTCTCTCAAGGTCGGTCCATGGTCTACCGAACTCGCGTATTTTGCCACTCCCGGGTCAGTGTCCTGACTTCGATGAAGGAAGGCTGCGTTTAACGGCGGGATCGGGGCGGGCCAGTGCCCGCCCGGTCGCTCTCGTACGATCCGCCGGCGATGACCCGGCGTGAGATCCGTTCCTGGCTGATGGACATGGATGGCGTGCTCGTCCGCGAGGAGCAGGCGATCCCCGGCGCCGCCGAGTTCCTGCGCGGGCTGAAAGAGAGCGGCACGCCCTTCCTGGTGCTCACTAACAACTCGATCTACACGCGCCGCGACCTGGCCGCCCGCCTGCGTGTGAGCGGCCTCGAGGTGCCGGAGAACTCGATCTGGACCTCCGCGCTCGCCACGGCCGGGTTCCTGCAGGATCAGCGTCCCGACGGCTCGGCCTTCGTGATCGGCGAGACCGGCCTCACGACCGCCATGCATCAGGCCGGCTACACGCTCACAGAGCGCAACCCGGACTATGTCGTGCTCGGGGAGACGCGCACCTACAGCTTCGAGCGCATCACCCAGGCGATCCGCCTGGTCGAGCGCGGCGCGCGCTTCATCGCCACCAACCCCGATCCCACCGGGCCCTCGAACGAGGGTCCGCTGCCCGCCACCGGCTCGGTGGCCGCGCTGATCAGTCACGCCACCGGCGTCGCGCCCTACTTCGTCGGCAAGCCCAACCCCCTGATGATGCGCTCGGCGCTGAACGCGATCGACGCCCATTCGGAGTCGACCGCGATGATCGGCGACCGGATGGACACGGACGTTGTCGCCGGGCTGGAGGCGGGGCTCGAGACGATCCTCGTCCTCACCGGCGTGAGCACGCGCGAGAGCGCCGAGCGCTTTCCGTACCGCGCGTCGCGGATCGTGGACTCCGTCGCGGATCTCGTGCCCGAGATCGGCTGACTCAGGATTCATCGATACCCTCGGACGCAGGGATGGCCCGCGTCGACCCCACCGCGCCCGCAGCCAGCCAGGACCACGCCGTCCTGGTGGCTCGAGGGGTTTCGCGCCGCTACGGGCAGGGCGACGCCGCCGTCGACGCGCTGCTCGATGTGGACGTCTCGATCGAGCGCGGCCGGCTCACGGCGGTGATGGGTCCGTCGGGCTCAGGCAAGTCCACCCTGATGCACATCCTCGCCGGCCTCGACCGCCCGACCGCCGGCACCGTGACGATCGACGGCACCGACATCACCAAGCTCGACGACGACGACCTGACCCGCCTGCGGCGCGACCACATCGGCTTCGTCTTCCAGTTCTTCAACCTGCTGCCGATGCTCGATGCGCAGGAGAACATCGAGCTCCCACTGGCGATCGCCGGCCACCATCCGGACCAGGCGTGGTTCGACGAGGTGGTTCAGCGTACGCACCTCGGTGACCGCCTGACCCACCGCCCGTCGGAGCTCTCCGGCGGCCAGCAGCAGCGCGTGGCGATCGCGCGCGCCCTGATGAGCAAGCCGAGCGTGCTGTTCGCCGACGAGCCCACCGGCAACCTCGACTCCGCGGCCAGCGGCGAGATCCTCGACCTGCTGCGGCGCGCGGTGGACGAGTCCGGCCAGACGGTCGTGATGGTCACCCACGACCCATACGCGGCGGCCATCGCCGACCGCATCCTGTTCCTAGAGGATGGGCGGATCGTGCGCGAGCTGAAGGGCGCGGGCGCCGACGACATCATCGCGACGATGAAGGAGCTCGAGACCCGGTGATCAGGTTCTCGCTCCGTGGCCTCGCTTCGCGCAAGCTGCGTTCGGCGCTGACCGCCGTGGCCATCGTGCTCGGCGTGGCGCTCGTGAGCGGCACGTACGTGCTCACCGACTCGATCACGAAGGCGTTCGACTCGATCTTCCAGACCGTCTACCGCGGCACTGACGCCACGATCACCGGCAAGAACGCCCTCGACACCGGCGCGAACGACGTCGGTGGCGGAGCCTCGACGCCGTCGTTCGACGAGTCGCTGCTCGCGCGCGTGCGCGCGCTGCCGGACGTGAAGGCGGCGATCGGGGGCGTGGCGGGCGAGCCGCACCTCGTGAAGAACGGCAAGGCGATCTCGTTCGGCGGCGCGCCCAATCTCGGCTTCAGCGTCGACCCGAAGTACCCGCAGTTCCAGTCGCTCAAGCTTTCGAAGGGCGCCTGGCCGGGGGCGAACCAGCTCGTGGTGGACACGGGCACGGCCAAGCACAAGAGCATCCACGTGGGGGACACGATCGGCGTGCAGGCTCAGGGGCCCGTGCGCCAGATGCAGGTATCCGGGCTCGTGAAGTTCGGCTCCGCGGGCTCGCTCGGAGGCGCGACGCTGGCGGGCTTCAATGTCGCGACCGCGCAGGATCTGTTCGACAAGAAGGGCAAGCTCGACGACATCCGAACCGCCGCGCGGCAGGGCGTGTCACCGAAGCGGCTGGTGGCCCAGATCCGCACGGTCCTGCCGCCCGGCACGCAGGTGAGAACCGGCGCCGAGGAAGCACAGAAGTCGGCCGACTCCACCAACAGCTTCCTCAAGTTCTTCAAGACGTTCCTGCTCGCGTTCGCGGGCATCGCGCTGTTCGTCGGCAGCTTCGTGATCGCCAACTCGCTGTCGATCACGATCGCCCAGCGCACACGCGAGTTCGCGACCCTGCGCACGCTCGGCGCCAATAGGCGGCAGGTGCTGCGCGCTGTGCTGCTCGAGGCGGTGGTGGTCGGGCTGCTCGCAGCGGTCGTCGGGCTGTTCGCGGGCTTCCTGATCGCCAAGGGCCTGTTCTCGCTGTTCGACGCGGTGGGCTTCACGCTGCCCAACAGCGGCATCGTTTTCGAGACCCGCACGGCGATCGTGGCGATCCTCGTCGGGCTGGTGGTGACCGTGGCGGCCAGCCTGAGGCCGGCGATCCGCGCCACACGCGTCCAGCCGATCGAGGCGGTGCGCGAAGGCGCGACGCTGCCCGAAACGAGCACGCCGCGGCGGCGCACGGTGCGCTCGGCCGGGCTCACGCTCGTTGGCTTCGCGGCCCTCTGTTACGGGCTCTTCAGGCCGGGGCTCGGCACAAGCGGTGTCCTGATCTCGATGGGCGTCGGCGCGCTGATGATCTTCGTGGGCGTCGCGCTCCTGTCGGCGCGCTGGGTGCCGGCGCTCGCGGGCGTGCTCGGCTGGCCGGCGGTCCGGATCGGCGGCGCCGTGGGACGCCTCGCGCGCGAGAACGCGCGCCGAAACCCGCAGCGCACCGCGTCCACCGCGTCGGCCCTGATGATCGGGCTCGCCCTCGTCACGCTCGTGGCGATCCTGGCCGCGGGGATCATCAGCAACTTCAAGGGCGCCGTGAATTCGCTCTTCACCGGCGACTACGTGGTCACCGCGCAGAACAATTTCGGCTCGCTGCCGAAGGTGGTGGGCCAGACCGCGACCAAGACGCCCGGCCTCATCTCCGCCGGCAGCGTGCGCAGCGACGAGGCCAAGATCTTCGGCAGCAACGACCAGCTGACCGGCGTCGACCCCACCATCGGCAGCACGCTCTCGCTCAAGTGGAAGGAGGGCTCGCAGGCCGTATTGGCGTCGCTCGGCCAGGACGGCGCCTTCACCGACGACGGCTTCGCCAAGACACACCACCTGCACGTCGGCTCGCCGGTGTCGTTCCTCACGCCCACCGGCCACACGGTCCACGTGACCGTCAAGGGCATCTTCAAGCCGCCCGCCGGCGGCTCGCCGTTCGGCCCGATCACGATCTCGTCCGCGCTCTTCGACCGCTCCTTCCAGCAGCCCGAGAACCTGTTCACGTTCATCAACATGCGCGGCGGCGAGTCCGCCGCCAACCAGGCTGCACTGGAAAGCACGCTGAAGGGCTATCCCAACGCCAAGGTGCAGAACCGGCAGAAGTTCATCGACAACCAGATCAGTGGCCTCAAGAGCACGCTGAACGTGCTCTACGTCCTGCTGGCGCTGTCGATCATCGTGAGCCTGTTCGGCATCGTGAACACGCTGGTGCTATCCGTGTTCGAGCGCACCCGCGAGATCGGCATGCTGCGCGCGGTCGGCATGACCCGCCGCCAGACGCGCCGGATGATCCGCTATGAGAGCGTGATCACGGCCCTGATCGGAACCGTCACCGGGATCGCGCTGGGCATCGTGCTGGGAGCGCTGCTGGCGGCGCGGGTCAACGAGATCAACTTCTCCGTGCCGGTCGGCTCGCTCATCATCTTCCTCATCGCGGCGGTGATCGTCGGTCTGCTGGCCGCGATCTTCCCGGCCCGCCGGGCATCGAGGCTGCGCCCGTTGGAAGCGCTTTCGTACGAATAGGCGCCGGCTAGTCGGCGACTTCGAGCACGACTTTCCCCAGCGCGCCGCGTTCCTCGATCAGGCGCATTGCGTCGCCCGCCTGCTCGAGCGGAAAGCGGGCGCCGACGATTGGGCGGACGTGGCCTGCGCGGATCATGGCGTCGAGCTCGTCGGCGAGCGTGCGGGTGAAGTCCGGCTTGCTCAACACGTAGGCGCCCCAACCCGCGCCGACGACGTCGATGTTGTTGAGCAGCAGCCGGTTGACCTTGACCTCGGGGATCGAGCCGCCGCTGAAGCCCACTACCACGGCGCGGCCTTCCTCACGCAGGGAGCGCAGGCTGTCGGTGAAGCGGTCGTGGCCGACGGGGTCGAGCACGACGTCGACGCCGCCGCCCGAGAGCCCCTGCGCCTGGTCCTTCCAGTCGGCGTCCGAGCGGACCACGTGATCGGCGCCCGCGTCGCGCGCCACCTGCTCCTTCTCGTCGCTCGACACGACCGCGATCGTCTGCGCGCCCAGCGCCTTCGCGATCTGCAGCGAGGCTGTGCCCACCCCGCCCGCGGCGCCGTGCACGAGCACCCACTCGCCCTCGGCGAGCCGGCCGCGGTACTTCAGCGCGAACAACGACGTGTGGTAGTTGAGGACGAGCGCCGCGCCCTGGGCGAAGTCGAGCTCGTCGGGCAGCGAGAAGGTCATCGCGGGGGGCGCGACCGCGCGCTCGGCCATCGCGCCGAGCAACGTCATCGCCGCCACGCGCTGGCCGGGCTCGAAGAATGGGTCCGAGCTCTCCACCACGACGCCCGACAGCTCGGCGCCCGGGACGAACGGCAGGTCGGGTTTGAACTGATACAGCCCGCGCGACTGGAGCACGTCTGGAAAGGAGACCGCGGCGGCCTTGACGTCGATCAGCACGCCGTGGCCCGGGCTCGAAAAATGGCTCGCCTCGGGCTCCGGCGCGTCGACGACCTTTAGGGCGTCCGGCCCGTCCAGCTCCTCGATCTGAAGCGCGCGCATGCGAGCGCGAAAGCTACAGCGACTCGGCCCTGAAGGTGTTGCGCAGCGTGCCGATGCCCTCGATCTCGACCTCGTAGACGTCGCCGTCGCCGAGGAAGCGCGGCGGCTCCATGGCATTGCCGACGCCGGAGGGCGTGCCGGTGAGGACGACGTCGCCGGGCTCCATCGTCATCGCCGTGGTGATGTAGGCGATGAGCTCCGGCACGCCGAAGATCAGGTCGCTCGTGCGGCTGTCCTGGACGGTCTCGCCGTTGAGCCGCCCGCTGATAGCGAGATCGGGCGAGGCGCCGCCGAGCTCGTCGGCGGTGACGACGACGGGACCGAGTGGCGTCGCTCGGTCCCACGCCTTGCCGGCCGCGTACTGCGTGGTGTGGCGCTGGAAGTCGCGCATCGAGACGTCGTTGGCGGCCGCGTAGCCGAACACGTAGTCGCCGGCGGCCTCCGCGCTGACCCGCCGCGCCCGCCTGCCGAACACGAGCGCCAGCTCGGCCTCCCAGTCGACCTTGGCCGACTCGGGCGGCAGCGGGACGTCGTCGTACGGCCCGGTCAGGGACGTGTGCCACTTCGGGAACAGCATTGGATAGTCGGGCGGCGGCGCGCCGCTCTCGGCCGCGTGCGCGCGGTAGTTGAGCCCGATGCAGATCACCTTGCCCGGCCGTCCCACGACAGGCAGCACCTCGCCGGCCTGCACCTCGCCCCCGGGCTCGATCTCGCCGTTGGCCGCGAGTAGCGCGGGAAGGTCGTCGTAGCCACTGCCGCCGACGGTGGCCAGCTCGTGGCCGCCGCCGTTCTCGATCAGCACCCTGGGCATGCCGTTCACCTCTGCCCGCGCGAGCCGCATGGAGACAGTTTCCTACTCTCAGCTGATGGACGTCGGCATCTACACGTTCGCGGAGCTGCGTCGAGAGGGCGTCAGTCCCGAGCAGCGACTGCGCGACCTGATGGACGAGATCGAGCTGGCCGACCAGGTCGGGCTCGACGTGTTCGGCGTCGGCGAGCACCACCGGCCGGACTTCGCCGTGTCGGCGCCGGCGGTCCTGCTCGCGGCTGCGGCGGTGCGGACGAAGAACATCCGCCTCACTAGTGCGGTCACCGTGCTCAGCTCCGACGACCCCGTGCGGGTGTTCCAGGAATTCGCCACCGTCGACTTGCTCTCCGGCGGGCGCGCAGAGATCATGGCCGGCCGCGGCTCGTTCATCGAGTCGTTCCCGCTCTTCGGCTTCGATCTCGACGACTACGACGAGCTGTTCGCCGAGAAGCTGCAGCTCCTGCTCGCGCTGCGGGAGTCGGAGCACGTCACGTGGTCGGGCGAGCATCGGGCACCGCTCGCGGGACAGGGCGTGTACCCGCGGCCGCTGCAGGACCCGCTGCCGGTATGGCTTGCCGTGGGCGGCAACGCCGCGTCCGCGATCCGGGCCGGCGTGCTCGGCCTGCCGATGGCGCTCGCGATCATCGGCGGCCAACCGGAGCGCTTCGTGCCGTTCGCCGAGCTGCACCGCCGGGCGGCGGCCGAGGCCGGCAAGGGCGAGCCGGCGCTCAGCATCAACTCGCACTCCTACGTCGCCGACAGCTCGCAACAGGCTGCCGACGAGTTCTACCCCTCCTACGCGGCGATGATGAATGCGATCGGCCGCGAGCGCGGCTGGCAGCCAATCCGCCGCCCGGACTACGACGCGTTGCGCTCGCTGCGCGGCGCGCTCGTGGTGGGCAGCCCGGACGAGGTGGTCGAGAAGGTCCTCTTCCAGCACGAGCTCTTCGGCCACCAGCGCTTCCTCGCGCAGATCAGCGTCGGCACGCTGCCGCACGCGAAGGTGATGCGGGCGATCGAATTGCTCGGCACCGAGGTCGCGCCGCAGGTGCGCGCCGAGGTGGCGCGCCGCGAAGCGCAGGCGGCTTAGCGCGTCAGCCCGTGGCCGGCCGTGGCGCACGGCGGCCCGACGGGGGTACACCGTGATTCTGATCGCACGCGGCACAGCGGACCCCGACCGTCCGCACTAGATACATATAATCGTTACGGTGATTGGGTGAGCGAGAACCTGCGCTTCGGCGTCTTTCTGCCGCCCTATCACCGGACCGACCAGAACCCCTCGCTTGCTATCCATCGCGACCTCGAGCTGATCGAGACGTGGGACCGGCTGGGCTTCGACGAGGTGTGGGTGGGCGAGCACCACTCCGGCGGGATGGAGCTGATCGCATCGCCGGAGCAGTTCCTCGCCGCGGCCGCGATGCGGACGCGCCGCATCCGCCTCGGCACCGGCGTGGTCTCGCTCCCCTACCACCACCCGTTCATGGTCGCTCAGCGCATCGTCTTGCTGGACCATCTCTCCCAGGGACGGGCGATGCTCGGCGTAGGCCCGGGCGCGTTGCCGCTCGATGCCGCAATGCTCGGCATCGATCAAGCGAGCACGCGCCCGCGCCTCGCCGAGGCGTTCGACGCCGTCATGGCGCTCCTCCACTCCGACGAGCCCGTGAGCATCGCGGCCGACTGGTTCACGCTCGAGGAGGCCGAGCTGCACCTCAAGCCGTTCAGCAAGCCGTCGCTCGAAGTGGCGGTGGCGGCGGCGGTGTCCCCCTCCGGAGCGAAGCTCGCCGGCAAGCACGGCGTCGGCCTGCTCTCGATCGGCGCCACCTCCGAGGCGGGCTTCGAGGCGCTGCGCTCGCACTGGCGGGTGATGGAGGAGCAAGCCGCCGAGCACGGCGCCACCGTGACGCGGGACAAGTGGCGCCTCGCCGGGCCGATGCACATCGCCGAGACGCGCGAGCAGGCCTACAGCGACGTCGAGTACGGGCTGCTCGACTGGGCGATCTACTTCCAGCGCGTCGGCGCGGTGCCCCAGCTTCAGATCGAGGGCAGCACCACGCGCGAGCTGATCGACGTGTTCAACGAGGGCGGCCTCGGCGTGATCGGCACGCCGGACGACGCGATCGCCCAGATCGCCCGGCTGGAGGAGCAGTCCGAGGGCTTCGGCTGCTATCTGCTGATCGGCCACGACTGGGCGAATCCAGCGGCCACGGACCGCTCCTACGAGCTGTTCGCGCGCTGGGTGATGCCCGAATTCCAGGGAGCCCTGAAGAGCGTCCGCCGCTCCCGCCGGCATTCGATCGACACGTTCGAGGAGCTGCACGCGGCGCAGGTCGCGGCGCTCGAGGCGGCCAAGGCCCGCTACGAGGACGAACGCGCCCGCCGTTAGGCTGGCGCGTACCCAACTTGTTCCCGTGTCCAGAACGGGGTAGGCTGCCCTCTGGCCCAAGCGGCGTCCGTGACGAAGCTGAAGCTGGTTACGGTCGAGCGGACTTTTCGGATGCTCGTCGCATTTCGAGTTGGACGCTGGACTCCGACGATGAGCCGGAGGTCCGGGAGTGTCCCGCTTGTTGATCCACAGCCACGACGGCACCGGGGATGTCACGGTGTCCGTCGCGGGCGAGATCGATCTCGCCACCGCAGACGACCTCGAGCAGGCTATGAACCGGGCGGCCGCCGCCACCACGCGGCGACTGATACTCGACCTGCGGCACGTCGTCTTCATGGACTCCTCCGGAATCGCGGTGATCTTCCGTCAGCAGAAGCGCGCCCAGGCGCTCGCCCGCCCGCTGATAGTGGTCCGCGGACCGCCCCAGGTGCAGCGCCTGCTCGACCTCACGGGACTGTCCGAGCGTGTGGAGCTGGTGGACGAGCCTCCGGGCAGCGACGGCCAGCCGCGGCCTGCGACAACATCAGGCGGGTGAACCGCGACGTGCGCAACGCAGAACTCGACGAGATCCTCATCGGCGGCCGCGAGCCGGCACGGATAACGATCGTGGATTACAACCCGGCCTGGCCTGCCCGCTTCGAGTGGGAGCGGGCGCGCATCCTCAGGGCGCTCGGCGACGGCGTTGCTGTGCGGATCGAGCACTTCGGCTCGACCGCCGTGCCCGGCCTGGCCGCAAAGCCGATCGTCGACTTGATCGTGACGGTGGCGAACGCTGATGACGAGGCTGCATTCGTGCCGGCGCTCGAGCACGCTGGGTACGAGCTGCGCGTGCGCGAGCCCGGCCACCGGATGTTCCGCGTGCCCACCAGGGACGTGCACGTACACGTCTGGGCGGACGGCGATCCGGAAGTGCAGCGCTCCCTGGCGCTACGCGATCGGCTACGCGCGTCGCCCGAGGACCGGGCCAGCTACGAGCGGCTCAAGCGCGAGCTGGCCGAGCGCGACTGGGACGACATGAACCACTACGCCGACGCCAAGGACGAGCTGATCGGCGCGATCCTCTCGCGCTCCGAGTCGAGCCACGGCGTGCGGTAGCCGTCCTCGCGCCACATCACAGGGAAGAACGCCTCGTCCATCGCGGTCTCCCCCGGCCGGCGGTACTTCGAGTAGATCGGATGGGGGTGCGCCGGGTTCCAGCGCGTGTCCGCGGCGATCATGTGGCTCACGACTGAGCGGCGCTCGCGGTCTGGGCGCTCGTTGCGGGGGCTGCCGTGGAAGGTCCAGCCGCCATGGAAGGCGGCGCCGCCGGCGGGCACCTCGATCGGCACGAGCTCGAGCTCGGCATCCCGCGGCATCGACGCGCGCGCGTGCGCGAGCCAGTCGTCGGGCGCGTGGAACTCGCCTCCGAGCGCCGCGTGCGGCCAGTGGTTCGAGCCCTTGACGTAGAAGATCGTGCCGGTGTCGGCGCTCGTGTCGTCGAGCGCCATCCAGCAGGTGGTCATGTTCGGCGGGTCGAGGTGGTCGAGGTAGGAGGCGTCCTGGTGGCAGAGCAGCGACTTGCTCGACGGCGGCTTCCAGATCAGGTTGTCCTGCGCCAGCCGCAGTCCCGGCAGACCGGCGAGCCGCGCCCCGAACTCGGCGTTGCGCGCGGCCAGCACCGTGGCCGCCACGGTGCGGTCTGCCTTCCAGGCGTTGCAGAGCTGGCGCGTGAGATCCGGCGGCGTCTCGTCCGGCACGTAGTTGACCTCGTCGGGCCGCAGCCCGGTCTCCCACTCGTGCCGGAAGCAGGCGCCGAAGTGCTCGCGCAGGCGCTCGACCTCGTCAGCGTCGAGGAAGCGCTCGAGCACGACGAAGCCGTTGCGGCGGTATGCGTCGATCTGCTGGGCGGTCGGCTGCACGGCTGCGACCTTACCGCCGCTAGAACAGGGAGCTCAAGCCGTGGACGGCGGCGCGGCCGAGCACGATCTCGAGCAGCACGCCGCCGCTGCCGATCGCGACGCCCACGACGACGACGAGGAAGTCCTCGAGCAGGACGCCGAGTGACAGCAGCACGACGCCGAGCGCCGGCAGCGTGTCGAGGCCCGTGAACGGCGGCGCCAGGAATGCGCCGATCGAGCCGCCGAGGACGAGCACGCCGAACACGACCGAGCTCAGGCGATGCTCGAACAGGAAGCGCAGCCGCGGCCGCGAGAGGCGCTCGAGCCGGCGGATCAGCTTCATGAGTCCGCCGATGAAGCGCTGCTGCTTGGGTCCGGCGAGCTCGAGGCGCTGCCAGCGTGCGGGCAGCCAGATCTTGTCGCGGCCGGCGATCAGCTGCAGCGCGAGCAGCACGGCGATGACCTCGAACACGTGCGTCACCCCGCCGGTGGGCAGCGGCAGCGCCGGCACTCCCAGCAGCAGCACGAACAGGAGCGCGAAGCTCTTCTCCTCGAACAGCGTGACCAGGCTGCCGAGCGTCTTCTTGCCCTCGCTCTCGAGCCAGCGCTCGAGAGCGTGACTCACCGGCTCCGGCCCCGGGCGTGAAGCCGACTCCACGCCGCGCTACTGGGGTGCGCCGAGCCGGTAGGAAATGCCGCCGAAGCTCACGCGGTCGCCCGGGTGAACCTCGACCTCGCCGACCACGCGCCAGCCGTTCACGAGCGTCCCGTTGGTGGAGCGCAGGTCGCTGAGGAACCAGGAGCCGTCGCGGTGGCGCAGGCAGGCGTGTTGCCGCGAAACGGTGTCGTCGCTCAGCACGCAGTCACACGTGGGCGAGCGGCCGAGCGTGACGGGGCGCCCGAGCGGCAGCGCGAGCCCTGGCATGCGCGGGTTCCGCCAGGCGGCCTCGATTCGCGCCGTAAAGCGCGACAGGCGATCGACCGCCGCGACCGTGTGGGAAAGCACCGGGGTGGGCGGATCTGCCGTCATGCAGCATCCATCCTGCCACCACTGTGTGAGCTGCGCCAAATCGGGGTAACGCTCAGCACCGTGAAGGCCGTCGTACTCAACTGCACGCTCAAGCGCTCACCCACCGTCTCCAATACCGAGCGCCTGGCCGAGCAGCTGACAGGCGCGCTCCGCGAGCACGACGTCGAGTCCGAGCTGGTCCGCGTGGTGGACCACGACGTACTGCCCGGGGTCTCGACCGACGAGGGCCCGGGCGACGCCTGGCCCGCCATTCACGAGCGGATCCTGCGCGCCGAGATCCTGATTCTCGCCACGCCCACCTGGCTCGGCCAGCCCTCGAGCGTCGCCAAGCGCGTGCTCGAGCGGATGGACGCGATGCTGTCCGAGACCGACGACGACGGCCGGCCGGTGGCGTTCAACCGGGTGGCCGGCTTCGTGGTGACGGGAAACGAGGACGGCGCGCACCATGTGATCGCCGAGCTCACGCAGGGCGTGACGGACATCGGCTTCACGGTCCCGGGACAGGCGTGGACCTACTGGAACATGGGGCCCGGCCCGGGGCCGGACTACAGCGACACCGACCACGGCCACGAGTGGTCCGAGTCGACCGCCAAGGCCGCGGCATCCAACATCGCCGCGGCGGCGCAGGCGCTGGCCGCCAACCCGATCCCGGCGCCGCCGGGTTGACATGGACTCCCTGAAGGGAAGCATTCAACGGCCGGGCCTGAGGCCACTTCACGTTTGGGCGCAGGCCATCCGGGCAGCCGAACTTGTATGAAGTCTGGTTCTCGGCTACTCATCCTGTTCACGTTTGCGGTCGCCCTCGTGGTGGGCGGGGTCGTGTCGCTCGCGACGGGCAGCTGGTGGTTCCTGATACTTGCGATTGCCCTGCATGTCCTCGGCACAACGGTCGTGCTCGGCACGATCGGCCGGCGTCTGCGCGAGGAGGACAAGCCCGACCCGGTGACGGAGGCGCGCCTCGTCGAGCAGGACCGTGCCTGACGTCCGTGGCCTGAAGGGTCCGCTGGCTGACAGCTACCCGGGCGCCGTCGCCCTGGTGGTGTTCGCCCTCACGCCTTACCTGGCGCTGAGCACGGCACTCACCCCGCTCACCCCGATGCTGTCGAAGAGCTTGGGCATGAGCCAGCAGTCGCTCGAGTTGACGGCGGGCATGGCCAACGCGGCCTACGCGTTCGGCACCGTCGCGGCGGTGCAGTTCGCCGTGCACCTGCGCGGGCGGCGGATGCTCGTCCTGTACGCGACGTTCTTCCTGATCGGCTCGCTGCTCGCCGCCAGCGCGCAGTCGCCTGGTCTGTTCATCGCCGGTCGCGTGCTGCAAGGACTCTGCACCAGCCTGATGCTGATCGCGGCGGTGCCGCCGCTCGTGATCGGCTGGCCCGCGTCCAAGATGCCCTGGACCGCCGGGACGATGAACATGTGCATCTTCGGGGCCGTCGCGCTCGGCCCGGTGATCGGCGGCGTACAGGCCGGGGCGGGCGACTGGCGCCCGCTGTTCTGGATAGTGGCGGGCGTGGGAGCGCTGGCACTGCTGTTCGTGCTGCTCACCTTCGAGGACCAGGAGCCGCAGGACAAGAGCGCGCCGTGGGACCTGATCGCGCAGCTGCTGGCGGGTGCCGGTTGCGCGGCGGCGTTCTTCGGCGCCTCCGAGCTGACGACCCACCCGTTCGGGAGCACTATCGTGCTGCTGCCGCTCGCCGCGGGCGCCGCGATGATCGTCGCGCTCGTCGTCCACCAGTACGTGGCCGAGCATCCGCTGATGCCCGTGCGCTCGCTGGCGACCACGTTCCCGGTGGCCGGCATCGTGATCGCGATGGCCGCGGGCGCCGCCTCGGTGGCGACCGTCGAGCTCGTGCAGATGGCCCTCCAGAGCAAGCTGCCGCCGGCGCACCTCGGCGCACTGTTCTGGCCCGAGTTCGGCGCCGCGGTGGCGACCGCCGTGCTGTTCGGCCTCATCTTCCGCACGCGCTTCGTCGCGCTGCTCGCGTTTGCCGGGCTGCTCGTGATGGGCGCTGGGGCGGCCGTCCTCAGCGGCGTTGGCAGCGGCTCCGATGCCGTCGTGCTCGTGGGGTCCGCACTGCTCGGCCTGGGGGTGGGCGCATCCGTGTCGCCGGCACTCTTCCTTGCGGGCTTTTCGCTCAAGTCGAAGCAGCTTCCACGCGTGTTCGCGCTGATCGAGCTGCTGCGCGGAGTGGCCGCGTTCATGCTCGCGCCCGTGCTTCTGCACGTCGCACAGACGGTGGGCGGCAACCCGGAGTCGGGCACGAAGACCGCTATCTGGATCTGCTTCGCGATCGCGATCGGCGGCGCGCTGATCGCCGCCTCGCTGTTCGTGCTCGGCCGCGCGCGCCTCCAGGCACCGGACCTCGAGCCGTGGCTCGAGGGCGAGCAGCCGGCGATCGAGTCGCCGCCGCTGGGCGCCGGCATCCGTGCGAAGGGCGCGGCGCTGGCGGTGGGCGCCGGACGGCAATGAGCCGGCAGCGCCGAGCCCGCTGAGGAGGCGTATCTTCGGTCGTGATGTTCCGGTCGAAGACGCTCCGCGCGGCCTTCGTCCTGCTTGGGGTCGGGGTGCTGCTCCTAGCCGCCGACGTGATCTTCGCTCGGCTGCCAGGCCATGCGTCGGACGGCGTGGACGGAGGTTCGATCGGCAACGGCAAGCTCACCGTCGGAACGCTGCTCGACAGGCAAGTGCCGGACTTCGAGCTCGTTGACGAGCGCGGCCACTCCACCTCCCTGAAGTCGTTCCGCGGCCGCTACCTCGTGCTCGCCCCCTCGATGACGTTGTGTCACGAGGTCTGCCCGATGACGACCGCGGCGCTCGAGCGGATCCAGCGCACCATCGACCGGGATGGCCTGGGCGGCGATGCGACCGTCGCCGAGGTGAGCGTCGACCCATGGCGCGACACGCCGAGGCGCCTGCGCGCCTACGCGCGCCTCGCGGGAGTGAACTTCCGGATGCTCACCGGGAGCCGCGCCGAGCTCGCGCGGCTGTGGAGGTACTTCGGCGTCTACTTCCGGCGCGTGCCGCAAGGCCGCTCGCCCGACACGGACTGGCTCACTGGCAAGCCCGAGACGTTCGACGTCGAACACACCGATGGGCTCTTCATCATCGATCCACACGGCAACTGGCGCGTGGCGGCGATCGGGATGCCGGCGGTGGGCGGCCGGCTGCCCGCCCGGCTCGAGCGCCTCCTGAGTGACGAGGGGCGCAACAACCTGCGGCATCCGCAGGCGCCATGGACGCCGCACCAGGCGTTGGCCGACCTGTTCACCCTGAAGGCGAACGACGACGCGAGCGCTCCACCACCGGGCGCGCCGGCGCAGAGCCGGTCAACCGGGCCCGCCGGAACGCTCCTCGGCGGTGGCGCCGCCGCGTTCAGGCGGCGCCTGGCCGGCCTCCGCGGCCATCCGGTGGTGGTGAATGAGTGGGCCTCGTGGTGCCTCCCCTGCCGGGGCGAGTTCCCGCTCTTCGCCCAGGCCTCGAGCAACTTCGGCAAGCGGGTGTCGTTCCTCGGAGTCGACGTGAGCGACAGCGCCTCGGCGGCGCGCGACTTCCTACGCGCGCATGCCCTGCCCTACCCGAGCTTCTCCGATTCGAGCGGCGCGGTGGCGGCCTCGTTCGGGAACGCGCAGGCTCTGCCGACGACGATCTTCTTCACCCCGGACGGACGCCGGGCGTACACGCATATCGGCGCCTACGCGGCGCCCGAGGCGCTCGCGTCAGACATCCGCAGCTACGCGCTGAGGGAGTGACCGGGAAAACCGGTTCAAGCCGCGACGGAGCGGGTAGGACGCCCCGCGAGTTGCTCGCGCGGCCTGCAGATGTGAGAAGGGTTGCTCGCGGTTTGGCGGGAGGGTCGCTGCGCCGTCTGCTGCTCGCGGCGTCGCTCGTCTGCGCGGTCGTTCTGCTGAGCGGCTGCGGCCGTGGCAACGGGCAGTCCACGCTCAGCCCGGAGAGCGACCAGAGCCGCAAGATCGTGCACCTCTGGTGGGGCATGCTCGCGGCCGCCGGAGTGGTTTTCGGGGGCGCGGTCGCACTGCTGGTGATCGCATGGGTGCGGCGTAACCGCGAGGGATTGCCAGGGGCAGGCAAGAACGACAACGTGGCCACCGGCCTGGTGGTGGCGTTCGGGATCTTCGTGCCGGTGGTGTGCCTCGCGATCCTGTTCTTCGTCGCGGACATCGGGGTGGTGCGGGCCACCGATGCGCCCCAGCCCGGGCAGACCAAGCTCACGATCGACGTCGTCGGGCACCAGTGGTTCTGGGAGGTGCGCTATCCCGGCACGCGCGCGGTGACGGCCAACGAGATCCACATACCGGTGAAGACGCCGGTGAAGGTGGTGGCGACGACCGCGGATGTGATCCACAGCTTCTGGGTGCCGGAGCTGAACAAGAAGATCGACACGATCCCCGGCCAGAACAACAGCGTCGAGCTGTACGCGGACAAGGTCGGCTTTTACCGCGGGCAGTGCGCGGAGTTCTGCGGACTCCAGCACGCCCACATGGCGATGGCGGTCTACGCCGACCCGCCCGCGAAGTTCAGGGCCTGGCTCGCCAACATGTCGCGGCCGTTGCCGCAGCCGGCCAATCCGCAGGCCAAGGCCGGGGAGCAGGACTTCCTCAGCCTCCAGTGCGCTAGCTGCCACACGCTCCGCGGGACAACGGCCAACGGCAGGATCGGCCCGGACCTCACCCACCTCGCCACTCGCCGCACGCTCGCCGCCCTCACGATCACGAACACGCGCACGGATCTCACCAACTGGATCCGCGATCCCCAGCACGTCAAGCCCGGCAACAAGATGCCGGGGCTCAACCTGACGGGGCGGCAGCTCCAGCAGCTCGTCACGTTCCTCGAGGGTCTCCGCTAGATGGCGAGCATCGCGTCAGATGCCGCCACCCGCCGCGTCCGCAGGCTCGAGCGCATCTGGGTCGAGCGCCCCGGGGTGCTCGGCTGGCTCACCACCACGGACCACAAGCGGATCGGAATCCTCTACCTGTTCACCTCGCTGCTGCTGTTCGCCGCGGGCGGCACCGAGGCGCTGCTGATCCGCACGCAGCTGCTCACGCCGAACGGCACGACGCTGTCGCCGGCCACCTTCGACTCCGTCATGACGATGCACGGGGTCACGATGATCTTCTTCTTCATCATCCCGATCTCCACCGGCGCCTTCGGGAACTACCTGCTGCCGCTCATGATCGGCGCCCGGGACATGGCGTTCCCGCGCCTCAACGCCTTCTCCTACTGGGTCTTCCTGGCGTCGGGGATCTTCGTCTACGTCGGCCTGTTCACGGGCAACGGACCGAATGCCGGCTGGTTCGACTACGTGCCCCTCGCCTCGCGCACGTTCGACCCGGGCTCGGCGATCGACTTCTACGCGCTCGCGCTGATCTTCAACGGCATCTCGAGCACGGCGGCGGCGATCAACTTCATCGTCACGATCTTCAAGCTGCGCGCGCCCGGCATGTCGCTCAACCGGATGCCGCTGTTCTGCTACGCGTTCCTGGCGGTGTCGTTCGCCCTCCTGTTCGCGCTCCCGGCTCTCACGATCGACTGCGTCTACCTCGAGCTCGACCGCCGCCTTGGCTTCAACTTCTTCAACATCGGCCACGGCGGCAGCGTGCTCCTCTGGCAGCACCTGTTCTGGATCTTCGGGCACCCCGAGGTCTACATCATCATCCTGCCGGCCTTCGGGATCGCGACGTCGATCATCCCGACGTTCACGCGCCGGCGGATGATCGCGTTCCCGCTCGTCGCGCTGGCGGAGATCCTCGTGGCGTTCATCGGCTTCGGCGTGTGGGCGCACCACATGTTCGCCGTCGGGCTCGACACGGTCACGACGGTCTTCTTCGCCGCGGCGTCCATGGTCGTGGTGATCCCCAGCGCGATCCAGATCTTCGCCTGGCTCACCACGCTCGTCAGCGGCCGGCCGATCTTCCAGACGCCGCTGCTCTGGATCGCGGGCTTCATCGTCTACTTCATCCTTGGCGGGCTCAGCGGGATCATGTTCGCGGCGATCCCGTTCGACCAGCAGCTGACGGATACCTACTTCGTCGTCGCCCACTTCCACTTCATCATCTTCGGCGCGGCGGTGTTCCCGCTCCTCGGCGGCCTCTACTACTGGTTCCCGAAGGTCACGGGCCGGCTCTACCACGAGCGGCTCGGCAAGGCGAGCTTCTGGCTCACCTTCCTGGGCACCGGAGTGACCTTCTTCCCGATGCACATCGTCGGCTTGCTCGGCATGCCGCGGCGGCAGTACACCTACCCCTCCGGGCTGGGCTGGGGTCCGTACAACATGATCGAGTCGATCGGCTCGTATCTGATCGCTGCGGGCCTCGTGCTCGTCGCCGTCAATCTCATCTGGAGCTACTTCCGGGGTGCGCCCTCGGGCCCAGACCCATTCGGCGGGGCGACGCTCGAGTGGTCCACCAGCTCGCCGCCGCCCGCCTACAACTACCCAGTCATCCCGGTTGTGACGAGCCCCTACCCGATGTGGGACCGCGAGGACCGCGGGCGCGACGAGGTGAGGCTCAGAAGAGGCGAGATGGTGCTCGACCATGGGCACGAAACGCCCGGCAGCAGCGTGCTCGACGCCGAGCTGCAGGAGGTGATCGAGATGCCGTCGGACTCGCCCTGGCCCGTGCTCGTGGCGCTGACGATGAGCGGCGTCTTCGCGATGGTGCTCACCGGTCACCTCGTGACGATGTCGATCTTCCTGGGCCTGTTGGCCCTGACCATCCTGGGCTGGCACAGCGAGGAGGCGGAGGAGGTGGCGCCCGGATGAGCGACGCCACCGAGACCTCGGCGGTCGCCCGGCCCATCGTCCAGAGCGGGCGCACGGCGTCGGGCTGGTGGGGCGCGGCGCTCTTCATCGCCGCGGAGGCCACGCTGTTCGGCACCCTCATCGCGACGTACTTCTACCTGCGCTTCGAGACCACGCGCTGGCCGCCGCCCGGCGTGCCGAAGCCCGAGCTCGCGCTGCCGCTGATTCTCACGGCGATCCTGGTGGCGACCACGGTGCCGGTGCTCAAGGCCGTGCAGGCGGCGCGGGCCGGCAGGGTCGGCCTGGCGTGGCTGCTCGTGTTCGCCGCGCTCGTTGTGCAGGCCGCCTACTTCGGCATCCAGGTACACGAGTTCCAGAGCGACCTGGCCAAGTTCACGCCGTCGGGCTCGGCCTACGGCTCGATCTACTTCACTCTGGTGGGCGCTCACCACGCGCACGTGGCCATCGGGCTGCTGCTCGACCTCTGGATCCTCGGCAAGCTCACGCGCGGGCTCACCAGCTACCGCCTGACGGGGCTGCGGGTCGTGGCGCTGTACTGGTGCTTCGTCAGCATTGCCGGGGTCGCGATCGTGCTGACCCAGGTGTCGCCATCGCTATGAGGGCGCGCACGGAGCTCCTCCTCTGGGGCGGTGTGCTCGCGGCGCCCGCCGCCTGGACGATCGAGCACGTGCTCGGCTACGGCGTGACCGAGGCGGCGTGCGGCACGGCAGGTGCGGGCTCGCCCGTCCCCACCCATACCTGGCTCGCGCTGGCCACCGCGCTCGGCGCGGCGCTCGCGCTGGCGGGAATCGTGGCCGCGGCGCTGTCGCTCCGGAGTGTCTGGGGGAGCGGCAACGATGCCCCGCCGCCCCCGGGCCGGATCTGGTTCATGTCGGTCTGCGGGCTCGTGCTGAGCCCGCTGTTCCTGCTGATCATCCTGCTTGACGGCATCGGCGCCCTGCTGCTCGGAGGCTGCCACCAGGGATGAGACGGGGGCGCGCACTCATCGCCGTGGTGCTCGGCGCGCTCGCGCTCGCGGCGATCGCCCACGCCCAGCTCCCGAGCGGCATCAGCCGGCCGGCCAACGAGGCCGGCCTCTCACAACGCGATCTGGGCGGCCAGCTGTATGCGGCCAACTGCGCGTCTTGCCATGGCATCGCCGGCGAGGGCGTGCCGCAACCCGGGGGCGCGCGCGGAGCGGGCGACATCAAGGGCCAGGGACCGGCGCTGCTCGGAGTCGGCGCGCAGGCCGCCGACCTCTACCTCACCACCGGCTTCATGCCGCTCGGCAACCCCCACGAGCAGCCGTGGCGGCGGCGCGTCCTCTTCAACCCGAGGGAGGTCAAGGCGCTCACGAGCTACGTGGCCTCGCTGGGCAAGGGCGGGCCGCCGATCCCGCACCCCTCGCCGCAATCCGGCAACGTCGCCTCGGGCCTGCGCCTGTTCACGCAGCACTGCGCCGGCTGCCACCAGGTGGTGGCCGAGGGAGGCTACGTGACGGACGCCCGCGTGCCGCAGATCAAGAAGGACACGGCCACGCAGAT
Organism: Thermoleophilaceae bacterium; assembly: GCA_036494715.1. Taxonomy (GTDB): domain Bacteria; phylum Actinomycetota; class Thermoleophilia; order Solirubrobacterales; family Thermoleophilaceae; genus JAICJR01. The sequence continues at coordinate 26,934 of DASXNY010000050.1, forward strand.
CGCCGAGGCGGTGCGCGTCGGCCCCTACCTCATGCCCAAGTTCTCGCAGAAGGCGATCAGCGACCGCCAGCTCAACTCGATCGTCGCGTACATCGACGCGGTCAAGCATCCAGACGACGCGGGCGGCTGGGGCATAGGCCACATCGGACCGGTGCCCGAGGGCATCGTGGCGTGGTTCATAGCGGCGGTCGCGCTGATCGGGTTGTGCATGCTGATCGGAGAGCGGCTGCGGGCATGAGTGTCTTCCGCAAGCTCGCCGCCGGAGTGCTGGCGCTGCGCGGCCTGGGCAGCGGACGCGGCGCGCGCGAGCCGGCCGTCCCGCCGGGCGACCCGGTTCCGCGCGCCGAGCTCGCCGTGATCGTGCTGCTGCTGCTCGCCGCGGTCTGCTCCGCGGGCTTTGTCTTCGTCTACGCCGACGACGGCATTCACCATGCCACCCAGTTCGAAGGGATCGCGCTCGCGCTCGCGCTCGCGTTTTTCGGGGCGGCGCTGATCGTCCTCGCCAAGTACTTGATCGTCAGCGAAACGCTCGAGGACGACTATCCCGAGAGCGAGCACCCGGAGGACGAGCTCGCGGTCACCAACCTCGTCCGCGACAGCGGCAGCCGCTTCACGCGCAAGCGCCTGCTGGCCGGCGCGGCCGGCCTGGCGGGTACGGCTTTCGGGTTCGCCCTGCTCTCGCCGGTGCTGTCGCTCGGGCCGGTGCTGGACAGCAGCCTGCTGGCCGACACTCCCTGGCGGCGCGGCACCCGCCTCGTGAGCGAGGACGACGATCCGATCAGGGCCTCGGACATCGAGGAGGGCACGTTCTACACGGCGTTCGCCGACGGGGCATCCCACGACACCGTCGGCGCGCCGCTGATCGTCGTGAGGCTCCCCACAAGACAACTGCGGCTGCCGCGTGGCCGCCGTGGCTGGGCCCCGCAGGGGATCCTCGCCTACTCGAAGATCTGCACCCACGCCGGCTGCGCGATCGCCCTCTACCGGAAGCCCACCTTCCCGGAGCTGGAGGCCAAGCCGGCATTCGTCTGCCCCTGCCACTACTCGACCTTCGATCCGGCCACTGGCGGCACGGTGATCTTCGGGCCGGCGGGCCGCAACCTGCCGCAGCTGCCGCTTCAGATCGACGTGGACGGGCACCTGCGCGCGGCGGGCAACCTGTCCGGGCCGCCCGGCCCGTCGTGGTGGGGCGTGCGCATGTGGAAGGCGAGGTTCAAGCAGCAGTGATCTACCGCCTCGTTCGCTTCCTGGACGAGCGGAGCGGATCCGCGCCGCTCCTGCGCAAGACGCTGCGCTACGTGTTCCCGGACCACTGGTCGTTCCTGCTCGGCGAGGTGGCGCTGTACGCCTTCGTCGTGCTGGTGGCGACCGGCACCTACCTCGCGCTGTTCTTCCACCCGAGCCTGGCCGAGACGACCTACCACGGTGCGTATGCGCCGCTCAACGGGCTGAGGATGAGCGAGGCGTACAAGTCGGCGATCGACATCTCGTTCACGGTGAAGGCGGGCCTGCTGCTCCGCCAGACCCATCACTGGGCCGCCGACGTGTTCGTTGCCGCGATCGTGATCCACCTGATGCGGATCTTCTTCACGGGCGCGTTCCGCAAGCCGCGTGAGCTCACCTACGTGATCGGCCTGCTCCTGCTGTTCACCACGTTGCTCGAGGGCTACCTCGGCTACTCGATGGTGGACGACCTGCTGTCCGGCATCGGCCTCGCGATCGGCTACGGCGTAGCGCTGTCGATCCCGTTCGTCGGAGGCAACCTCGCGCTCCTGATCTGGGGCGCGCCCTACCCCGGCAACGAGTCGTTCGAGTCACGCATGTACATCGCCCACGTGTTCATCTTCCCGATCCTGATCGCGACGCTGATCGTCGTGCATCTCGCGCTGGTGGCCTCACGCCACCACACCCAGTTCAAGCGCACCGCGCGCGAGACGAACCGCCGGATCGTCGGCCTCCCGATGTTCCCGGCCCAGGTGCCGCGCTCGCTCGGGCTGCTCTTTGGCACGGCCGCGGTGCTGTTCGCGCTCGGCGGACTGATCCAGATCAACCCGATCTGGCTCTGGGGCCCCTACCACCTCGCGGACGCCACCAACGGCGCGCAGCCCGACTGGTATCTCGGCTGGCTGATCGGCGCGCTGCGCCTCGTCCCCCACTTCGACCTCACGATCGGCAGCTACACGCTCGTGCCTAACCCGTTCTGGGGCGGCGCGCTGTTCCCGCTGATCGTCCTGTTCGTGCTCGCGTCGTGGCCCTGGTTCGAGGCGCGCATCAGAGGCGACCATGGCTTCCACAACGTGCTCGACCGTCCCCGCGACGCACCGGGCCGCACAGCGTTCGGCACCGCGTTCCTGCTGTGGATCTTCCTGATCTTCTTTGCCGGCTCCGCCGACCGCACGTACCTCTTCCTCGGCTGGAGCTATCAGCTCCAAATCTGGATCTACCGGGTGCTGGTCTGGGTGCTGCCGCTCGTCGTGTTCTTCGTGGTGAGGCGCGTCTGCCGCGAGCTGCAGGCGATCGAGCGGGTGGAGCACGAGCGCGAGCTGGCCGAGGCTGAAGCGCGGACGGCCAGCGCCTAGGCGGCCGCCGCGGCACGCCGCGGATCGACGTGCTTCGCCGCCAGCCGGCCGGCCAGCCGCGAGGCCAGCGCCATGATCGTCAGCGCCGGGTTGGCGGATCCCTGGGTCGGCATCACGCTGCCGTCCGCGACGAACAGGTTCGGCACCTCCCATGCCTGGTGGTCGGCGTTGACCACGCTCTCTTCCGGGTCGGCGCCCATCCGGCAGCCGCCCACCAGGTGCGCGTAGCGGTCGATCGTCAGCGTGTCCTGAGCGCCGGCGTTCTCCCAGATCTGGTCGATCACCTGCTTCGAATACGCGATGTTGGCCCGGTCGTTGTCCGACTGGGTGTAGTCGAAGCGCGGCACCGGCATGTCGAACTGGTCGAGCTCGTCCGTGAGCGTCACGCGGTTCTCCGGGTGCGGCAGCAGCTCGTTGAGGACGCCGAGCACGGTCCAGTGCACGTAGTCGCGCATGTACTCGCGCAGCGCGTAGCCCCAGTGCCCGTCGGCCAGCACGTGCTCGGCCCAGCCGATCGGCATCGGGGAGACCGTCTGGATGCTGAAGCCGCGGGCGAACCCACGCGACTCGTCAGTCTCGTAAAACTGCTCGGACGAGACCTCGGGCGGCGGGCCCTTGAACATGTGCATCGGCTGCGGGAAGCGCGCCGCGGTCTGCGAGGCGCCCTGCACCATTACGTAGCGACCCACCTGGTCATTGGAGTTGGCGAGCCCGTCTGGGAAGCGCCTGCTGGTGGAGTTGAGGAGGAGCCGCGGGGTCTCGATCGAGTAGCCGGCAACCGCCACCGCGGCGGCGCGCTGGAAGCGCTCGCGCCCCTCGTGGATGTAGGTCACGCCATTCACACGGCCGGTCGCGCCATCGAGCTCCACACGCACAGCCATCGACTCCGGCCGGATCTCCACCCCGTGCTCGATCGCGTCCGGAACGTGGGTGACCAGCGGACTGCCCTTGGCATTCACCTTGCAGCCCTCGAGGCAGAAGCCGCGGTAGATGCAGTGCGGCCGGTTGCCGAACGCGCCGTTGGTGATCGCCACCGGTCCCACGCGCATCTCGATGCCGCAGGCCAGCGCCCCCTTCCAGGCCACCTCGGCGGAGCCGCCGATCGGGTGCGGCCCCATCGGGTAGCCGTGCGGGTCGCCCCAGGGCCAGTGCTGGCCCGCCACCGGCAGCTCCGTCTCGCAGAGCTCGTAGTGCTCCTTCAGGTCCCAGTAGGAGATCGGCCAGTCCGCCCCCACGCCGTCGCGCGTGCGCGTCTCGAAATCGGACGGGTGGAAGCGCGGGGCGTAGCCCGCGTAGTGCACCATCGAGCCGCCCACCCCGTGGCCCGAGTTGTTCTTGCCCATCTCCACGGGGTCCTCGCCGCCGACGATGCGCTTGTCGGTCCAGAACAGCTTGTGCGAGCCGGCCTCGTCGGACACCCAGTCGCGGTCGGGATCCCAGAACGGGCCGCGCTCGAGCACCACCACCCGCCAGCCCTTGCGCGCGAGGCGCTGGGCCAGCACGGCGCCGCCGGCGCCACAGCCGACGATCAGGAGGTCCACCTCGTCCTGGTTGCCGTAGCGAGCCATGCGATCGACGTTCGGCACGCCGCGCTTGTGCGGATGGAGCAGGAAGGCCGAGTCGTTGTCCGGCGGGCGCAGCGAACCCTTGAGGAGCTCGCGCGCCCTCACTCGAGCCCGCGCTCTCGCACGTCCTTCACCGGATCGAGGTCAAACGCCGGCTTGGGCTCCCAGCCCTCCATCTTTCCGACCCCGAGCGCCGCGTAGCCGCGCGGGTAGGCGGGACCGCCGAAGCCGATCTCGTTCCAGGCCCAGGGGTGCGAGTAGAACGCCGCGAGGATCGCTCGGGTGACGACCTTCCAGGCCTTCGACACGTCGAGCGACTGCCAGGCCTCGCCCTTGAGCTCGCCCTTCGAGAAGCGCTTCACGATCTCGCGCTGGGTCTCGGGCGTGGCCTCCGCGAAGCCGCTCGCCACCTCATCGAGACCGCGCGCCACGATCCGCCACAGATCGCGGTCGTCCGGCATGCCCGCGTACTGGTAGCCGTCGAGTTGGCCCGCGCTGAACTTGGCGTCGATCATCCCCAGCACCGGGATGCGCGGCTCGCCGTCCTGAGCGGTCACCACGTCGCAGAAGGCCTTCAGCGTGCGCCGCTCGTCCGCGTCCTCGAAGAAGCGAAAGGGCGGTTCCTCCACCCGCGCGAGGACGACCTCCCGCGTCACGTCATCCCAGTGATGCGCCTGCGAAAGAACGTCCCAATCCGGATAACGCCCATGCATCTGCGGCGTGGTTCCTTCCCGCTGACGCGGAAGCCCCTGCGACCTGCGACCTGCGACCTCCGGCCTCACTTTTCCCTCCTCGCCACCGCCGCCACCAATCCCATCCCGCCAACCAGCGCCAGCGATCCCGGCGCCAGCAGTGGTGGTCCCATCACGAGGTTGTAGGTGGGCTCGGAGAAGCCGCCTGGTTTGCGCGCCACGCCACGGATGTGGGTGATCACGCCGATGACGCCGTCGAGCGCATAGAGCGCCGACACCGCGGGCAGCGTGGTCCGGGCGTGCCGTTCGCTGAACACGCCGGCCACGCCGGCCGCTGTGAGGGGAGGAGTGAGTGCGATCGGCGTCCACATCCACTTGTCGCCGAACGAGCCCTTGTAGTGCTCGAGGTAGATCTCGAAGCCGAGCCCGACCGCGCTCACTGCCGTGAGGGCGGAGAGCGTCTTCTGGAAGCGGCCGGTCAGCAGGTTGCGCCGCGCGTGCGCGAGACCCTTCTTCACAGCCCGTACTCCTCGGCGACGTCGCGGCGCAGCTCGAGCCCGAGGCCTGGCCGAGACGGGTCGGGACAGAGCGCGCCACCCTCGGGGGACAGCACGCCGTCGAACAGGAGCGACTCGATGCGCACGTGGTCGTGGAAGTACTCGAGGTGCGCGAGCGTCTCCATCGCGCAGCACGCGTGCGCGGAGATCGCGGGGGCGCAGTGGGCCGAGAACGGGATCGAGCGCGCCTTGCAGACGGCGTCCACCCGCAAGAGGCCGGTGATGCCGCCGCAACGCGTCACGTCGGCCTGCTGGATGTCCACACAGTCCGCCATCCGCGCGAAATAGGGAAGGTCCCAGCCGTACTCGCCGGCGGCCACGCACATGCCGCCAGGGCCGCGGTCGCGCAGCAACCGCAACCCGTCGAGGTCGTCGGAGCTCACCGGCTCCTCGACATAGGTCACGTCGAACTCCTCGCGGAAGCGCTCCATCCAGCCGAGCGCCTGCTTGCGCTGCCAGGCGCCGTTGGCGTCCACCATCAGCCCGACGTTCGGGCCGACCGCGCCGCGGGCGGCGCGCACGCGGCCGATGTCGGCGTCCGGGTCGCGCCCCACCTTCATCTTCACGCGCGGGATCCCGTCCCCGGCCCAGCCGCCGAGCTGCTCAACGAGCCGCTCGTTGGAGTACGAGGTAAAGCCGCCGCTGCCGTACACGGGCACCTCAGCGTGGAAGCGGCCGAGCAGGTCGGCGAGCGCGACGCCGAGCAGCTTGGCCTTGAGATCCCACAGGGCGATGTCCACCGCGGATATCGCCATCGCAGCGAGCGCCTGCTGGCCGAGGTTACGCACCTGCTGCTGCATCGCCGCCCAGGCGGCCTGTGGCGACAATGCGTCGAGCCCGTGGACGACGCCCGCGAGCTTGCCCTCGACCAGCGTCGCCGCAGCCCGATCGGAGTACGTGAAGCCGAGCCCGCGCTCGCCGCCGGCGGCGACCTCGACCAGCACCAGCGTCGTGGAGTCCCATTCGAGGGTGCCGTCCGACTCGGGTGCGTCCGTCGGAATCTCGTAGGCGGAAACCGCGACGCGTTCGATCGCGGCGTCGACCGCCATGCTCGTGGCCGCCATCTAGCGGTTGATGAACTCGGCCAGCTTGCCCCGCAGCGAGTTGCGGATGATCCGGCCTCGGTTCGGGTCGCCCTTGGTCATCGCAATCGCCATCTCCTTGGCCTGCTCGAACGAGATGTGCGGCGGCAAGGGCGGCACCTCCGGATCGGTGATCGCCTCGATCAGCACGGGGCCCTCGCTTGCAAGCGCCTCGTCCCATGCGCCTGGCACCTGGTCGGGCGCATCGATGCGAATACCGCGCAGGCCGAGCAGCTCGGCGTAGCGCGCGTACGGGAAATCAGGCAGATCCTGCGACGCGTCGAGCTTGCGGTCGCCCTCCATCACGCGCTGCTCCCAGGTGACCTGATTCAGGTCGCGGTTGTTCAGCACGAGGATCACGAGCTGCTTGTTCGACCAGCGGTCCTGGTACTTCGCGATGTCGATCAATGCGTTGATGCCGAGCATCTGCATCGCGCCATCGCCCAGGCACGCGATCACCGGGCGGTCCGGGAAGGCGAACTTCGCGGCCAGCGCGTACGGCACGGCCGGACACATCGTCGCGAGCGTGCCGGAGAGGGCGGCCTTCATCCCGGTGCGCATCCGCAGGTGCCGCGCCCACCAGTTGGTGGCCGAGCCGGAATCCGAGCTGAGGATGCAATTGTCCGGCAGCCGCGGGGAGAGCTCGTGGAAGAGCAGCTCGGGGTTGATCGGGTCGGCGGGCTCATTGGCGCGGTCCTCGAGGATGGCCCACCAGCGCTCCACCTCGTGCTCGATCTCCTCCCGCCAGGAGCGGTTCTCCTTGCGCTCGAGCTGCGGAATCAGATCCGACAGCGTCGCCCGCGCGTCCCCGACGAGGCCGAGCTCGACCGGGAAGCGCATGCCGAGGTTGCGGCCGTCGATGTCGATCTGGACGCCGCGCGCCTGGCCCTCCTCGGGCAGCCACTCGGCGTAGGGGAAGCTCGTGCCGACCATCAACAGCGTGTCGCAGTTCTGCATCATGTGGTCGCTCGGCTTGGTGCCGAGCAGGCCGATCGAGCCGGTGACGAAGGGCAGGTCGTCCGGCAGTGCGGCCTTGCCGTTCAGCGCCTTGGCCACACCGGAGCCGAGCAGGTCGGCGACCTGCATCACCTCCTTCTCGGCGCCGATCGCGCCGGCGCCGATCAAGATCGAGACCTTCTCGCCGGCGTTCAGGATCTCCGCGGCACGGCGCAGGTCGTCCTGCTTCGGAACGACACGCGGCTCCTCGAAGCCGACCGCCGAGAACACGGACCCGTGCGCGCGCGGGGGCTCCTCCCACGGCGACTCCTGCACATCCTCCGGGAAGATCACGCATGTGACCGAGCGCGAGCTGCGCGCGATCCGCATCGCCCGGTCGATCAGGTGGCGTGCCTGCGCCGGGGCCATGCAGTACTGGACGAACTCGGACGCGACGTCCTTGAAGAGCGTCTGCAGGTCGACCTCCTGCTGGTAGCTGGCCCCCAGTGAGGTGCGCGCCTGCTGCCCCACGATCGCGACCACCGGGCGATGGTCGAGCTTCGCGTCGTAGAGGCCGTTCAGAAGATGGATCGCGCCCGGGCCGGAGGTAGCCATGCAGACGCCTACCTCGCCGGTGTACTTCGCGTGGGCGGACGCGGCAAACGCGGCGATCTCCTCATGCCGTGTCTGGATGAACTCAGGCCTGTCGACCTTGTGAAAGGCGCCGATTAGGCCGTTGATCCCGTCGCCGGGGTAGCCGTAGATCCTCTCGACACCCCACTCGTGCAGACGCTCGAGGACGAACTCGGAGACGTTCTGGGCCATGCTCGTTCCTTTCCGTGGCAATCAACAGCTCGGCCGGTTCGGCGGCCACGAACCGGGGCTACCCGAGGTGGGTCGCCCTCATTCATGAAGAAAGCGCTTAGGTGGCGCCCCGCTGGTTGAAGCGCGGGATCACGTCGCGCTCGTACGCCTCGAAGAAGGCGTCCTGATTCGGTCCAATCTGCTGCACGAACAGCTCGTCCGCGCCGGCGTCCGCGTACTCCTCGAGCGCCGCGATGTGCCTGTCGAGATCCGGCCCGCAGGGCACCGCCTCGGCGATCATCTCCTCGCTGACGAGCGAGCTGGCCTGCTCGAAGTGAGCGGGCGTGGGCAGCACCTGCGCGAGCTCCCCGGGCAGCTGCTCGTTGGGCCAGAGCCGATACGCGGTGCTCAGGGCCTCGGCGTCGTCGGCACCGAAACAGACCTTGGTGCCGGCCTGCACCGGACCCTTGCCGCCCTCGCCGCGATAGAGCCCGATCAGGTCCTTGTCCGGCATCGTGGTGCAGTAGCCGTCGCCGATCTTGGCGGCGAGCCGCGTGGCCTGCTCCCCGAAGCCCGACACGAGGATCTCGGGCGCCGGGTCGGGCAGGTCGTAGAGGCGCGCGTTCTCGACCACGTAGTGCTTGCCGCGGTGGTCCTGCACCCCGCCGCGCCAGAGCGTGCGGATCACTTCCACCGCCTCCTCGAGCATCTCGAGACGCACCTCCGCGGGCGGCCAGCGGTCGCCGAGGATGTGCTCGTTGAGCGCCTCGCCGCTGCCCACGCCGAGCTGGAAGCGGCCCTCGAGCAGCAGCGCGCATGTGGCCGCCGCGTGTGCGACGACGGCGGGATGGACGCGCACCGTCGGGCAGGTGACCGCGGTGGTCACGCGCATGTTCTCCGTTGCCTCCGCGATTGCGGCGATCGTCGACCACACGAACGGGCTGTGACCCTGCTCGTCGTTCCAGGGGTGGTAGTGATCGGAGATCCAGAGGGCGTGGAAGCCCGCCTGCTCGCCCCGCCGCGCTTGGCGCACGAGCTCGGCCGGGCCCCACTCCTCGCTGGACAGGAAGAGTCCGAGCTTCACGCGGCTACGACTCTTCGTAGGGGTCTTCGTCGCCCGCGAGCTTGAGCGAGCACTGGCGCACGTCGCTGAAGTGGCGCTCCTGGATCGGCAACGCCCACTGCACGAGCTCGCGCAGCTCGGCTTCGCCTGCGTGCTCGTTGAGCTTGCCGAGCACTCCCCAGTGCCCGACCTCGCCCGCCTCGGCCATGATCAGGAACTCGAAGCCGTCGAGGCCGTCGGCGTCATCGCCGAGGTAGGTCGACATCATCTCGCTCGCCTCGCCCTTCGTCTCGCGGGCCTTCTCGAGAATCGCGGTCTTCTTGCCCTCACGCTGGTCGGCCAGCTCGGTGCAACGCCTCTCCGTCTCCTCGGCCTCGCCGCGCATCCGGTGGAGCACCTCGATCACAGACTCCTCGCCCACGAGGCCCTCGACCTTCTGCGTTGCGGCCTGGGCCGCTTGGGCAAGGCCAAGCACCTCGGCCAGCTTCTCTTCCAGTGTCGTCAGTTCGGCCACTGCGTAGCTCCTTTTCGGTCAGCGAAGTTGGGGTCGCCGACCGGGGTTACCCCGGTGCTGCCGCGAGAAACTGCGACCTACGCCTGCGGCGCGATGCCCTGCTCGACGAGCGTCGAGCTGAGGGCGTGTCCGAACTCGGCCTGGATCTTCTCCGCGGCCGCGCGCTCCTCGGCGAGGATCTGCTCGGCGAGCAGCACCGCATGCCCGTCGCCGGCGTGCGCGGCCACGCAGCGGAGCAGCCCGTAGCCCGCTATCTCGAGATTCTCGAACGCGTAGGCGAAGGCGGCGAGCTTGCCCGGTGTGTCGGGGTGCGCCGCGAAGAAGCCACCCCAGTTGAGCGCGCCCAGGCGCAGCGCGGCGTCCTTCACCGAGCTCGTGCGGCCGCCCTTCTGGACGATCAGGGCCTCCACGCGCTCGGCATGCCCGCGCGTCTCGGCGAGGTGCTCTTCGAACAGGCTCGCGAGCGCGCTGTCGCCCGCGATCGTCTGGCCGCGCTCGAGTAACTCGATCGCCTGCTGCTCGAGGGCGTGAGCGTCGGCCAGGTACTTGATCAGCTGCTCGTCGAGATCGTCGGGCTCGACCTCGCGCAGCGACGCGTGCGCGGCGACGTCGAACACGCCGGCGAGCCGCTGCTTCATCGCGATCTCCTCGTCGCGGATGCGCTGCGCCACCTCGACGGTCTCCTGGTCCCCCGCCTGCTCGGCCACGAGCGCGAGCAGGTCGTAGCTCGCCTCCTCGAGCGCCTCGTAGGAGTGCGCGTGGGCCACCAGCTTGCCGGGCGTGTCGGGCTGAGCCTTGGCGAACAGCGCGAAGCCGACACCGCCGGCCTCCATCACCGCGTTCTTCACCTTGGAGGGACTGCCGCCACGGGCCTCGAGGCGCGCGCCGATCAGCCGCTCGTGACCCTCCGTCTCGCGGCAGTGGTCCTCGAACAGCTTCGCCAGGCGGGCGTCGCCGGCGATGCCGGGGGCCATTTTCATCTGGACGAGCGCCTGCTTCTCGATCGAGTAGGCGTCGCTCAGGTACTTCTCGAGTTGGCTGTCGAGCGAGTCGGTCATGCCAGTCCCGATCAGCGGTGCGTCAGCGTCTCCTGGTCGCGGGCGGTGAACTCTGGCCCGTCGTGCGTGGCACGCTCGACCTCCTTCTGGAAGTCGTCATCGCGCTTGACGCGTACGCCGAACATCCACACCGCACCCACGATCAGGGCGAGCAGAAGCAACGGCACGCCGAAGATCGGAGCACCCCAGACGAAGGAAAGGCCCGCGCCGAGACCCAGCACGGCGAACAGTGGCAAAACAAAGGTTTCCATGATCAGCGGGATGCCCGGCGGGCGGTGGCTGAAACGTCCGCCTCCGCTTGGCCCGCCAGCAGGCGCAGCCGGTCAAGCGCGCGCCGCTGGAGGCGCGACACGTGCATTTGCGAGATGCCGAGCTGCTCGGACACCTCGAGCTGGGTCCGCCCCTCGGCGAAGCGCTGGTAGAGGATCGTGCGCTCGCGCTGTGGGAGCGACTTGAGCGCCTTGCCGATCATCGTCGCATCGTCGACGAGCGCGAAGCGGCCGTCCTCCTCACCAAGCGTGTCCGCGACGGTGCCGTCGTCATCCTCGCCGAGGCGTCGCGGAGCATCGAGCGACACGGCGTCAAACGCCGCGGCCGCCTCCATCCCCTCGAGCACCTGCTCGACCGGCACCGAGAGCTCCTCGGCGATCTCCCTTGGCGTCGGCGAGCTGCCGTTCGCGCCGGCGAGCCGGGCGATGGCGCCGTTGATCGCCAGCGCCCGCTCCTGCATGCCACGCGGCACGTGCAGGGCCCAGCCCGCATCGCGGAAGTAGCGCTTGAGCTCGCCGAGGATCGTCGGCACCGCGTAGCTCGAGAAGCTCCCGCCGCGCGCCGCGTCGAAGCGGTCGATCGCCTTTATGAGAGCCAGGCTCGCGACCTGGATCAGGTCGTCCAGGGGCTCGACGCCGCGGTCGTAGCGCCGGGCGATCTTCTTCGCCAGCGGCAGAAAGGCCGTGACGAGCTCGTCGCGCGCCGCCATGTCGCCGAAGCGCTGATAGCGCTTGAAGAGCAGCTCTTGGCGGCTGTGCCGATGAGCCCCGCGCGGCCGGGCGCGCGGTCTGAGCGGGCGAGTGGCGACATCGGGTAGCGCTTGCATCGAATCCTCCAAGTCGAGGTGCTACTCGGAAGATCCGGCGACCCGCCATGGTCAGATGACGCGTTTCCGTCCCTTGGAGGCCGAAGAGTCGCTGGTGGAAATCGCAGCGTGTTGGGTACGACGCCCGCCCGCAAAACGTCTTTATAAGCCTCAACATTGTGTGTCCGGAATTCGTGCACTCCAAACAGACCGATGTCAGCCCAAGGACCGCGAGTTTCGCCGTGAGGGCGGTGGGTAAAAGCCGCCCGCCCCGTGTCCTCTGCCCTGATAGTCACAGACATGCTCAACCCCTATCAGCATGAGGACGCCGAACCGCTGATGGAGTCCGTGCGCGAGATCCTGGCGCCGCTCGCAAGCCTTATCGCCCGGGCACGCGAAGCAGGGGCGCTGATCGTGTACGTAAATGACAACCACGGCGACTGGAGCGCGGCGCGCGCGGAGCTCGTCGACGCGGCACTGGCGGGAGCGGGGCCCTCGCTCGTCGAGCCGATCGTCCCCGAGCCCGACGTCCCTTTCGTCGTCAAGGCGAGGCACTCGATCTTCTACGAGACCCAGCTCGAGTACCTGGTGCGACAGGAGGAGATCGACCGCGTCATCCTCACCGGACAGGTCACCGAGCAGTGCGTCCTCTACTCGGCGCTCGATGCATACGTGAGGCACTTCCAGGTCGTAGTCGTCACAGACGCGGTGGCGCACATCCGCGAGGAGCTGGCTGACGCCGCGCTGCGCATGATGGACGCGAACATGCGCGCCGAGCTCGTGCCGGCCGGAGAGGTGGGATTGGGTTGACCAAGGTCGTCGTGATCACAGGCGCATCCGCCGGCGTCGGCCGGGCCATCGCGCGCCGCTTCGCCGAGGACGGCGACGTCTGTATCGGCCTGATCGCCCGCGGCGAGGCCGGGCTGCGCGCCACGGCGGAGGAGGTCACGCGCGCCGGGGCTCGCGCGCTCGCCCTGCCCTGCGACGTGAGCGACGCGGCGGCGCTGGACGACGCCGCCACGCGCGTCGAGGCGGAGTTCGGCCCGATCGACATCTGGGTGAACAACGCGATGACGGCTGTGCTCGGCGAGGTGATGGACACGAGCGCCGAGGAATTCCGCCGCGTGATGGAGGTGACCTTCCTCGGCTCGGTGCACGGCGCACAGGCGGCGCTGCGGCGAATGGAGCCGCGCGGGCACGGCACGATCGTGCAGGTGGGTTCCGCGCTGGGCATCCGCGGCATCCCGTTGCAGGCGACCTATTGCGCCGCCAAGCACGCCGTGCAGGGCTTCTTCGAGTCGCTGCGCACGGAGCTCCGCCACCGCGACTCGCCCGTTCACCTCTGCATCGTCCAGCTGCCGGGGCTCAACACCACGCAGTTCTCGTGGGTGCGCCTGCACGTGCCAAACGAGCCGCAGCCGGTGCCCCCGATCTACCAGCCGGAGGTGGCGGCGAACGCCGTCCACTGGGCGGCCCACCACAAGCGGCGCGAGCTGTGGGTGGGCTTCCCGACCGTCTACACCATCATCGGCAGTCGGGTGGCTCCGTGGCTTGCGGAGTGGTACCTGGCGCGCACCGGCTTCAAGGGGCAGCAGACCGACAAGCCCGCCGGGCCCGGCCGGCCCGACTATCTCGAGCACGCGCTCGATCACGCAGAGGACCACGGCTTCCACGGCTCCTTCGACGACCAGGCGCACTCGCGCAGCCCGCAGACCTGGCTCGCCCGCCACCGCTCGCCGCTGAGCGCGCTCGCCGGCGCCGCGCTCGCCGGAGCAGCGCTCGCCGCGAAGCGCGCGCGATGAGCGGCGAGCGGGACCGGACACGCGTCTACCCGCTCCGCGACTACGCCTTCGTCGCCGACGGCGAACGCGGGGCGCTACTCGGGCCCGACGGCAACGTGGCCTGGATGTGCGCGCCGCGCTGGCACGATCCCGCCCTCTTCAGCACGCTGATCGGCGGCGAGAGCGGCTACAGCATCACGCCGGCCGGGCGCTACGTGTGGGGCGGCTACTACGAGTCCCGCTCGCTGATCTGGCGTAGCCGCTGGGTCACGGCTGACGGCATCGTCGAGTGCCGTGAGGCGCTGGCACTGCCCGCCGACCCGAAGCGGGCGGTCCTGCTGCGCCACCTCGAGGTCCACAGCGGGCGCGCTCGGCTACGGGTGCGGCTCGATCCGCGCGCGGACTTCGACGCCGAGCGCCTGCGCGAGCTGGGTCGCGACGACGGCGGCGGCTGGCACGGCCGTATGGGCGACCAGCTGGAGCTTCACTGGTTCGGCGCCGAGGAGGCGCGCGTAGAGGACGACGCGGCGCTGACCTTCGAGCTCGAGCTGCGGGAGGGCGACGAGCGCGACTTCGTGCTGACGATCGGCGGAACGCCTCAGGAGGAGGAACCCGACGCTCTCTGGCGTCGGACCGCCGCCGCCTGGAAGGAGTTGGTGCCGCCGATGGAGCACACGCTGGCGCCGCGGGACGCCGGGCTGGCCCTCGCCGTAATGCGCGGCATGACGGCGGCCGGCGGCGGGATGGTCGCGGCCGCCACGCTTGGCCTGCCAGAGCGCTCGAGGGAGGGAAACAGCTACGACTACCGCTACGCCTGGATCCGCGACGGCTGCTACGCGGGCCAAGGCGCCGCGGCGGCGGGCGCCCTGCCACTGCTCGACGACACGTTGCGCTTCGGCCGCGAGCGCCTGCTCGAGCACGGGAACGAGCTTCGCCCCGCCTACACGGCTCACGGCGAGGCGGTGCCGGAGCAGACGCACATCTCGCTACCGGGCTACCCGGGCGGCACCGACATCGTCGGCAACCAGGTGACCGACCAGTTCCAGCTCGACGCCTTCGGCGAGCTCCTGCTGCTGATCGCGGCAGCGGGCGAGCACGACCGCCTCCAGGCCGAGGACTGGCAGGCCGCGGCCCTCGCGGCGCGTGCGGTCGAGGCGCGCTGGACCGCGCCGGACGCCGGCGTCTGGGAGCTCGAGCCCGAGGAATGGACGCACAGCCGCTTGATCGCCGCGGCGGGGCTGCGCGCCGTCTGCCGCCAAGCGCCGCAAGGCTCCGACGCGCAGCGCTGGGGGGCGCTCGCCGACGCCATCCTCGCCGACACCTCCGAGCGCTCACTGCACACGAGCGGCCGCTGGCAGCGGGCGCCGTCCGACCAGCGCGTGGATGCCGCGCTGCTCATGGGAGCCCTGCGCGGCGCCGTGGCCGCCGACGACCCGCGCAGCCACGCGACGCTCCACGCGGTGCTCGGCGAGCTCACCGAGGAGCACTTCGTCTACCGCTTTCGACACGACGAGCGGCCGCTCGGCGAGGCGGAGGGCGCCTTCCTCCTGTCCGGGTTCTGGGCGGCGCTCGCCTGCCACCAGCAGGGAGCCAACGAGGACGCGCTGCGCTTCTTCGAGCGCGCGCGCTCGGCCTGCGGCTCGCCGGGCCTGCTCGCGGAGGAGCACGACGTCGCGCAGCGTCAGCTGCGCGGCAACCTGCCGCAGGCGTTCGTGCATGCGCTGCTGCTGGAGTGCGCCGCTGTCTTAGCGTGAGCGCGCGAGCTTTCGGGTAGCTCGCCAGCAGTGACCGTTCGACCTGCGAGGTGGGGATATCTGTGGGTATCGCTCGCCGCGTTGTGGCTGTGGCTTGACGACACGCTCGCGCTGCCAGAGCTCGTCACAGGCGCCGTGGCCGCCGCGATCGCGGCGAGCGTTGCGGAGGTTGTGCTGGGCCGGGCCGCGCCTAGATTGCGCTGGCGCCGGCGTTGGTTCCGCCGCGCATGGCGGCTGCCGCTGCACGTCGTGGCGGACCTGTGGCGCCTGCTGCGGGTGCTCGTGCTCACCCTCACCGGACAGCGGAAGAGCCGGGGGCGGTTCCGCGCCATCCGCTTCGACGCCGGCTCGTCGGACAACCCCGAGGACATCGCGCGGCGCGCGCTCGCCAAGGCTGCCGGCTCGGTCGCGCCCAACACCGTGGTAGTGGGCATCGACGCCGCCCGTGGCCTGATCCTGGTCCACCAGCTCGAACCCGACGACCGGCTCACGAGCGCCGACCCGCTGGAGCTTGGATGAACGAGTGGCTGCTCGCCGCGATCGTTCTGCTCGGGGCGCTCGTGCCGTGCGGGATCGTGGCGGTTTGGCGCTCTGCGGCGGACGGCATCGTCGCGCTCGAGCTCGCCGGAGTGATCGACGCAACCATCCTGGTCCTGCTGTCGCAGGGCTTCCAGCGCCAGCCGTTCATCGACCTGGCGGTGGTGGCGGCGCTGCTCTCGTTCATCGGCGCGATCGTGTTCGTGCGCTTCATGGAACGCTGGCTGTGAGCGCGCGGGAGCTGGTCGAGTACGTCCTGCTCGCGCTCGGCGTAGGCATCGAGGTCCTGTGCGGCCTGGGCGTGCTCGCGATGAGCAGCGTGTACGACCGCCTGCACTACGTCGGCGCCGCCTCCTTCGGGGCACTGCTGGTGGCGCTGGCCGTGCTGGTGCGCGACTCGTTCTCGCTGATTGCCGACAAGGCGCTGCTCGTGGCGCTGTTCCTCGTCGCCAGCGGGCCGATCATGTCGCACGCCACCGCGCGCGCCGCGCGGATCCACGAGCACGGCCACTGGTCGGTGCAGGAGTCAGAGCGGATCGACGTGGAGGAACGATGACCGCCGCCCTCCAGGTGGCGGTGCTCCTGCTCGTGGCCGCGGGCGGCGGCGCCGTCGTGCTCACCCGCGACACGCGCAAGCAGGCCGTGGTCCTGAGCTTCTACGGCCTCTTGCTCGGCATCCTCTTCTTCGCGTACCAAGCGCCCGACGTCGGGCTCTCGCAGATCACGGTGGGCTCGGTGGGCGTGCCGCTGATGCTTCTCCTCACGCTCGCCAAGGTGCGGCAGCGGGAGGAGGACAGGGAGCGGCGGAAGTGAGCCGGCGCGTCCGCCTCTGGCTGCTCATGCCGTCGCTCGCCGCCTTCGCCGCCCTGCTCGTGTGGGGGATGACCGGGCTGCGCCCATCAGGCAGCGGCGAGGGCGCCGTGGCGCGCACGATCGCGCGGGTGGCCGTGCCCGAGCGCCACGCCACCAACGTCGTCACGACCGTCACGCTCGACTACCGCGGCTTCGACACGCTCGGCGAGGAGATGATCCTGTTCACCGCGGCGCTCGGCCTGGTGATGCTGCTGCGCGAGCAGCGCGACGAGCGCGAGGAGGAGACCGAGGAGGAGCGCGCCCCAATGCGCCGCCCTCCGCCGACGAGCGATGCGCTGCGGCTGTTCTCGCTCGCGCTCGTCGGCCCCACGGTGCTGCTCGGCCTCTACATCGTCGCCCACGGCGCGCTCACGCCCGGCGGCGGCTTCCAGGGCGGGGTGATCCTCGCCAGCTCGCTCCTGCTCGTGTACCTGGCCGGCAAGTACCTGGTGCTGCGGGAGCTCACGCCCATCCCCGCACTCGAGATCGGCGAGGCCACCGGCGCCGCGGCGTTTGCGCTGATCGGCATCGGCGGGCTGATCGCCTCGGTGGCATACCTCCAGAACTTCATCCCTCTCGGCACGCCCAAGACGATCCTGTCCGGGGGCACGATCCCGTTCCTCTACCTCGCGATCGGCCTCGAGGTTGCGGGCTCGTTCATGCTGGCGTTCCTCGAGTTCCTCGACCAGACGCTGCTCGTGCGCGGCGGGGGCAAGCGATGACGGGCTTCCTGCCCTACGCGGTGGCGGCGTGGTTGTTCGCGGCTGGGATCTACGGGATGGCGACGAGCCGCGACCTCGTGCACCTCGTCGTCTGCCTCACGGTCGCGCAGTCGGCCACCTACGTGCTCCTGCTCGGCGTCGGCTATGTCCACGGCGGCGCGGCGCCGATCTTCGCGGACATCGGCCAGAGCACGCGCGTCGTCGACCCGGTGGTGCAGGCGCTCACGCTCACCGACGTCGTGGTGGAGGCGGTGGTGGTCTCGCTCTTGCTCGCGCTCGCGATGCAGGCGCACAAGCGCTTCGGCACGCTCGACCCTGACGAGCTGCGGGCGATCAGCTCGTGAACACGCTCGTCCCGCTGACGGTTGTGGTCCCGCTCGTGGCGGCCACGGTGCTCGCCGCGACCGCGCCTTTCGCGAGCCGCCGCTTCGCCGACGTCGTCTCGCTCGGCACCGCGGCCGCCGTATGCACGATGTCCGCGCTGCTCCTGGCCCACGGCGGGGAGCTGCTCTACTGGTTCGGCGGCTGGCACCCGCGACACGGCCTCGCGCTCGGGATCAGTTTCACGGTGGCTCCGCTCGGAGCCGGGCTGGCCACCTTCGCGAGCGCGATGGTGGTGATCGCGCTGCTCTTCTCCCAGCGCCACCTCGAGGAGATCAACCACGTCTTCCACGCGCTCCTGCTCGTCTTCCTCGCCGCGATGGTGGGCTTCGTGCTGAGCGGCGACATCTTCAACCTGTTCGTCTTCTTCGAGCTGATGAGCGTGGCGGCATACGCGCTCACCGGCTACCGCACCGACCAGCGCGCGCCGCTCGAGGGCACGCTGAATTTCGCGATCACCAACTCGATCGGGGCGCTGCTCGTGCTCACGGGAATCGCCCTCTTGTACGGGCGCACCGGCGCGCTCAACCTCGCCCAAATCGGCGAAGCGCTGGCGGCGCGGCCGGGCGACTCGCTCGTGGTGATCGCGCTCACCCTGCTCGTGGCGGGCTTCTTCGTCAAGGCCGCGGTCGTGCCGTTTCACTTCTGGCTGCCAGACGCGTACGCGGTGGCGCCGACGCCGGTGTGCGTCGTGCTCTCTGCGGTGATGAGCGAGCTCGGGCTGTACGCGGTGGCGCGCATCTGGTGGTCGTGCTTCTCCGGCGTGTTCGCCGGCCACCACGCGGCGATCGAGGCGATCCTGATCGGCGCCGGCGTGCTCACCGCGCTGCTGGGCGCGCTGCTCTCCTTCGCGCAGTCGCACCTCAAACGCATGCTCGCCTACGCCACCGTCAGCTACATCGGCCTGTTTCTGATCGGCTTCGCCCTGCTCACGCCCGACGGGCTGGCGGGCACTGCCATCTATCTCGTCGCGGACGGCTGCGTGAAGGCGGCTCTGTTCGTGGGAGTCGGGATCCTGCAGCACCGGCTCTGGAGCGCCGACGAGCTGCGCCTCCGCGGGGAGGGTCGCGGGATGCCGTACACGGCCGCGCTCTTCGTGCTCGGCGGCCTGGCGCTCGCCTCGCTGCCGCCGTTCGGGACCTTCCTCGGCAAATCGCTGATAGAGGACGCGGCGGTCAAGGCCGGCTACGGCTGGGTGATCGTGGTGTTCGTGATCGCCTCGGCGCTGACGGGCGCGGCGGTGCTCCGCGCGGCGGGCCGCGTGTTCCTCGGGCTCGGGCCGGGCGGGGAACCGGAGCCCTCGTTCGAGATCGACCGCGAGGAGAGCGACGAGCCGGAGACCGAGGAGCCGCGCGACCGCACCCCGGCGCTGCTGTTCGTGCCGGCCGCCGTGCTCGTGGCGGCCGCGCTCGCGCTCGGCCTGATGCCGGGACTCGAGCACGCGGCGCTGCGCGCGGCGACGGCGTTTGTGGACCGCCAGGGCTACGCCGCCGCCGTGCTGCGCGGCGCGCCCGCCCCGGCGCCGCACGTGAGCGGGCCGCCCGCGGCCTCGGCGCTCGACTACCTGTACGCGCTGCTGTCGGTACTCGGCGCCCTCGGGCTGGCCGCGTTCGCGCTGATGCGCCCGCTGCGCTCGCTCGGCCCGGGCGTCACCGCGCTGCGCCGCCTGCACAGCGGGCGCGTCGGCGACTACGTGGCCTGGCTCACGCTCGGCGTAGCGGCCTTCGGCGGGCTCTTCGCGGTCACGCTGCTGCCCGGCGGCTGATCAACGCCCGCCGACGGCGCGGGCCACGGCGGGCACCACGCGCTCGTCGAGCACGTCCGGCAGGATGCGCTCCGGCTGCGGGTCCTCGATGAGGTCCGCGAGCGCGGCCGCCGCTCTCAGGGCGGCGTCGTCGTCCACCTCGGACAGCTCGGCGTCGAGCGCGCCACGGAAGAGGCCTGGAAAGACGAGCACGTTGTTCACCTGGTTCGGGAAGTCCGAGCGCCCGGTCGCCACCACGGCGGCGCCGGCCTCCGAGGCCTCCGCGGGATCGACCTCGGGATCCGGGTTGGCCAGCGCGAACACGATCGGGTTGTCGGCCATCGCCGCCACCCCCTCGACATCGAATGCGCCCGGCGCCGCGAGGCCGATCACGGCATCGGCGCCCGCAAGGGGGTCGCCGTCCGGTGCCTCGAGCCCGAGGTCTTCCACGAGCTCGCGCTTCACCCCGTCGATGTCGTCGCGCTCGGGCGCGAGTGGTCCGTGGCTGTCGGCCACGGACAGCCGCTCGACCCCGGCCGCGCGCAGCAGGCGCGCGCTGGCCGCACCCCCGGCGCCCGCGCCGAACACCACCACGCTCGTGTCCTCGAGCCTTCGCCCCGTCACGCGACACGCGTTGCGCAGCGCGGCGAGCACCACGATCGCCGTCATGTGCTGGTCATCGTGCACCACCGGGATGTCGAGCTCCTCGCGCAAGCGCCGCTCGATCGAGAAACACGAGGGGGCCGCGACGTCCTCCAGGTTGATCGCTCCGAAGCCCGGGGCGATGGCGCGGACAGCGGCGACGAATGCGTCCTCGTCGGGCACGTCGAGCGCGATCGGCACCGCGTCGATCTCGGCCAGCGCGCGAAAGAGCAGTGCCTTGCCCTCGAGCACGGGGAGCGCCGGCACGGGACCTTCGTCGCCGAGTCCGAGGACGGCCGAGCCGTCGGAGATCACGGCCACGCTGTTGCCGACGCCGGTGAGCTCGCGCGCCGCCGCCGGATTGTCCACGAGCTCGCGGCTCACCGCCGCCACTCCGGGCGTGTAGAGCAGCTCGAGCGACTCGTGCGTCAGCTCGGCCTTCGCGGCGGCACGGACCTTGCCGCGCAGCTCGCGGTGGAGCTCGAGCGCGCGCTCGTCTGTGCTCGTATCGGCCACCAACCCCGGCTACCCGGCGTCAGGCGGCCGAAAACGAAAGCTACGGCGACAGCAGGAAGGCCGCTTCCGGCGTGACGACCCGGAAGCTGAAGCTCTCCTCGATGTACAGATGCACGGCGTCGGCGTCGTGGCTGTCGTAGCCGACGGACAGATCCTGGCCGCAGTCGAAGAGGAAGTCGCCGCCGCGCATGCTCACCACCACCGCTCCCTCGACGCCCGGCGCCCACACGAGCGGCCCCTCGACGATCTTGCGCAGGTGCTCGAACAGCGGGTAGCCGCCGTGCTCGCCGGTCTCGAGGACGTTGGTGTACGCCTGCGGCCCGAGCGCCAGCCCGTAGGGACCGTCGATGCCAGCTTGCAGCAAGCCCTCGACGGCCTTCGCCACGTGCCGCGGGTAGCGCGAGCAGTCGTCGCCGAGCGGAATCGCCTCGTGCGGCGAGGCCTGCGCGATGCCGACGATGTCGGCCGCCTTCCAGCCATGGAAGACCGCGCTGTTCTCGGCCACGGCAATCGACTTGGCCGCCTCGTCGAGCGAGGCGAAGTCGACGTCCTCGGCGCCGCGATCGCCGTCGCGCAGCTCGGAACGGTCGACGCTGAACGGCGCGCGCAGCTCGGTGAGCGGCAGCACTCGCCGCTGCTCGGCCACCAGTCCATCGCGCGGCGTCTTGTCCAGCGGCTTGGTGCGCCCCAGGTTGGTGGCCGAGGCCTGCCAGCCGCGCGGCCCCGAGAAGTCGATCAGCTTGCGCCCGGCCAGCGCCGGCGTCAGCCGCTGGCGCGTTTCCTCGTCGATCAGCTCCCAGCCCTTCTCCGTGATCGGGGCGTGCTCGCGCAGCAGATGACTCATGACTCCGCTCCTCTCATACCGCCAATCCCGAGCGACTCGCTGCCGGCCAGCGGAGCGCCACGGTCAGCGGCGCCCTCCACCGCCTCCTCCTCGGCCTCCTCGCCGTGCTCGACGATGTCGCCATCCTGGAAGAGGATGCCCTCGGCGATCTCGCGCCAGAGCGGTGTCCTGCGCAGCAGGAACTCGAGGTCCATGCAGAAGTGCTTGAACTCCTCGCCCTGCGCGTCGCGCATGATCGCGACCGCGTCGCGGTTCTTCTCGATCGCGAGCCGCTGCTCGTACCAGCCGATCGCCTCGGCCTCCTCGGTCAGCGACGCACACAGCCGCGCAAAGGTCCTCGTCTCGTCCGGCAGCTCGTTGGCCGGCTCGTGATATTGGTCGAAGCCCACGGCCCGACATCTTTCCATCCCGAGTGTGATCGCGTCCCGTCGGGGGTAGCGGGCTATCGATGCGTAACGATGTCGGCGTGGAGATCACGCTCACGGTCAACGGCGAGGAGCGGCGCGTCGAGGTCGATGTCCGCACGACCCTGCTCGACCTGCTGCGCGAGCGGCTCGGCCTGACCGGGGCGAAGAAGGGCTGCGATCACGGCCAGTGCGGCGCGTGCACGATCCTCCTCGACGGCCGGCGCGTGAACAGCTGCCTCGTGCTCGCGGTCGCGCACCAGGGCGCGGAGATCGTGACGATCGAGGGCCTGGCGGAGGACGGTGAGCTGCACCCGCTGCAGGCGGCGTTCATCGAGCACGACGCCTTCCAGTGCGGCTACTGCACGCCCGGCCAGATCTGCTCCGCCGCCGGAATGCTGTCCGAGCACCAGGCCGGCTGGCCGAGCGCGGTGTCGCCCGACCTCGCCGCGGCCGGCGGCGACGAGCTCAGCGACGAGGAGATCCGCGAGCGCATGAGCGGCAACATCTGCCGCTGCGGCGCCTACCTGAACATCGTGCGGGCGATCTCGGATGTGGCGAAGTGAGGCCGTTCGAGTACGAGCGCGCCGACGGCACCCCGGGCGCGGTGGCGGCGCTGGTCGAGCACGGGCCGGACGCCAGGTACCTCGGCGGCGGCACCAACCTGGTCGACCTGATGAAGCTCGGAGTGGAGACGCCGGCGCGGCTCGTGGACGTGTCGCGGCTGCCGCTGGCCGAGATCGCGGAGCGTCCGGATGGCGGGCTGAGCATCGGCGCCACGGCCACCAACAGCCAGCTCGCGGTCCATCCCGCCGTGCGCGCACGCTACCCGGTGCTCGCCCAGGCGCTCTTGTCCGGCGCCTCGGGCCAGCTGCGCAACCTCGCCACTGTGGGCGGCAACCTGCTGCAGCGAACGCGCTGCTCGTACTTCCAGGACGTATCGAAGCCATGCAACAAGCGCGCGCCCGGCTCCGGTTGCCCGGCGATCGAGGGCGACCACCGCAACCACGCGATCCTCGGCCACTCGAGCGCCTGCGTGGCCACGCACCCGTCCGACATGGCGGTGGCGCTGGCGGCGCTCGACGCCACGGTCGAGATCCGCGGGGCAAAGGGCGAGCGCACGCTGCCGCTGCGGGAGCTGCACCGGCTCCCCGGGGACGAGCCCGAGCGCGACACGACGCTCGAGCCCGGTGACCTGATCACCGGCGTGGAGCTGCCGCCGCTTCCACTCGCCGCCAACTCGCGCTACCGCAAGGTGCGCGACCGCGCCTCGTTCGCCTTCGCGGTCGTGTCGATCGCGGCCGCGCTCGACGTCGCGGACGGCACGGTGCGCGACTGCCGCATCGCGCTCGGCGGCGTGGCGCACGTGCCCTGGCGGGCCACGCGCGCGGAGGAGGCGCTGCGCGGCGCGCCGGCCGACGAGCAGAGCTTCGCCGCGGCCGCGGACGCTGAGCTGGCCGCCGCGCAACCGCTGCGCGACAACGGCTTCAAGCTGCCACTCGCGCGGGCGCTCGTGGTTCGCACGCTGATGGAGCTGCGCGAGCGATGAGCGGCGCCGACACGCTCACGCGCGCCGTCGGGACGCCGCTCGACCGCATCGAGGCGCGCGACAAGGTCACGGGGCAAGCGCTCTACGCCTACGAGCACACGGCGCACAGCCCGCTCTACGCGGAGCCTGTCCAAGCGCAGATCGCGCTCGGCCGGGTGCGCTCGATCGACCCCGCCGAGACGCTCGCGCAGCCAGGCGTGATCACGGTGATCTCGCACGCCAACGCGCCGCGGCTCGAGCCCGTGGCGGACGGCGAGCTGGCGCTGTTCCAGTCGGACCGTGTGTCCTACCGCGGCCAGTTCGTCGCCGCCGTGGTGGCCGACAGCCCGGAGAGCGCCCGCGAGGGCCAGCGCCTCCTGCGCATCGAGTACGAGCAGGAGCCACACGACGTCGAGCTGCGGGCCGACCACCCCAAGCTCTACACCCCCGAGAAGGTCAACCCCAACTTCCCCGCCGAAACGAGCCAGGGCGACGTCGAGGCGGCGCTCGCCGCCGCGCAGGTGGTGGTGGACGAGACCTACATCACGCCCGCGTTCCACAACAACGCGATGGAGCCGCACGCGTCGGTGGCTGCCTGGGAGAGCGGCAATCTGACCGTGTACGACTCGAACCAGGGCGCGCCGACCGCCCGCGACACGCTCGCGCAGGTGTTCGGGCTGCCGCCCGAGCGCGTGCGCGTGATCTCAAACCACGTGGGCGGCGGCTTCGGCTCGAAGGGCACGCCGCGCCCGCAGCTCGTGCTCGCGGCGCTGGCGGCTCAGCTCGTCGAGCGTCCCGTGAAGGTCGCGGTCACGCGGCAGCAAATGTTCGCCACGGTCGGCTACCGCACGCCGACGATCCAGCGCCTGCGGCTCGGCGCGAGCGCCGACGGCGTGCTCGACGCGATCTCGCACGAGGTGGTCGAGCAGACCTCCACGGTCCGGGAGTTCGCCGAGCAGACGGCGGTGGTCACGCGGCTGATGTACGCGGCGCCCCATCGCCTCACGACGCACCGCGTTGCCGCGCTGGACGTGCCCACCCCCTCGTGGATGCGCGCCCCCGGGGAGTGTCCCGGGATGTACGCGCTCGAGTCCGCGATGGACGAGCTGGCGATCGCCTGCGCGGTCGATCCGGTGGAGCTGCGCATCCGCAACGAGCCGGAGACCGAGCCCGAGACCGGCAAGCAGTTCAGCTCGCGCAATGTCGTTGCCTGCCTGCGCGAGGGCGCGGAGCGCTTCGGCTGGGCCGACCGCGACCCCACACCCGCCGCGCGGCGCGAGGGCCGCTGGCTGGTCGGCAGCGGCATGGCATCGTCGACCTATCCAGCGCGGCGCCGCCCCTCACAGGCGATCGCCAGGGCCGAGCCCGACGGCGGCTTCACCGTGCGCATCGGTGCCGCCGACATCGGCACCGGCGCGCGCACCGCGCTCACCCAGATCGCGGCGGACGCGCTCGGCATCGAGCCGGAGCGTGTGCACATGGAGATCGGCGACAGCGCTCTGCCCACGGCGATGCTCGCCGGCGGCTCGATGGGCACGGCCTCATGGGGCTCGGCCGTGGTCCGCGCCTGCGAGGCACTGCTCGCCAAGCTCGAGCCGTCGGGGGACGGCGCGATCCCGGCCGAGGGCGTGGAGGCCGAGGCCGACACGAGCGAGGAGATCGAACGCGACGAGGACCTGTCGCGCAACGCGTTCGGCGCCCAGTTCGCGGAGGTGCGCGTGGACGCGGACAGCGGCGAGGTGCGCGTCGCGCGCATGCTCGGCGTGTTCGCGGCCGGGCACATCATCAATCCGAAGACCGCGCGCTCGCAGTTCATCGGCGGCATGACGATGGGCATCGGCATGGCCCTGCACGAGGAGAGCATCATGGACCTCGAGTTCGGCGACTACCTCAACCGCGATCTCGCCCAGTACCACGTGCCCGCCTGCGCCGACATCCTCGACGTCGAGGCCCACTGGATCGACGAGGACGACCCCAAGCTCAACCCGATGGGCTCCAAGGGCATCGGCGAGATCGGGATCGTGGGCACGGCGGCGGCGGTCGCGAACGCCGTCCATCACGCCACCGGCATCCGCGTGCGCGACCTCCCGATCCGGCTCGACCGCCTTATCCGCGTGTAGGTGGGGGACACGCCGGACGCGGTCGTGGTCGGCGCCGGGCCCAACGGGCTGGCGGCGGCGATCGAGCTTGCGCGGGCGGGCCGCTCCGTGCTGGTGCTCGAGCGCGCGGCGGACGTCGGCGGCGGGACGCGCACCGCCGAGCTCACGCTGCCCGGCTTCCGGCACGACGTCTGCTCGGCCGTGCATCCGCTGGCGGCCGCATCGCCATTCCTGCGCGGTCTGCCGCTCGAGCGCTTCGGGCTCGAGCTGATCGAGCCGGAGGTCCCGGCGGCGCACCCGCTCGACGACGGCAGCGCCGCGGTTCTTCACCGCTCGCTGACCGACACCAGCGCGGGCCTCGGCCGCGACGGCGATGCCTACAGCGCGCTGCTCGAGCCGTTCGTAAGTGACTGGGAGCGGCTGGCCGAGGTGCTGCTCGGACCTCCGCTGGCGCCCGCGCACCCGCTGCTCGCCGCGCGCTTCGCGGCTAGGGGCGCGGCGCCTGCGGCGGCGTTTGCGCGTTTGCGCTTTCGGGAGGAGGCGGCGCGCGCGCTCTTCGCCGGCATGGCCGCCCACTCGATCCGCCCGCTCGGCGCGCCCGCCACCAGCGCGTTCGCGCTCCTCCTGATGACGCTCGGGCACAGCGTGGGCTGGCCCTTCGCACGTGGCGGCTCGCAAGCGATCGCGCACGCGCTGCGCGGCTACCTCGAGTCGCTCGGCGGCATCGTGGAGACCGGGCATGCAGTCGCGTCCCTCGAGGAGCTGCCGGCCGCCAAGGCGATTCTGTTCGACACCTCGCCCGCCCAGCTCGCAGCGATCTGCGGCGACGCGCTGCCGGCTCGCTACCGCTCGCGCCTCGATCACTTCCGCCCCGGGCCCGGGGTGTTCAAGGTCGACTACGCCCTTGCCGAGCCGTCACCGTGGCGCGCCGAGGAGTGCCGTCAGGCCGGAACCATCCACCTCGGCGGCACGCTCGCCGAGATCGCGGCGTCGGAGCGCGCGGTAGCGGCCGGCCGACATCCCGAGCGCCCGTACGTCCTCGTGGCTCAGCCCAGCATCGCCGATCCCACACGGGTGCCCGACGGCAGGCACACGCTCTGGGCCTATTGCCACGTTCCGAACGGCTCGACGGTGGACATGACGGCCGCGATCGAGGCACAGCTCGAGCGCTTCGCGCCGGGATTCAGGGACGTGATCGTCGCGCAGGCCACGCGCAAGACGAAGCAGCTCGAGCTCGAGAATCCCAACTACGCGGGCGGCGACATCAGCGGCGGCGCGGCGAGCCTCCGTCAGCTGATCGCCCGGCCCGTGGCGAGCCGCTGCCCCTACGCAACGCCCAACCCACGCCTCTTCCTCTGCTCGGCCTCTACGTCTCCCGGCGCGGGCGTCCACGGCATGTGCGGGTACAACGCGGCACGCGCGGCGCTGGCACGCGGGCCGTGGACCGTGAGGACGCGGCCGGGGCGGCGGCGCCCCGTCCTTTAGTCCGAAGCGCTCGCCTCCCCCGGACCGCTAAACCGCCGGTCGGCGATTGTCTAGGCCGCCCGACGCCCTGACGAGGGCCTACCCGGCCGGAGGTCGGCTATTCGTCAGAGTCGTCCGGAGCTTGGACCGTGTCCGTCCGGCCCGACTCGGCCAACAAGTTCTTCTGTTTGACCGTTTGGACCTTGGGTAGCCGAGCCCTACCTCAATCCAACCTGCCAGGAGGACCGCATGATTCTGCGTCTTGATCGCTGGGGAGTCGAGCTCCCGCCACCGTCCGACCCCGACCCGGACGGCGCTGCCGCCGTTCAGGAGCTGATGGGTGGGCGCTTCGGCGAGATGTCCACCTTCCTCAATTACACGTTCCAGTCGTTCAACTTCAGGGACAAGGCCTCCGCGCGACCGTTTTACGACCTGATCGCCAACATCGCCGCCGAGGAGTTCGGCCACATCGAGCTCGTCGCGGCCACGATCAACACGATGCTCACAGGCGCCTCGCCGACCTCCAACGGGAGCGGCGAGATCGCCGGTGCGATGGCGGGCCTGAAGAGCGCGCGCAATACCCAGCAGTTCATCGCCGGCGGCCACTCGGCCCTGCCGCAGGATTCGAACGGCCGGCCCTGGACCGGCGACAACGTGTTCGCCTCGGGCGACCTCGTGGAGGACCTCACGCACAACTTCTTCCTCGAGACGGCCGCCCGCAACAACAAGCTGCGCGTGTACGAGATGGTCGATCACCCGGCCGCGAAGGCGCTCACCGGCTACCTGCTCGTGCGCGGCGGTGTGCATCAGGTCGCCTACGCGCGGGCGCTCGAGAACCTCACCGGCGCGGACCTGTCCAAGCTGTTCCCGTCGCCACGGATCCCGACGGACAAGATCCCGGAGTGCCGGCCGCACATCGAGCGCGGCGACCACGCGCGGATCTACCGCTTCTCGCCGAACGACTACAACGAGATCGCGGCCGTGTTCAACGGCAAGCACCCGGAGACCGGCGACGAGCTCGAGGTGGTCGACGGCCCGCCCGAGGGGGCCGAGCCAAACGACCTGCCCCCTCAGCCGCAGGCGTTCGCGCCCGACTACGCGCCGGAAGAGATCAGCCAGATCGCGGACAAGCTGAAGGAAGCCGCGGGGATCAAGTAGTCCTCCTCCCCAGAGGTCGAGCGTGGCGGGGGCTGACCTGCCCCCGCCGCGTGTGCGGCCTCAGTCGTCGCCGAGCGCCTCGATCAGCTGCTTCTTGGACATCTTGGTGCGGCCCTTGATGCCGGCCTTCCGTGCGCGCGCGTAGAGCTCGTCACGGTCGAGATCAGCGAGCTCGCCGTCGCCGTTCTCCTCCTCCCTGATCGGCCGGCCGGCGCGCGCGTTCGCGAGCGTGCGCTCGAGCGCCGCCATCAGATCGGGCGTGGCCGGCGGCTGGCGCTCGGGTTCCGGCGCCTCGATCTTGCGGCGCTTGCGCTTGTCCTCGATCACGCGGCGCAGGCGCTCGCGGTAGCAGTCCTCGTAGCGCTCCGGATCCCAGTCCGCGGCAAGCTCCTCGATCAGCGTAACCGCCTGGTCGAGCTGCTTCTTCACGGGCTTCTTGCCGCCAGCCCGAATCGCCGAGCTCGGCCGCACCTCGTCGTGGAAGAGCATCGTCGTGAGCGTGAGCGCGCCGTCGCGCACGCTCACGGCGGCGAGGTACTCCTTCGCGCGCATCACGAAGCGCCCGAGCGCCGCGCGCTCCGACTTGCCCATGGCCTCCACGAGCAGTCGGTAGGCGCGCCGGGTGCCCTCGCTCTCGCCGGCGGGGACGAGGAAATAGGGGTGGTCGAAGTAGATCGGGTCGATGTCCGCCAGCTCGACGAAGGCCTCGATCTCGATCGTGCGCGTCTTGCGCGGCTGCACCGAGCCGAGCTCCTCGTCGGTGACGACCACCTGCTTGCCGTCGAGGTCATAGCTGTGGGCCACCTCCTCCCAGGCCACCTCCACGTCCTCCTCGGAGCAGAAGCGGCGCTGCTCGATGCGCGCCTTGTCCTTCTCGTGCAACTCGTGGAAGTGGTAGTCGAGATCGCGGGCCGCGCTCACGAGCTGCACGGGCACGTTGACGAGGCCGAAGCTGAGCGAGCCGTTCCAGATCGTCCGCGCCAATGCTCAGTTCCCCGAGCCGAGGCTCGCCTCTAGCGCGGCCATCAGGTCGTCGCCGTGCGCCGGCTCCTCCTGCTCGGCCAGGTCGATCTCCTCGCCCTTGGCCTTGCGCCGGATCAGGCCGAGCACGGCGTCGCGATAGGTGTCCTCGTAGGCGCTCGGGTCGAAGTCTTGGGCAAGGGCGTCGACCAAGCGGTCGGCCATCTGAAGCTCCTGCTTCGAGGGCTTGCGTCCGGCGGATGGCAGCTCGAGCTCGCCCCCGGACACGACCTCGTCATCGAAGCGCAGCGTGTGCAGCGCGAGCACGCCATCGAGCGCGCGCACCGCGACGAGGTACTCGCGATCATGGAAGCTGAAGCGGCCGATACCGGCCCGGCCGCTGCGGGCCAGCGCGTCGTGGAGCAGCCGGTAGACGTCCTTCTCGTCGTCGGCTCCCACGTAGTAGGTCTTCTCGAAGAAGACGGGGTCGATCTCGTCCACGGGGACGAACTCACTGAGGTGAACGACCTTGCCGCGATCGCCCGCGGCCGCCTTCACCTCTTCCTTCTCGAGCACGACGAACGAGTTCTCCGAGACCTCGTAGCCCTTGACCACGTCGCCGTAGTCGACCTCCTTGTCCTCCTTCGAGCAGAAACGGCGGTGCTCGATCCGCGCGCCGTCCCGCACGTGCACCTCGTGGAAGTGGACGGTCTTCGAGTCGGTGGCCGAATAGAGCTTGATCGGCACGTTCACAAGTCCAAACGTGATCGTGCCGTTCCAGATCGATCGCGGCATGACCTGCGAGATACCCGGGTAGCCGCCGGCGTACCGTGCGAGTTGTAGTCGTAGGAGCAACCGGAAACGCGGGCACGAGCACCGTGCGCGCGCTGTCGTGCGATCCGGCCGTGGAGTCGATCGTCGGCGTGGCGCGCCGGCGGCCCGAGCTCGCGCTCGACAAGGTCGGCTGGCGCGAGGCCGACGTGCGCAGCTCCGACCTCGCGGCGATCTTCCGCGGCGCTGACGCGGTCGTCCATCTTGCCTGGCTGATCCAGCCGTCGCGCGACGAGGCAGAGACGCGCGCCGTTAACGTGGATGGCAGCCGGCGGGTGTTTCGCGCCGTCGCCGACGCGGGCGTTCCCGCTCTCGTCTACGCCTCGTCGGTGGGCGCGTACTCGCCGGGGCCGAAGGACCGTCGCGTCGACGAGAGCTGGCCGACGGGGGGCGTCCAGAGCTCCTTCTATGGTCGCCACAAGGCAGAGGTAGAGCGGCTGCTCGACGGCTTCGAGAGCGAGCACCCGCGGACGCGAGTGGTGCGGCTGCGGCCGGGACTGATCTTCAAGCGCGGCGCGGCGTCCGGCATCAGGCGGCTCTTCGTCGGTCCGCTCGCCCCCTCGCCGCTGGTGCGCAAGGGGCTGATCCCGGTGGTGCCGGATGTGCCGCGGTTGCGCTTCCAGGCGGTGCACTCCGAGGATGTCGGCGAGGCCTACCGGCTCGCCGTGACGAGCGACGCGCGCGGCGCCTTCAACGTCGCCACCGAGCCGGTGCTCGATCCGGCGGAGCTCGGACGGCTATTGGACGCCCGACCCGTACGGATTCCGGCGGGAATGCTGCGAACCCTCGTCGATCTGACCTGGCGCCTGCGCCTGCAGCCGACCCCACCCGGCTGGGTCGACCTCGCCCTGCAGACGCCGCTCATGGACATCACCCGCGCCCGGGAGGAGCTCGGCTGGGTGCCACGCCACAGCTCCGGCGAGGCGCTGCTCGAGCTGCTCGACGGGATCCGCAGGTCGGACGGCGAGCCCACCCCGGCACTCGACCCGCGCGCCGGCGGCCCGCTGCGGGTGCGGGAGTTCCTCACCGGCGTCGGCCGCAGGTCGGCGGGCTGACCGACACGCATGGGTGAGCGGTGGGCAGCTATATTGGGTAATCCAGGCCGGCCCGGGCCATCCCTTCGACGGACCGCGGCAGGCATGTGACGCAAAAGTGGCGACGGAGGCCGGGGTTCCCCTCGGCAGACGGACCAGCACAGCGGTTCCAATTGTGAGGTCCGTCGAATGCCGCGAACGCAACCGACAGAGCCGAGCGACGGCCAGCTTTGGCTCAGTCGACCGCCGTTTCTCCTCATCGCACATGTGCTCGACGTCGACCGCAGGGCGGCTCGCATCACCTACGAGCTGCTCGACAGCGATGGATGTCCGCTCATCGAGCCGGTGGTGGAGCCGCTCGAGCCCTCTTGGTGGCGCAACTTCCAGCCGCTCGTGAGGCGCTTCGGGTAACGACCGCGCCTTACCTCACGTCCCCGCGCTGCCGTGCCGGATCCGCAAGCCCGCCTCGTCCTCTAGCAGAGCGACGCCCAGGAGCTCGCCGTCCAGAGGCCCGTAGCGCTCGAGCGCGCGCCCATAGATGCCCTCGACGACGCTCGCGAGCTCGTGCGGAACGCCGGCAGCTCGCGCGGCCTCAGTGACAGCTCGCAGCTCCTCGTGACAGCGGTCGAGGCCGAACGAGGCCAGGTAGTCGCCGTCCAGAAGCGCGCCCAGATCCTGGCGCACGAACTGGGTCGAGGCCGCGCTGTTCCCGATCGCCTCGCGCAGGACGTCGACGTCGAGCCCCTCCTTCTCGGCCAGCAGGAGTGCCTCGGCGGTGGCGAGCGCCTGCCCGAACCAGAGCAGGTTCACGAGCAGCTTGGCCAGGTAGCCGGCGCCATGGCCGCCGAGGTGGCTGATCGCCGCCGGTTCCGCGATCGCCTCGAGCAGCCGGCGCTTGTTCTCGACATCCGCGGCGTCGCCGCCGACGAAGAGGCGCAACGTGCCGGCGCGGGCGGCGGCCGGATCCCCGCCGAGCGGAGCGTCGAGGCAGCGGACGCCCCTGCCCCGGGCTTCGGCCGCCAGCTTTCGTCCGTCGCCGGGCGGGCAGGTGCTCATGTCGACCCAGGTGGCCTCCGCTCGCAGCCCGGCTAGCGCTCCGTCTGGGCCGAGCAGGGCGTCGCGCACCTCCGCCGGTCCCGGCAACACGGTCACGAGCACGTCCGCCCCGACCGCGACCGCGCGGGCTGAGCCGCCCCAGCTTGCGCCGAGCGCGAGCACGTCGGGCTCGAGCTGGGAGCGCCGATCGCCGGCGGTGACCTGATAGCCGGCGCGCACGAGACGTTCGCAGATCGGCATGCCCATGCGTCCCAGTCCGACTATCCCGATCCGCTCAGTCATTCGCCGGGCATGCTCGCAGGTCGTTTCGGGCGCGCCGCTCCGGGCAGCCTCGCTGCAACCAAGGCAGGGAAACCGAGAGGAGAGGTATGTCTACCGGCGCCATCATCGCCATCGTCGTAGTGGCCGCCATCATCCTGCTTGCGCTGGCCATCTTGATGCCGCGCATGCGTGAGCGGGGACGGATCAGGAAGCGCGAGCGGGAGCTGCAGCAGCGCCGCGACCACGCCGCGACTCAGCATCGCGAGCAGGCCGACACGCGTGCGCAGAGCGCGGAGGCGGCCGAGCGACGGGCGCGTATCGCGGAGCAGGAGGCGGAGCGCGAACGGGTCGAGGCCGAGCTCCACAGGGAGCGGGCGGAAGCATCCGAGCGCGGAATGGCCGACGACGAGCTGACCGACCACGACGACGACCATGAGCTGACCAACAACGGCGAGCGCGATGACGACGGAGGCGGAGGTTTCATCGGTCGCTTCCGCAGGCGTCGCGTGCGCGACGACGAGCTCGCTCGGCGCGGCTGACCAGCCCGAGACGCTCCGCGCCCGCCGGGCGTTTTGGCCCCTGGTTCGCGGGTAGCCGTTGGGGGCCATGGGCCCAGCGCTTGTCACCCTTCCACTACGTGCCGGTGTCATGGTGGGGCGGCTTGTGCTGCGCCCCATGGCCTTCGTCGGCACCGCCACGATCGAGTTGCTCGACCACGTACTGGGCGGGCCCGCGCCCGCCGTGGCCGAGCCCCCGAAACCGGAGCGCGAGCCGGTGGTCGCGATCGCCGAGGCCGAGCGTGTCGTACCTACCGAGGAAGCGCTCGTACCCGAGGAGCCGCACGTCTCTGAGGAGCCGGAGCTCGTAGCCGAGAGCGCGGACCTCGGCGCCGCGGACGGCGTCACCGCCGAGCTGACTATCGACGAGCCCTGGGAGGGCTACCGGCGGGCCCGTGCCGGCGAGGTGATCGACTCGCTCTCAAGCTCGTCCCGCGAGCGTCTGGCCGTGATCCAGCTCTACGAGTCGACCCATCGTGCCCGCAAGTCGGTGCTCGCCGCCGTCGAACGCGAACTCAAGATCAACAGCCCACCAAGGAGGGATCCATGAAGGCACTGACCTGGCAAGGAAACGAGGACGTCCGCGTCGACACCGTCCCGGACCCATCGATCGAAAAGCCGACGGACGCGATCATCCGCGTCACCTCGAGCGGGATCTGCGGCTCCGACCTGCACCTCTACGCCGTCCTCAAGCCGTTCCTCGAAGCGGGCGACATCCTCGGCCACGAGCCGATGGGGATCGTCGAGGAGGTCGGCTCCGAGGTGAACCACGGAATCTCGGTCGGCGATCGTGTTGTGATCCCGTTCAATGTCTCGTGCGGGCACTGCTACATGTGCGACAAGGGCCTGCAGTCGCAGTGCGAGACGACGCAGGTGCACGACTACGGCACCGGCGCTTCGCTGCTCGGTTACACGAAGCTCTACGGCCAGGTGCCCGGCGGGCAGGCAGAGTTCCTGCGCGTGCCGTTCGCGAACTACGGGCCGATCAAGGTTCCAGAGGGGCCGCCGGACGACCGCTTCGTCTATCTCTCCGACGTGCTGCCCACCGCCTGGCAGGCGGTCGAGTACGCGAACGTCCCCCAGGGCGGGACCGTGCTCGTGCTCGGCCTCGGTCCGATCGGCGAGATGTCCACGCGCGTGGCGCAGCATCGTGGCGTCGGCAAGGTAATCGCGATCGACCTCGTTCCAGATCGCCTGGAGCGGGCCCGCAGCCACGGGGTCGAGGCTCTCAACCTCGACGAGCACGACGACATCGTCGGGACCGTCTACGAGATGACGGAGGGCCGCGGCCCGATCTCGGTGATCGACGCGGTGGGGATGGAGGCACACGGCTCGCCGGTCGGGAAGCTGGCCCAGCGCCTCGCGGCCCTGCTGCCGGACGCCATCGCCCAGCCGATGATGGAGAAGGCCGGGATCGACCGGCTGGCCGCCCTCCACATGGCGATCGAGCTGGTGCAGCGCGGCGGAACCCTTTCGCTGTCAGGCGTCTACGGCGGCGCCGTCAGCCCGATGCCGCTGCTGCAGATGTTCGACAAGCAGATCAACGTGCGCATGGGTCAGGCCAACGTGAAGCGCTGGGTGGACGACATCCTGCCACTCCTGACCGGCGACGACGACCCGCTCGGCGTCGACGAGTTCGCCTCCCACCACGTCCCGCTCGACCAGGCGCCCGAGGCTTACGAGAAGTTCCAGAAGAAGCAGGACGGCACCTTCAAGGTGCTGCTCAAGCCCTGAACACGCACACATTGGAGAGCTCAAGATGACCACTGATGGACAACGTCCGCTCGCGCTCATCACGGGAGCTTCGAGCGGCATCGGCCGCGAGCTGGCAAAGCAGTTCGCCGAGAACGACTTCGACCTGATCATCGCCGCGGAGGACGACGAGCTCCGCGACGCACAGCAGGAGCTGATGGCGCTGAACGCCGAGGTGGAGGCGGTGCGGACCGACCTCGCGCAGTCGAGCGGCGTCGAGGAGCTGTGGCAAAGGGTGCAGGCGACCGGCCGTCCGCTGGCCGCGGCGGCCCTCAACGCCGGCCGCGGCGCGGGCGGCGCCTTCGCCGAGACGAGCCTCGAGCACGAGCTCGAGATCGTCGACCTCAACGTGCGCTCGACGGTGCAGCTCGCCAAGTACGTGGTGCGCGACATGGTCGCCCGCCACGATGGCCGCATCCTGTTCACGTCGTCGATCGCGTCGACGATGCCGGGCTCCTACCAGGCCGTCTACAACGCCTCCAAGTCCTTCGTTCAGTCGCTCGCACTGGCGTTGCGCGAAGAGCTCAAGGACACCGGCGTGACGATCACCTCGCTCATGCCGGGGCCCACCGACACCGAGTTCTTCGAACACGCCGACATGCTCGACACCAAGGTCGGCGCCGGAGACAAGGACGATCCTGCCGACGTCGCGCGCGACGGCTTCGAGGCGCTGATGGCGGGCAAGGAGCGCGTCGTATCGGCGTCGCTCACCACCAAGCTGCAAGGGCGCGGCAGCCGCTTCCTCCCGGACAGCGTGAAGGCCAAGATGCACGGCGGCATGGCCGAGCCGGGATCGGCCGACGAGGACTGATGTAGTCAGGAAGGTTTACATCGCCGAGCCCGGGTGAGTATCGGGGCGAGGCCATACCGACCCGCCCGGCACGGGCTCCGGAGAAGCGGAGCAGCCGTTGGGCGGCCCGGCCTTAGGAGACGGGACGCGGACATCGCAGATGGCCGCCAGCCGGATCTTTCGAGTCACTTCAGATCGGAGGATCCCGCTTGCTCCGAAGCGATTACACGCCCACGCCTTCTCATCCTCTCGCTCTCCGGCGCGCGGAATCCCGCCTCTTCGACCGCTACCAGCGCGACGGCGATTCGGACGCGCGCGCGGAGCTCGTCGAGCGCTTCCTGCCGCTGGCCCATCACCTGGCGCGCCGCTACGAGCGCTCCACTGAGCCGTTCGACGATCTCCTTCAGGTGGCGAGCCTCGCCCTGCTGAAGGCGATCGACCGCTTCGACCCGGACCGCGGCGACGCGTTCACGAGCTTCGCCGTGCCGACGATCCTCGGCGAGCTGAAGCGCCACTTCCGCGACACCGGCTGGGCGCTGCACGTACCTCGCGGCACGCAGGAGCGTGTGCTCCAAGTCAACGCGGCCATCGATCACATGTCTGAGCGTCGTGGCCACTCGCCGAGCCCCGGCGAGGTAGCTGCGGCGGTCGGGCTCCCGGTCGAGCAGGTGCTCGAGGCGATCGCGGCGGGCGCCGCCTACACCACCGCTTCGCTCGAGAGCCCGCGCCATTCAAACGACGGCGAGGCCCAGTCCATCGGCGACGTCATGGGCGAGGAAGACCCGCGCTTCGAGCTGATCGATGACCGTGCGTCGATCGGGCGCGGGCTAAGGGCGCTGCCCCGGCGCGAGCGCTCGATCCTCTATCTGCGGTTTGTAGAAGGGCTTACGCAATCCGAGATCGGCGACCGGCTGGGCATCTCCCAGATGCACGTCTCGCGGCTGATCGTGCGCGCGATCCAGCGCGTCCGCATCGTCGCGGACGTGGCGGCGTAGACCGCCGCTGCGCGGACGGGCGGCGCGCGTCAAATCGCGCGGCCGCTGCTCCCGCCGCCCCGCTCAGCTCGACTTCTTGCCGCCCTTGCGACCGGCGGCTGCCTTCTGGGCCTTGTTGCCGCCGCTGCCGCTGCCGCTGCTCTTCCTGCTGCGGCTGCTGCCCGAGCTCTTGCCCCCGCGGCTGGACGAGCCTTCGCTGTTGGAGATCGCGGCTGCGCGCGACTTGCTCATGCCCTTCTTGCGGAGACCCTCGTACTGCTTGTCGTTCTTCACCGACGAGCCATGATCCTTAGCCATGTTGCCTCCTGATTCGATCGACGCGAACGGGAGGCGCATACCCGCGATGCGGGCATCTCATGCCGGCGGCTAGCGCTTGTTCGAGATGCGCTTCGAGCCGTTGTAGGTGGGCGCGCCGGGCGCCTTCACCTGGATCTTCAGCAGCACGTGCGCGCGCTTCGCCGCGAGCAGCTTCTTGCGCGCCTTCTTGTTGAGCTGCAGCGTGATCTTCGCCGTGCCGGCGCGCAGGCCGCGCTTGACCAGCTTGCCGAGCAGCGGCAGGCGCTTGGCGCTGCCCTTGGCGCCGGCCCTCTGCAGGTAGGCGGAGAGCGTGACCGTCGACTTGTTGGACGAGAGCGCGATCAGGGTGACGAAGCGGCCCTTCTTGAACGACTGGCGCGAGGTGGTCTTGACCGACTCGGCCGCGCTCTTGACCCTGGGCTTGGGGGCGCCGGGGTTGCTCCCGAGGGTGCCGCCGCCCGTCTGGGGTCCACCCCCCGAGACCGCGGAACCGGTGCTCGGGTAGCCGACGTGGATCCAGGTCGCCACCGACGGCACGCCGTCGGAGGTAACGACCCACAGCATGTACCAGCCAGGCGGGGCGATGTTGGCGCTGGCCGGCGCGGTGAGGTCGAGGCCGTCGCCGTTCGGAACCGATTGGAGCGGGACGATGCGCGGGTTGTCGTTGGTCGCGTGCGTGACCTCCGCGGGCGGGATCAGCATGGCGTGCGTGGTCGACGGATTGACCGCTCCCACGCCGACGTGGAAGCCCGCGCCGTAAAGCGTTCCGTTAGGCGCCGAGGTGATCACTGGCCGCGTGCCGCGGAACAGGTAAGCGGGCGAGTAGATCTCGCCGGAGTTGTTGTCCGAGCCCTCGTACGGCTGGTCGAAGATGTACGGGTTGTCGTCGCCCGCGGACAGCACGCGCCCGTCTGGCAGCAGGAGCGCGGTCGAGTGGTACGCGCGGTCGATCTGCTGGGACGGACCGAGCATCCAGTTGTTCGAGCCGGCGGGGCGGATCTCGATCTGATGCTCGGGCTTGCCATTCTGGAGCTCGTAGAGGCTGCCGTTCACCCGGCCGTCGCCGCCGCCGATCGACAGCTCGGAGCCGTCCGGCAGCCAGAGGGACTGGAAGTTCGCGCGCGCGACGTTGAGCGTCGTCGGACCCGACGTCCACTGCGGCGCCGACACGCTCAGGTCGAGCGTCTGCGAGCTCGTCACCGGCGGGAAGTTGCCGTTCGGGACGGAAAGGTCGTCGGGGAAGCCGCCGAGCTCGGTAACGGACTCGGAGGGGCCGGTGCCGTTCGGGTTGAGGAGCTCCGTGCCGTACGTCCGGCGCGCGCCGTTGCCCAGGATGTTGCTGGACCAGGTCATCGTGTTCGTGTTCAGCACGGCCGAGTCGTTCGGGCCTGGCCCGCCGAGCAGGATGTTGCCGTTCCCGAGAAGGGTCATATGCGGATAGAGGTCGGTCTCGCGGTCGCCCTGGGAGTAGTAGGTCCAGGTGCCCACACCCGACGCGTCTTGGGTGGGGTTGAACACTTGGAGCTGGGCGTTGTCGGCGCCGGTGGTCTCGTCTTCGCCGGCGAGCACGGCCGTACGCCCGTCGTTCAGCTCGACCTGCGAGGGATACCAGCGCCCGTGCTGCATGTCGGGCTGCTGGATCCAGCTCTCGGTCCAGGGGTTGAACGTGTAGGCGCGCTTCAGGCCGAGGTGGTTGGGGGCGTTCGGATTCGGGAATTCGAGCGTGCCGCCGGTGACGAGCAGGTCGCCGTTGGGGAGCAGCGAGAGTCCCGAGCAGAAGAGCGAAGCCGTGCCCCCGGTCTCCGGGTCGTACAGCGGAAGCACGTGGGTGAACATGCTCTCCGTGTCGGGGTTGACCGCGGTGCTGCTGCTCGGATCGCCCTTGGTCGGGTCCCACAGCCAGGCGTCGCCGGCCACGGGCGCGTCCGTCGGTCCCGCGGGCGGCTTGACCTCCGGGTAGAACGGAAACGCATAGAAGATGACCTTGCCGGTGGGCAGGAGGCCCATGTGGATCGCGTGCACCGGGATGCGGAAGGGCGAGCCCCACGAGCCATAGATCGTGGGGTCGAAAGTGGCGGCGGAATGCGCCAGCTTGCGCAGCTCGGCGTTCTGCGCCTTGACCACGCGCCGGCGCTGCGAGGCGGAGAGGGCGCGCCAGGCGCGCGTGGCCTTTGCCACCCCGGCGCGCTCGTCCGCGTGCTCGGCCGCGTGATCCGGACCGAGGATCAGCTCCTCGACCTGGTGCAGCGAATGCACCGTGACGACGTCCTTTGCTCCGGCCGGCACCGCCAGCACCAGCCAACCTGCCACGAGACAGGCGACGAGAATGGCGAATCTGCGGACCAGAGAGTTCATTTGGGAGAGAAGTCCGCCGAGCATGCGGACAGGGCGAGGGTGAGGGCTACCTCGAACGTAGTACGAGTCCTCCGGACGCGCAAGCGCCCCTTTCTAAATGTCTGACCGCAAGGCTTCGGCCGCTGCCCGCGCGGGTCCGACGAGCGAGATCTGAAGGCGGCGCGTCGCGTCGAGGTGATCGCCGGTCCAGATCATCCTCACGCCGGTGGCCGTCGCCTGGCCGTCCGCGCTGCGCAGATCGCTGCTCACCGCGTTGACGAGCCGCGAGTCGGCCTGCTCGTCGTGCACAAGTGGATCCGGCACCGCGGCCCCGTCGCGGAGGCTGGCGGCGAACCCGCCGTACCAGTCGCTGATCTCCTCCGCGCCGGCGCTCAGCTCGCGCCGGGCGGCGCTGCGGTCGCCGTCGCCGGGTGAGGGGTCGGTCCCCCACAGGTCGAGCACGGCGTCGCCCGCCAGACGCAGCCCGACGACGCCGGTCACGAGATTCGTCACCTCCGCCATCGGGATCGGCTTGGCGCCGCGCTCCGCGAGGTAGCCGCGGAAGGTGTCGTCGAGGCGCCGGGCGGCCGCCGCGGCACCGAGCGCGTCGGTGGTGGGCGCCTGGGGGAAGCCCGAGCTCGGGTCGCAGCACTCGATGCCGAAGTCCACGGCGCGGGCGAGGTAGGTCGCGCTCGCGACGTAGGCGTCGGCGAGCGCCCGGCCGAGCTCCGAGGCGGCGCCGCGCGGCCAGAACAGGAGGCCCACCACCAGGCTCACGCCGCAGCCCAGCGCGACGTCCTCGATGCGCACGAGCCCGATGCGCCAGCCCTCAGGCTGCAGGATGTTGAAGAGGATCAGCAGCGTTAGCGTGAACGCTGCCTGTCCCGCGGCGAACGAGATCGCGGCCGGCGCGAGCCCGGCGAACAGCACGGCCGGCGGCAGCAGGAACCACAGCAGCGTGGTGTTCGTGCCGACGAGCGCGACAAGCGCGGCGCCGACGATGAACCCGACCGCCGTGCCGAGCAGCCCGCGCACCACGCTCTGTCCAGTGTTGAGCGCGTTCGAGCGCAGCACCGCCAGCGCGCCGAGCACCACCCAGAAGGCATGACCCACGCCGGTGAGCTTGGCCACCGCCACCGCCAGGCCGAGACCGACCGCGCCACGCACGCTGTTGCGCAGCCACACCGACTGCCGCCGCGCGTATGAGCCGGCGCGCTCGCGCGCGGCGGCGCGCGTGGGGGCCAGGCCCTCCGGCTGGCGGCCGAGCAGCCTGTCGAGCCAGCCGCGGCGCTCGGCGGCCGCGGCGAAGTCGATGTTCGTCCCGATCTGCGCGACCACAAAGCTCAGCTCCTGCGCGCGGAAGCCCGGGTCGAGCGCCGAGATCACCTCGCCCGTGCGCTCGGGGGGGTCGCCGTCGCCGCTCGGCAGTCGCATGGCCGAGCTCGACTCGAGCTCGAGGCGCTGCTCGGCGAGCCGCGCCTGCGCCTCGTGCAGTTCGTCCGGGCGGCGCCGCGGCATGTCGAGCTCGTCCGCCCCTCGCTCGAGCACCAGCGCCGCTGACAGCTTCACCTCGCAGACGCGCGGATCGACCGAGCTCGCCCCCGGCCGCGACACCGACAGCACGATGATGTCGTCGAGCCATCTGACCTCGTCCACCAGGCGGATGACCGTGCGCGCGGCGGTGCTCAGGCCGGTGGGCCGGTACGGGGTGGCGAAGAAGACGTCG
Source organism: Thermoleophilaceae bacterium (assembly GCA_036494715.1). Lineage (GTDB taxonomy): Bacteria > Actinomycetota > Thermoleophilia > Solirubrobacterales > Thermoleophilaceae > JAICJR01. Next base: position 67,878 of record DASXNY010000050.1, read on the forward strand.
TGCAGCGAGGACACGGCGGCGCTCGCCGCGGCCACCGCGGCGTCGCGCTCGTCGCCCGTCAGCTCGCCGCGCACGAAGGCGACGTCCGCGCGCAACCGCGCCGCAAGCGCGCGGCAGGCGGCGATCGCCGCCGTGCGCAGCGGATTGCGCGCGGGCGCCGGCCACAGCAGCGTGATCGCGACCAGCGCGGCACCGGACGCCATCCCCCAGCCCGCCAGCCGATCGGGGATCGACGAGACCGGGCCCGGCAGGCAGACCGGCAGGATGAACGAGAGCAGCAGCGAGGTCGTCGCACCCGCAAGCACCGAGCTGACCGCGCCGGCGAAGATCACCCCGAACGCCACGAGCGTCATCGCCACCGCCGCCAGCCCGGTGGAGCGCGAGACGAGCGTGCCGACGCACACCAGTGCCGCGCCCGTCACGGCCAGCGCCGCCTCGGCCTGCAGCCGCTCGTGCATCGGCCCGGCGAAGTCCACCAGCGTGAGCAGCGCGAACGAGCCGAATGCCGCGAACGTGGCGAGCACCGGATTGCCGATCACCTTGTCGCCGAGCGCGAACAGGGTCGGCATGACGATGGCGGTGCGCGCGGCGCGGCGGAGCGCCAGGAAGCCCGGATCGTGTTGCCGCAACCAGCTCGCCATCACGAGAAGTGAAGCGCACAGTTGACACCTGCCTCCCGGCTCGTGAGTCTGCACGTCCGTGGGCAGCGTCTGGCTCTGGGTCGTGATCGCGCTGGTCGCGGCCGCGGCGATCCTCGCCTTTGTCCTCCTGATCGGGGTTCTCGCCGAGCGCGAGCGCCGCGACATGGCCGGGCACGAGTACTACGACGGCCCGGAGTTCCCGCCGCCACCGCCGCGCCCTCCGCCCCCGCGGCGACCGGACGACGATCCGCCAGCCGAGTAGCCGCGAGGTACAGTGTCCGGCATCGTGCCGTCCTCGCACGAGACCCGTTTCTGGGCGCGCCGGCTGCCGGCCGCCGCACTGATGCCGCTGGCGGCGCTGTCGGTGCACCAGCTGCGCTACCTGCTGGCCTACGGGCGCGGCTCGCACAGCGAGCTGGCCGAGACGGGCCACTCGTATCTCAACTCGCTCACGCCGTGGCTCGTGCTCGTGCTGGCCCTGGGCGTGGGTGTGTTCGTCGGCCACCTCGCCCGCGCCTGGCGCTCGGGCGAAGCCGGGGGCTCGCCGCAGCCTGGCGCTCTCGGGGTGTGGCTCGCCGCCAGCACCGGACTCGTGCTGATCTACGCCGGCCAGGAATTTCTCGAGGGCCTCTTCGCGACCGGCCATCCCGCCGGGCTCGTCGGCATCTTCGGCGACGGTGGCCTCTGGGCGCTGCCGGCGGCGCTGGCCGTCGGGGCCGTGTTGGCGCTGCTCGTTCGCGGCGGCCGCGCGGCGGTTGCCCTCGTGGCGCGGCTGGGACGAAGCGGGCTGCGGGAGCGGCGGAGCTCCGCGCTCCCCCTCGCGCCCGCCACGCCTGTCCTGATCCCGCCGAGCCCGCTCGCCCGGTGCTCCGCGGGCCGCGCACCGCCGTTCGCACGCTGATCGCCTAGTCAGCCAGACGAACGGAAGGAGCGGTGAATGTCCCGCTTTCCGCGGGCGATGGTGCTTGCGGCGGTGGCCGCGGCGGTGCTGGCCGCGCCGGTGTCCGCGCACGAGGGCAACCCGAACTACCGCTCGGTGATCGAGCGGGTGACGCCGAGCATGCCCGGAGTGAAGCTCCAGGTACTCGGCTACGACAGCCAGTTCCAGCTCACCAACCGCAGCGGCAAGACCGTGACGGTCTACGGCTACGCCGGCGAGCCGTACGCGCGCATCCTCGGCAACGGCACCGTCCAGCGCAACCGGCTGTCGCCGGCCACCTACCTCAACACCACCGACTTCGTGACCGTGGCGCCGCCCAAGTTCGCCAACGCGAAGGCGCCGCCGCAGTGGACCTACGTGGACAAGACGAGCACCTTCGTCTGGCACGACCACCGCATGCACTGGATGGGCGCGCACCTGCCGCCGCAGGTGAAGAACAAGCACCGCAAGACGAAGATCTTCAACTACCGGATCCCGCTGAGCGTCGGCTCGCAGAAGGGCAAGATCAGCGGCACCCTGTTCTGGGTCGGCAGCCCGGGCGGCTTCCCGGTTGCGGCGATCGCGTCGCTCGTAGCGGTCGCGCTCCTGACGCTGATCGTGGTGGTGGCGGTCCGCCGCCGCCGCGCCGGGCCGCGCCCGGAGGCGCCGAAGGCCGTGGAGGAAGCCTGGTGAGGCGGCGCCTCTCCGCTGCCCTCGCGGCCGCAGTCGCGCTGATCTGCCTGGCGCCGCCGGCCGCGTTCGCGCACGCGGAGCTGGAGGGGACCTCGCCGGCGCGCGATGCGGTGGTGAAGGCGCAGCCCGGTGTCGTCTCGTTCCGCTTCGACGAGACGGTGGAGGGCAACTTCGGCGCGGTGCGCGTCTTCGACTCCGGGGGCCGGCGAGTCGATTCGGGCGACGCCTTCCACCCTGGCGGGCGCGGCCCGGTGATGGGCGTGCATCTGAAGCCGCACCTGCCGGCCGGCACCTACACCGCCACCTACCGCGTCGTGTCCGCCGACGGGCACATCGTGTCGAGCGGCTTCGCCTTCTCGATCGGCCATCCCGGCGCGGCGGGCAAGTCGGTGGCGTCGCTCCTGTCGGGCACGAAGGTCGGCGCGGCCACGGACGTGGTCTACGGCATCGCGCGCGGCCTGCAGTACGCCGCGATCGCGTTGGCCGTCGGCGCCGTGGCGTTCCTGCTGCTGGCCTGGCTGCCCGCGCTCGGCGCTGTTGCCAGCGGTGCGCCTGAGTGGCAGCGCGCCTCGGCCGCCTTCGCCCGCCGCTGGACGCGGCTGCTGCTGGGCGCGTCGCTGCTCGGCGTGGTGAGCGCGGCGGCCGGCGTCGTGCTCGAGGCCGCCAGCGCGGCAGGCATCTCCGGCTGGTCGGCGCTCAGGTGGAAGATCGTGCACGAGGAGCTCGGCACGCGCTTCGGCACCGTGTGGGGGATCGCGGTGCTGGCCTGGGCGGCGTCGGCGCTGATCGCCGGGCTGATCGCCGCGCCCGGCAGGGAGCGCCTGCCCACGCTCCGGCCCGCCGAGCTGAGCGCCACTGGGCTCGCCCTGGCACCACGGCGGACGCTCGGTTTCCTCGTCGCGCTCCTCCTGCCACTTGGCTTCGTAATTCTGCTGCCGGCGCTCGCGGGGCACGCCTCGACGCAGCATCCGGTCGCGCTGGTCTTCCCCACCAACGTCCTGCACGTACTCGCGATGAGTCTCTGGGTCGGCGGGCTGGCGGCGCTGCTGGTCGCGCTGCCGGCTGCCACGCGCGAGCTCGCGCCGCCGGACCGCACGCGGCTCCTGGCCGGAGCGCTGTCGCGCTTCTCCCCACTGGCGCTCGCCTGCGTGTGCGTGATCCTCGCGTCCGGTCTCGTGCAGGCCTACGTCTGGGTCCGCACCCCCGCGCACCTGCTCGACACCGCCTACGGGCGGGCGGTGCTGATCAAGTTCTGCCTGCTGCTCGTGCTGATCGGGCTCGGCGCCTTCAACCGGCGCCGCTCGGTGCCGGAGCTCGCGCGGCTGGCGGCCGCCGGCGCCACTCCGGGGCGCGCCGGCGTGCTGCTGCGCCGCGCGCTCCGCACGGAGGTGGCGGTGATCGTCGTCGTGTTGGGCGTGACCGCGGCGCTCAGCTCGTACGCGCCCTCCACCGAGGCCTACAACGGTCCGGTCAACGTCAGCGGGCGCGTCGGTCCCGCGCAGCTCGAGATGACGGTCGACCCCGCGCGCGTCGGCGACAACCAGATCCACCTCTACCTCCTCAATCCCAAGGACGGGAGCCAGTTCACGGGGGCGAAGGAGGTCGACGTGTCGGCGATGATGCCGTCGAAGGGGATCGGCGCGATCCAGCAGACGGCCGTGAAGGCGGGCCCCGGCCACTACATCGACTCGGGGGCGCTGCTCGGGGTCCCTGGCCAGTGGCACCTCACGGTGACCGTCCGTACGTCCGAGTTCGAC